>NZ_CP047491.1:3065000-3402500 GCF_009931115.1 Microbulbifer hydrolyticus | reverse complement strand
GGTATTCTCTGCGCCCACCTGCAGGTTCTGGATGGTATTGGCAGATCCGAACTGCTGCTGGGAGCGGATAGTGTTATAGGTGCCGTCCTGAACTTGAGAAATTCGGCTACTGGTTTCTCCCTTCTGGGTACCCTCCGCGATGTTACCGACCCCTTGTTGTTCCTGTTCAAACATATTCTTGCGGGAGTCGGGTGCCGCCTGCTCGGATATTGCCAGGTTCGCGAGGCCATCCTGATACTGGTAAGCGGTGTTTTCCTCTGACGAGCTTTCACTGGCGGCAAAAGAAACCATCAGTGCTGCGCAAAAGCGGAAAGGCAGTTTTGAATTCAGAAACCTGGATACGCGCATGTCTATTGCTCAGAATCTTGCCCGGCCATCAGTCGTACTGATTGATGGTGGTATTCATGGAAACCCCGGACTGGGTGACCGAAGTGTGAAGTCCGTTGCCGCGCTGGTTGATTGTTACCTGGTTTGACAGCCCAATCTGCTCCACCGTGGCGGAGTTCCGCACGCCGTATTGAGTAATGCCCGCCTTGTGCCCGAATCCTGTCTGCTCAAGCAGAATCATGTTCTCGTATCCGGCCTGCAGTAGCGCGGCAATGTTGCTGTCTCCAAGCTGCTGCGCGATGACGCTGTTCGCTTCGCCCGCCTGCGTAATCAAGAGAAGATTCTTGAAGCCTATCTGTTGAGCCGAGAGAAAGTTGATGGTGCCGGATTGCTCTGCGGAAATATGGTTGAAATTGCCTTCCTGATTGATGATGGCGAGGTTAGCGATGGAATAGGCGCCGAACAATTCCAGCTCGCTGCTCGCTTCCAGTTCAGAGATTTCATTCACCTCAGCGGAATGAGCAAGATGCGCGAACGCAGTGCATGCGTAAATCAGTGAGATCAGTGCGCAGGTTCTTTGGGCGCGGCAAGCTTTTGTTGGCATGGAAACTCTGACTCTCGCGTAAGTCGGGAATTATTTCCCTTTATTGATTACAGAATGGCGATGCTTTCATTCAGGTAGTACTGCAGCACCGGATTGTTGATCTCATCCGGGTTCTGCAGCGCCCAGGAATTATTGACGATGCCCTGGCCAATCAAATGAATGACAGCCGATTCCATCGCGGAAAGCAGTGCCAACTGGGCGGGTTCATTAGTGGTGGTTCCCAGTTCAATTTCCAGCAGTCGCTTGAATTTCACGTAGCGGAATACGTCTGCACTGATGGCCTTTGAATAGACGGTTTTCGAGGTCAATACGGAGTGGAGTACCCGGCCGGAGCGAATGTCCACCGCGCGCAGATTCACCGTGATCTGGTCTACCCGGTACTGCTCATCGGCGCCAATGCCGAAGTAGCGGGCGCCAGCGCCACCGGTGCGTATATTCGTGTCATAGGCCACAATTCCACCTTCGAGCAGGATATTGGCGGCAACCAGTGAGGGGAGCATCAGGTTGTTTTCAGGTGCATCGGGCTTGGCCAGTGCTGCACGGATGATTTTCCGCTCGGTGAGCAGGTTTTGCAGGCCCTCCCGCTCCAGCGGAATAAACCACCCTGACTCGTTCAGTACATTCATCAGCATGGACGCGGCGCCCTGGGTCACCGCGGTGGAAAAGCTACTGGCGGGTGCGGGCTTGTACTGACCGGTTTGGTCGCGGAAGTTGTATACCGCAGCAAGGATTTTTCCCTTGGGCTGGGGGAGGTTTAGCAAGTCGCGATAGGTGTCATTCCGCGGAGTCAGCTTGGCTTCCTCAAGCCCGGGGCCGAACAGGGCGTCGCCGGTGTTCTTGACCATGGTGCAGCCACTCGACGTCACTAAAAAAGCCAAGGCGGTAGCGATTATGGAACCTCTTTTAAACATCACGCTTTCTCCAGTTTTATTCGCGATTATTCAGGATGAACGAGTCAGTCCGGGATGCTTCTATGGGGACTTGGTGTTGATAGTCAAACCTCGTTGTACGTCTGCCTGATTTGCCTGTGAGTATTAGTTGGTCGGGTTGAGGCCACTGACGACAATTTCACTTGTATCGCCGGTAGCGCGATCGGTGACCAGTACCGTGAGTACGCCATCGTTATCCACAATCTGGACAATAAAATCGTCGGTTATCAGTTCGCCGCTATTGCCGTTGCCCACGTCGGTCAACAGCTGGTTGAGCAGTCGGGTTTCCAGGGAATCGGTAAACCGGTCGAGCGCACTCGGCTGCTTATACAGGTCTTCGGGGCGATCCGGGTCTTTGTGATCATCCTGGGATTGGGCATTGGAAATCAGGTAGTTGCCGTTCAGGGGATTGCCACCGAAGTTAGGGTTTCGAGGCTCATACACGAGCTCTGTGGCGAATGCGCTGGTACCGACGAGGACCACGCAAGAACCCAGTGTTATGGCGGTCGCTATTTTGCTCTTCATTAGAATTCATCCTTGCCTAGGTCATAGTGATCGGTGAACGCCTGACGGATTTTTTCCTGCAGCACCATTTCGTGAATCATTGTTGCCGCTTCTTCCGCCAGCGCCTTGATGTTGTTGGTGCTGGGGCTGACAAAGCGCCGAAAGACGGTGTCGTTGTTATACGTAATCCAGATGAGGTTTCCCCAGCGGGCCGAGGGGCGCTCCCTGATGGTGAGGTTGTACTCGCTATCCGGATAATTCAGATTTCGGTACTCACTCATGTAGCGTGCGAAATCGTGCCCGGTTCGGGTTATGGTTTGATCCACGTTGAACCCGCTAATTTCATCTTCAATGCGACCGCTACTGGGCTTTTCCGGAGCTTCTTCCAGTGGCGCGATATCGTCCGATCTGGTGACCAGAGGGGTGCTTAATCCCAGAAGGAGAACCACCCAGAGGAGGCTCTTCATGTCCTCTCAACCTCTAAATGCAGTTTTGCCCAATTGCTAGCCTGCAGGCGGTTCTTCACACCTATTTTCCGAAAAATGTTATACATGTGGTTTTTTACGGTGTGCTCACTCAGGTGCAAGCGCGAGGCGATAATACTGTTCGGCTCCCCGGTCGTGAGCTGGGCAAGAATTTCCTGTTCACGCTTGGTCAGTAGTAGTCTTGTGCGGTAGCCCGGATCTTCCTGTGGTCGAGAGCTTCGTAGTCCTGACTCGAGCCGGTGGATTAATTCCTGTTGTCCGGTATTGCTGTCGCAAAGGAATGCGAATTTCCGTTCTTCCAGTGGTCCGGAGATATGGGTGGATAAATCGCAGGGAACATTTATCAGTAGGACTTTCGGGTGGTTGATGTTTCTTATATAGTTGAATTCTGCGCACGGTGTGGATTTAGACGTAAGCACAAAGCAATTAACGACAATCGCGTCGTAGGTGTTGAGGCAGTGCTTCTGCTTTCCAAATTCTGATTTTTCCCAGTTGAGTGGGAGTTGCTCTGAAATGAGAGAGAACAGCAAGTCCCCGTGAAGGCCGGAATCGCTCAAAAAGAGAAACGGCATAGATGACCCCAGTAATTAATCAATGGCGTGCTCAAGGTGAGACCAGCGTTCCAGAAATAGGCGGATTCAAGCCCCTGTGAATACTCCTATTGTTACTTCTTGGTCCGAAAATTTTTTTCTTCCCGATTTTAGGAGTCTGTGCCGTCCCGAATACGTGGAAAATCTCATTCCTTGAGAAATTTGTATGGAGTGTAGACGGGAATCCCGGTGGAACTGCTTAATAAGGTGACACTCGTTACATAATTTTTTTTCTTAAAAATGCTTCTTTTAAGAAGGCTTTGTTCGCGGGTTAATTTTTTTATAATTTTTGGGAATGTTTTTTACCGTGCAATCCTGGGGGGATTTTTACGCTGCTGTAAAACGGCTTTTCGCTGATGGTCGCGACAAGGTAGGATTCTTTGTTGAGCTCTGTGTGGAGGTTTGAGAAGAAATCTTTGATGCGAACGCTTTTGGGGTCATCCTTTTGGTATGGCTTTGCCCTGTTGGTCCTGTTTTTCGGCGCCTCCTGCAGCGAGCCGAAAGATGTGGCACTCGGAACTCTGGAATGGGATCGCATAGCGCTGCCTGCGCCAGTGGCGGAGAAAATCGTCGAAATTCGCGTGCGTGAGGGGCAGCGTGTCGCGCAGGGCCAGGTGTTGCTGCAGTTGGATCCCCAACAAACCCGTGCACGCTTGCGTTCCGCTGAAGCGGCAGCGGCACGTCAGGCCGCGGCGCTGGACGAATTGAACGACGGCCCCAGGGTAGAAGAGATCGCGCGCGCCAGGGCGGAGGTCGAAGCGGCACAAGCCGAGGCCCGGGACCGGCTCGCAGATTACCGGCGGCTGCAGGAGCTGGGCAAAAAGAATTACGCATCCAGGTCGGATATTGATGCCGCCCAGGCTTCGGCAGAGAGTGCCCAGGCCCAGGTGCGTGTGGCGCAGGAGCAGTTGCTGGAGCTGGAGCGCGGCACGCGTGTGGAAGATATCGAGCAGGGGCAGGCGGCACTGGCGGAGGCGCGCGCACAGGCACAGGCGCAGCGTGTGCTGCTGGAAAAACTCACGGTGCGCGCGCCGCAGCCCGGCGTTGTCGACAGTATTCCTTTCAAGTTGGGCGACGAAGCGCCGGTGGGTGGTTCTCTCGTCATCATGTTGACCGGAGAAACGCCTTACGCCCGCGTATATGTTCCCCAGCGAGTGCGACTGGATGTACAGGTCGGCGGGGGCGCGCAGATTCATCTTGAGGGGCTGGGCAAGCGCAGGGGAGAGGGCGGTGCGCCAGCTGGTCGAGTTGGCCCCTTTTCGGGAAAGGTCCGCATGGTGCGTAATGAACCCAGCTTCACACCGTACTATGCCCTCACCGGGGACGACGTCACTCGCCTCAGTTATATCGCGGAAATACAGCTGGGCGAGGATGCTGCGCACTTGCCGGCGGGGGTGCCGCTCAAGGCGACATTTTTGAATGCCGGTGTCGCCACTGCCGGAAGAAGTCCAGACTCCGGGCCTCAACCCTTGCGCGACCCGGGCGACCGGGATCCGCCGCAACAGCCGGCCGGCCGCGGAACACACTCTGATTCGGATCAGCACGCCGACGAATATGGGCCCTACGATGGCGGAAAGTGACACCGCGATCAGGGCGCGGGGGCTGAGTAAACACTTCGGCAGCCTGAAGGCCGTCGATGATCTGGACCTTACGGTGCACCGTCGTCAGGTGTATGGGTTTCTCGGCCCGAATGGCTCCGGCAAGTCCACCAGTATCCGGATGCTGTGCGGCCTGCTTACGCCAACCGCGGGTGAAATCGAAGTCCTGGGCCTGGCCATCCCCCAACAGGCCGAGGTATTGCGCCAGCATATCGGCTACATGACCCAGCAATTCTCCCTGTTTACCGATCTTACCGTGCGCGAAAACCTGGAGTTTCTCGCCGCAGTGCAGAATATGCCCGCGAAAAAGGCGCGTTCCCGCGTCGATGAGCTGTTAACCGAATACCACTTTGAAGGGCGCGCGAATCAACTCGCCGGGACCATGAGTGGTGGCCAGAAACAGCGCCTGGCCCTGGCGGGCGCCATCATCCACAAGCCGGAGCTCCTGTTTCTCGACGAGCCCACCAGTGCGGTTGACCCGGAGTCGCGGCGGGACTTCTGGGAGAAGCTATTTGAACTTACTGACGCGGGTACCACGATTCTCGTATCGACCCATTACATGGACGAGGCCGAGCGCTGCCACCGGCTCGCCATTCTCGATCGTGGCCGGCTTGTCGCGGATGGCAGCCCCGCCGAGCTCACCGGCGACCTGGATGGCAGCACCCTGCTGGTGGAGACAGACCGGCAACGGCAGGCGAAGCGTGCCTTGTTGCCAATACCGGGGGTGATCAGTGCGGCGCAGATTGGCAACAGCCTGCGTGTGCTGATTGATGGGGAAAGGGTTGATCAGCACCAGATCGAGGAGGTGCTGGCGCGGGAGGGGCTGGATGCGCGGGTAGGGCCGGTAACGCCGAGTCTGGAAGATGTATTTGTCGCCGTTACCCACCAGCAGGCCCGGAGTGATGCGTTGGCAAAGGAATCCGGGCCTTGAATTGGCGTCGACTGTTCGCGGTATTGGTCAAGGAGTTCCGGCAACTGCGCAGGGACAGGATGACCCTGGCGATGATTATCGGTATCCCCATCATGCAGCTGGTGTTGTTCGGTTATGCGATCAACCTCAACCTGCGCAACCTGCCGGCGGCAATCGCCGACCAGTCCAACACCAGTGCTTCCCGCCGGCAAGTGATGGACATGCTGGCCACTGGTGTGATCGAGCCGGTTGCCGATGCAGAGACGCCCGAGCAATTGATGGAGCTGCTGCGTCGCGGCGAGATCAGCGTGGGTATTGCGATTCCCTACGACTACGAGCGTCGCCTCGCGCGCGGGCAGGAGGCCATCCAGATCCTGGTGGATGGCAGCGATACCGTTGTGCAGAGTGCAGCAGCGCAGCTAGCCCAGGTACCGGTGGGCGAGCCGCCACCGGAAAACAACACCCGCTTGCCGGACAGGCAGTCCTCAATACCCTTGCCACAGCGCCCGGTAAGCATCGTGAGCTTCTACAACCCCCAGCGAATATCGGCGATCAATATCGTGCCGGGGCTCATCGGTATCATTCTCACCATGACCATGGTGATGTTTACCTCGGTGGCCATCGTACGCGAGCGGGAGCGGGGCAATATGGAATTGCTGATCGCCACGCCGGTGAGCAGTGCCGAGCTGATGATTGGCAAAATACTGCCGTACGGCATGATCGGCCTGATCCAGACCAGCCTGATCCTGTTACTCGGCAAGTTTCTGTTTCAGGTGCCGATCCGGGGGAGCCTGCTGGATGTGTATATTGCCGCGCTACTGCTGATTCTCGCCAACCTGGCCATGGGGCTGTTGATCTCCACGCGCGCCCAGTCCCAGTTCCAGGCGATGCAGATGACCTTCTTCGTGTTCCTACCGTCTATCCTGCTGTCCGGGTTTATGTTTCCCTTCGACGGAATGCCACATGCGGCCCAATGGCTGGCGGAGCTGCTGCCGCTGACGCACTTTATACGCCTGATTCGCGGCGTGATGTTGCGCGGCGCGGGAATTCTTGAGCTGTGGCCGGACCTTGTGGCACTGATCGGGTTTATCCTGCTGATGATGACACTCGCCATTCTACGGTTTCGCAAACGGCTGGATTGATCCGGTTGGCGCCTATATCAACGTCCAGCCCACTTTCCCTGCGCACCCCCCTCCCTGCCAGACACTTTCACCACACTGGCGTGCCGATTCTCACCGTATTTGTGACTCTATAAAGGAAACCGCCGCCCAGCCTTGGTAGGATGTGGAGGAACTTCTCTATTTCTGGTGGCATTAGGTGCCACCAGCCCACTACAAGACTGAGGTCGGGTCTGTACGTACGTTAACTGTTGCTGCCTGTCAGCAAGGGAGGAAGCTGTACCATGACCGGAATCTTCCAGAGCCTGCCACCGTGGTTGTGGTTTGTTATCGCACTGGTTGCGCTGTTTTTGGCGCGCAAGCCTGTTCACCAGGGAATCCTTGCCCTGGCGCGTTTTTTTCATCAGTCCCTGCGCCTCGGTGCCAACGCGGTGGCCGCCGCGGAAGGGCGCCTGCAATTACGCAACCGGGAAGTACTGCTCGCGGCGGGGCGCGAAGCCACCGAGCGACATGTCGAGCGTGAATTTGACCGTATCGAAGCGGCGATGAAAAAGGAGCTGGCCCAGTACCCGGCACTACATCGCAAACTGTGCGAGCAGCTCACCGCCATCGATGAGGACTACGTACGCAGCGCCGAAGTACCGCCGGAGCCCACCAACTGGGCCAAGGCCATCAAGGCGGTGGCCGAGATCCCGGCCAAGCAGGACCCGGTGGTTGGCGATGTGCTGGAAACCATTCACGGGTCCATGCGCAAGGCAGAGGGCAAGGCACTCGAGGCCTATCGGGAATCCGCCCGCGAACGCCACCAGCTGCTCAAGCGCATGATGCCGGCGTGGCGCTCTATCCTGAAAAGCCTGGGCAAGGTGAATAAAACCGTTACTACCGTACAGCAGCGCGCCAGGGTGGTGGATGGTCACATGGAGCGGTACGAGGAAATCCTGCAAGGCAGCGACCGCGCCCAGCGCATGCTGTCGTCTTCCTCGCTGAGTCAGTTTTTTATTTCCGCCTTCGTGCTCGCCATCGCCGTTGGCGGTGCGCTGATCAACTTCCACCTGATTGCGCGGCCAATGACCGAGATGGTGGGAGGGACCAGTTATATTGGTAATTTCAAGGTCGCCGATATATCCGCCCTGGTGATTATCCTGGTGGAGATCACCATGGGGCTGTTTGTGATGGAGTGCCTGCGGATCACGCGCCTTTTCCCGGTGATCAGCGCGCTCAGTGACAAGCTCCGAACACAGATGATGTGGGCGGCCCTGGTGCTGCTGTTTTTCCTTGCCACCGTGGAGGCCGGGCTGGCCTTTATGCGCGAGGTGCTGATGCAGGAAGACCTGGCGGTGAGCGCACAGCTGCGCGGTGCCGAAGTAGCGACGGTGGACGGCGGCGTTTACTGGATTACCACTGCCGCACAGATGGGGATGGGGTTCATTCTGCCGTTTGCACTGACGTTCGTCGCCATACCGCTGGAAAACTTTATCGCCTCCACACGCACCGTCATCGGAATTGTTAGCGCGTTTACCCTGCGCTTGCTGTCGGTCGTATTGCGTCTCACCGGCACTGGTCTCCTGCGGTGCGGAACCCTGCTGGTACGGGCCTACGATATCCTCATCTTCCTTCCGCTCTGGCTGGAGGCACGCTTTATTGGCTGGCGCCAGCAGATCGCCGAGAAATCGGCCGAGCAGGCTTCTCCGTCGGCTTCGAAAGCGTCTGCAAAAACGGCACCTAAGCGGACTTCAAAAGCATCTTCAAAAACCGCTTCCACTCTGGAGGGGCAGACAACATGAAAAAAGCGATAGCACTGTGCATGTTACTGATCCTTTCCGGGTGTGGAGAGCCGGTGGCGCGTAACCAGGGTGTCTATATGTTGATCGACACCTCGGGCACCTACACCGAGGAACTCGGCAAGGCGCAGCAGGTGATCAATTTCACCCTGGCCAGACTGAATCCCGGGGATACGTTTGCCGTGGCCAGCATCAACACCGGCAGCTTCAGCGAGAAAAATATTCAGGCCAAAGTCACCTTCGACGACCGGCCCAGCGTCGCCAATCGGCAGAAGCAGGCATTCCAGCAGAGTATCGATGCCTTTGTTGCGGGCGCACAACCGGCGGCCTACACGGACATCACCGGCGGCCTGCTGCAGGCGGTGGAATTCCTCAATGAAAAGAAGCCGGGGCGAAAAACCATCCTGATTTTCTCGGACCTCAAGGAAGAGATAAAACAGGGCTACAATCGCGACCTGCCGCTGGAATTGAATGGGTTTGATCTGGTTGCACTGAATGTAACCAAGCTCAACAGCGACAATGTGGACCCCAGTGAATACCTGGGCCGGCTGCAGCAATGGCAGGAAAAAGTTGAGCAGGGCGGGGGTAGCTGGCGCGTGGTCAACGACCTGGAACGGCTGGAAAAAATCCTGCCGTGAATAGCCTTGAGCGCCACTGATTCCTGGCTGACGCCCGGTCGTTCGCGCCCGCTGGTAATCGCCCATGGCGACGAAGCCGGGCGCGGTCTCTACCCGGGCAATACACTGCTGTACCTGCGGAAAATGGTCGCACTCGGCGTGGACGCACTGGAGATGGATTTGAATCTCACGGCCGATGGTCGGCTGGTATTGCTCCACGATGCCACGCTGGAGCGTACCACCGATGGCAAGGGCTCGGTGCAAGACAAGACCCTGGAGGAACTGCGCGGGCTAAACGCCGCGTACCACTGGTCGCCGGATGGCGAGCGGTTTCCCTATCGCGACAACCCGCTGCCGCTGGTCACCATCGACGAGGTCTTTGCCGAATTTCCGCGGACCCCGATGATCATTGAGCTCAAAAATTCAGACCGCCGCGCGGCACAAATACTGGCCCGGTCCATCGAGAAGGCCGGCTGTCATGACCGGGTGATCGTATCGTCCTTCCACGGTGGGGTGATCCGTGCATTCCGCAGCCTGTGCCCGCAGGTGGCTACCGGCGCGACCCTGCCCGAGGCGCTGCTCTTTTTCGCCGCCCAGTGTGTGTTTGCCGAGAAGCTGCTCAGGCCCGCCTACCAAACCATGCAGTTGCCTACCCGTTACTATGGATTGCCCGTGTACACCGCGCGGTTTGTGCACGCGGCGCGCCGCTGTCACCTGCACATTGCCGTGTGGACGGTAAATGAGGTTGAATCCATGAAAAAATACACAGTCCTGGGTCTGGACGGAATTGTTACCGACCGACCCGACAGGCTGCTGTCGATGCTGGATAACTGAATGATCAAACGTTTACTGCTGTTGTTACTGCTCGCCCTGCTGGCTTTTGTCGGCTGGCGCTACCTTGCCGCGCGGCCCGCAGCCGATACCGGGCTGCAGTTTCCACACCATCAAACCGAGGGCTTTCGCCGGCCCCTGGTTATTGCCCATGCGGATGACTCCGGGGCCGGGCTTTACCCGGGAAATACGCCGGTGTTTCTGCAACAGATGGCGGCGATGAAAGTGGATGTGCTGGAAATGGATGTCCATGCCACTGCGGATAATGAGCTGGTGCTGATGCACGATGCCACGGTGGATCGCACCACGGATGGCGAGGGCGCAATCGTCGATAAGACCCTGGCAGATCTGAAAACACTCAACGTAGCGTATAACTGGAGCCGGGACGGGAAAAGCTACCCTTATCGCGACAGTCCGCAGCGTATTCTCACGGTGGATGAGGTATTCAGGCAGTATCCCAAATACCCCATGGTGATCGAGCTGAAAAGCCCCGGCGAGGATGCGGCGCAATCCCTGTGTCGCAAGCTCAAGGCGTTCAACAAAAGCAATCAGGTCATCGTGTCTTCCTTCCACCAGCAAGCCATCGATGCTTTTCGCAGGGACTGCGGCCACGTCGCCACCGGTGCCGGTGGCGACGACGTAAAAGTGTTTGCGCTGGCCACAAGGGTGGGCGCCTTTCGGCTTCTGAGCCCCAACTACCAGGCGTTGCATATTCCGGTTGAATACGACGGTATCAACCTGGTGAGCGCCAACGCCGTCGCGCAGGCACAGAACCACGGGGTGCGTGTCGATGTGTGGACAATCAACGACGAGCTGCAGATGCGTCGCCTGATTGAGATGGGGGTCGACGGCATCATGACTGACCGTCCCGATCGGCTGATAAAAGTAATTGAAGAGATACAGGAATTTCAGGAGATGAGTGAATGAGTAAATCGATTCTGAGACACCTGCTAACGGTGGGACTGCTTGCGGCGACCGCGATGCAGGCCGAGGCGCAGCGGGATTTCTCACAGGTGGAAATCGAGCCCCAGCCAGTGGCAGACAACCTGTACATGTTGACCGGTGCCGGGGGCAATATTGCGCTGTTTACCGGCGATGACGGCGCCTTTATGGTGGATGACCAGTTCGCGCCGCTGAGTGAAAAAATTCTCGCCGCGGTGTCAACGCTCACCGACAAGCCGCTGCGTTTTGTCATCAACACCCACTGGCATGGCGACCATACCGGTGGCAATGAAAACATGGGCAAGGCGGGTGCATTGATTGTGGCGCATGAAAATGTGCGCAAACGTATGAGCACCGAGCAGTTCACCAAGCTGTGGGACCGTACCACCCCGCCATCCCCGGCGGCGGCGCTGCCGGTCATCACCTTCACCGACGTCACCACCTTTCACTGGAACGGGGATGAAGTACGGGTACAGCATGTGGGCCCGGCGCATACCGATGGCGACTCGATCATTCTGTTCAAACAGGCCAATGTGATTCATATGGGGGATACCTTCTTTAATGGAAGTTATCCCTACGTCGATTTGTCCGCGGGTGGTAGCGTCGATGGCGTGATCGAAAATGCGCGCCGGGTACTGGAGCTGGCAGATGACAAGACCAAGATCATTCCCGGCCACGGTCCGCTGACCGACAAAAAAGGATTGCAGCAGTACCACGATCTGCTGGTGCGCCTGCGCAGCAAAATCAAGACGCTGGTGGACGCGGGGAATACCAGAGAGCAGGTAATCGCCGCAAAGCCGACGAAAGAATTTGATGAGCACTACGGGCAGGGCTTTATGAAACCGGATGTCTGGACCGGGATCGTATACGACTCGCTCAAGCAGCAGTAAGGCTACGCAAATAAAAAAGGGCAAGGTACCTATAGTTAGTACCTTGCCCTTTTTTTTGCCTGCCGTTCGGTTCAGTGCGCGGGCGCTATATCCGAACCGGCAGTCACCGGCTTGCCGGTTGCATCAAGCGGGTTTTTGACCCGGAACCAGGCGGCGTAAAGCGCCGGCAAAAACAGCAGGGTGAGTGCGGTAGCCACGATCAGCCCGCCCATAATCGCGACCGCCATCGGGCCAAAAAAGTCGCTGCCGGAAAGCGGAATCATTGCCAGTACCGCGGTCAGTGCCGTCAGCACGATCGGGCGGAAGCGACGCACGGTAGACTCGATGATGGCCTCCCAGGGGGAAAGCCCCTGGCGGATATCTTGTTCGATCTGGTCTATCAGGATTACCGAGTTCCGCATGATCATGCCCGCCAGGGCAATGGTGCCGAGCATGGCAACAAAGCCAAACGGCTTGTTGAACAGCAGCAGGAACAGTGTCACCCCAATCACACCCAGCGGTGCGGTGAGAAACACCATGGTGGAAAGGGAGAAGCTGCGCAGCTGCAACATCAGCAGGGTAAACACCACCAGTACAAACAGCGGCATGCCGGCATTGACGGATTTCTGGCCGCGCGCAGACGCCTCCACACTGCCGCCGATCTCCAGCAAATAGCCCGGCGGCAATGTATCGCGCAGCGCCTGGAGTTGTGGCCAGATATCCGCCACCACCGTTGCCGGCTGCTGGCTACCGTAGATATCTGCGCGCACCGTTACGGTTGGCAGGCGGTCGCGATGCCAGATAACCCCTTCCTCAAATCCGTAATCGAGGGTGGCCAGCTGGTTCAGTGGCAGAGAATCGCCGGTGTCGGTCTGTACCGCCAGGTTGCCCAGTTGTGCCAGTGCCTGCCGCTCCCGCTGCTCACCGCGAACCGCGACCGTAATCAGTTCATTGTCTTCCCGGTACTGGCCTACCGCGGTGCCGGAGAGGGATCCCTGCAGCGCGCGGGAGAGGGACGCGCTACTCACGCCCATCTGCCGGATACGCGCCTGGTCCAGCGCCAGGTTCACCACCTTGCTCGGCTCTTCCCAGTCCAGGTGCACGTTCGCCACATCGTCATTGGTGCGCACGATTTTCGCTACCTCGCGGGCGATACGGCGCGCCTCGCCGATATGTTCCCCGGAAACCCGGAACTGCACCGGGTAACCCACCGGCGGGCCATTTTCCAGGCGCGATACCCGCGAGCGCACTGCAGGGAACTGTTCCCGCAGGGCGGAGATCAGCCACAGCCGCACTTGCTCCCGCTCTTCCACGTTGCGGGTCAGCACCACAAACTGGGCAAAGCTGGCGGCCGGTAGTTGCTGGTCCAGGGGCAGGTAAAAACGCGGGGACCCGGTGCCCACATAGGCTACGTAGTTTTCCACCAGTGGATTCTGCGAAAGCAGGCCCTCCAGGCGGGCGGCCTGTTCCTCGGTGGCGTGCAGGGAAGCGCCTTCATTCAGCTTGAGATCCACCATCAGCTCCAGGCGTGCGGATGAGGGGAAGAACTGCTGGGGAACGAAGCGGAACAGAAAGATCGAACCGACAAAAACGAGCGCGGTCAGCAACAGCACGGATTTTCGATAGCTCAAACACCAGTGGAGTACCCGGCGGAAGCGCTGGTAAAACGGTTTGCTGTAGGGATTGTGGGAGTCGGTATGACTGGCTGATCCACCGTGGCCGTTGCGCTGCGGCAGCAGGCGATTGCCCAGGTAGGGCACAAAAATGACTGCGGCCACCCAGGAGGCGAGCAGCGATAGCGTGACCACCTGGAAAATGGAGCGGGTGTATTCACCGGTGCCGGATTGTGCGGTGGCAATGGGCAGGAATCCCGCTGCGGTAATCAGGGTGCCGGTCAACATGGGGAAGGCGGTGCTGTTCCAGGCAAAGCCGGCAGCTTTCAGCCGGCTCAGGCCCTGTTCCATTTTGATCGCCATCATCTCCACCGCGATGATGGCATCGTCCACCATCAGCCCCAGTGCCAGTACCAGAGCCCCGAGTGAAATTTTATGCAGGCCGATATCAAAGTAATTCATCAGTGCGAAGGTCATCGCCAGCACCAGCGGGATGGAAAGCGCCACAACCAACCCTGTGCGGAACCCAAGCGAGAAAAAGCTCACCAGCATGACGATAAGGAGAGCTTCCGCCAGTACCTTGACGAATTCCCCTACACTGCTTTTCACCGCCGCCGGCTGATCGGAGACCTTGCTCAGGGTCAGCCCCACCGGCAGGTCCTGCTGCAGGGTTTCTATCGCGGCGTCCAGCCGCTCGCCCAGTTGCAGAATGTCGCCACCGGACTTCATCGAAACCGCGATACCGATGGCGTCTTCCCCCATAAACCGCACGCGCGGTTGCGGCGGGTCGCTGAACCCTCGTTGTACGCTGGCGATATCACCCAGCGTCAAGGTATGTCCATTGGCGTGTATCGGGAACTGGCGGATTTCCTCCACACTGCGGAACTGGCCGCTGACCCGGATTCGCACCCGGTCGCTGACCGCTTCCACGATGCCTGCGTCCGCCATCTGGTTTTGTGCCTGTAGCACAGACTGCACTGCCGAGAGTGGAATGCCCAGGGATGCCAGCTTGGCGTTGGAGATTTCCACCCAGATTTTTTCGTCCTGCAGGCCCAGCAGTTCCACCTTGCCCACATCGTCCACCCGTTGCAGTGCGAGCTGCAGGCGGTCCGCATAGTCTTTCATCAGTGCATAGTCGAAACCCTGGCCGGTGAGTGCGTAGATGTTGCCAAAGGTAGTGCCGAATTCATCGTTGAAAAACGGCCCCTGAATATCCGGCGGCAGGGTGTGTCGAATATCGCCCACTTTTTTCCTTACCTGATACCAGAGGTCGGGAATCTCTGCGGAGTGCATGCTGTCGCGGGCGACAAACATCACCTGTGACTGGCCGGGGCGGGAGAACGAGGTGATGCGCTCGTACTCGCCTGTTTCCATCAGCTTCTTCTCGATGCGCTCGGTTACCTGACGGGATACCTCGCTGGCGCTGGCTCCCGGCCACAGTGTGTTGACCACCATCACCTTGAAAGTAAACGGCGGATCTTCGCTTTGCCCCAGTTGGGTATAGGAGAGCGCGCCGGCAAGGCCGAGTACCAGCATGGCGTAGAGCACCAGCGGGCGATTCTTCAGCGCCCACTCGGAAAGGTTGAATTGCATCTTGGTTTGTCCGTGGTCGGTAGATACAGGAATTTTCGCTAGTGAAGGGACTGGGGATTGTTATCCTGTGAACCGCAGCGGCGGTTCACATCCTTCTCAAAGGCTTTGCGCCAGCCTGTCATCGGATTCGATCGGTCTGTTCTGGCGATCCACCGGGCGCACCCGCTGTCCCTCGCGCACCAGCTGGGTACCGGCCGCGAGCACCCAGTCTTCCGGGCGCAGGCTCGATAGAACTTCCGCGTATTCATGGCCGTAGCTGGAAACGGTGACCGCCACTTTGTGCAGGGTGAAATTGTCCGGGTCCATACGCCATACATGCGCGTCAACGCCGTCGGCGGTAATGGAAGACATGGGCAGGCGCTGGGCGGGGCGGCTGTCACTGGTTTGTGCGGTGCGTGCGTACACCCGGGCGCTTTGTCCCAGCTGGGGCTTTGTCGCTGTACCCGGGTCATCGGCAGAGAACGCGACCCGCGCTTCAAAGGTACGCAGGCCGGCTTCGGCCGCGGGGGAAAGTTCGCGTACCTGGCCGTCGATCGGCGTACCCGGCTGTGACCACATTTCAATGGTCACCGGCTGGCCGACGGCAAAGCGTGGCATTTCCTGCTCCGGCAGGTCGATGCGCACCTCGCGTTCGCCATCGGCCGCCATCACAAAAACCGTCTGCCCGGCGCTGATCACCTGGCCCGCGTCGATGTTGCGGCGGGTGATGACGCCGTCGGCGGGGGCTTTCAATACCGCGTATTGCGCCTGGTTGTCCGCAACTTTCCACTGGGCGCGGGCGCGTTCCAGTTGCGCGACGCTGCTGTCGTAGCGGGTTTTTACCGCGTCAAATTGGGACTCCCCAATCAGCTTGCGCTCCAGCAGTCCACGGTAGCGGGTCAGTTCATTACTGGCATTGCGGTTTTCGGTCTTTGCGGCCTCCAGTTGCGCGCGTGCCGCATCCCGCTGCAGTTGCAGGTCCTGAGCATCCAGTTCCGCCAGCGGCTGGCCCTGCTTGACCCGGTCTCCCTCCTCGACCAGTCGGCGGGTGACCGCGCCACCTACCCGGAAGGCGAGTGCCGGTTCGTGCCGTGCGTGTACTTCACCCGGGTAGACCGCAAGCTGGCTACCGGCAGCGGTGGGATGGACCACGATGGCCGGGCGCGGGGGCTTGGTTTTCTCGGCTTCCGGTGCCGAACAGGCGGCAAGACTGAAAAGGGAGACAAGCGTGGCTGCCACCCGGAGCGTGGCCAGACGGCAGGGAAGGACACTGTTCATGGATACCTCATTCCTTGTGGTTCACGGGGCAGAGCGCACTTGGGGGTGGGGTCGGATGCGGAAACTGGTACAGTTGTCTGCATTGCCACCGTGTTCCACACCGCACTGGCGCCCATTGCTATACTGGTTATTACTGAACTGGAAGGTTTAGAAAGTATAGTAAGTATAATGAACTCGCGAGTCCACTAATTGAGTGGCAGCGAGCGCGTGCTTCAACATTTCATTGTTGAAGTGCGACAGAATGACGATGAAAGCCCATGAGCGAACAGATTTCACCCAACGTGACCCCAGCATCCACCAGCCGTGGCCGCCCGAAAGACCCCGCCAAACGGCAGGCGATTCTGGAAGCGGCCAAGCACCTGTTTCTTTCCCACGGTTTTACCGGCACGAGTATGGATGCGGTGGCCAGTGAGGCGGGCGTCTCCAAGCTGACGGTGTACAGCCACTTCTCCGATAAGGAGACGCTGTTCAGCGCCGCCATCGAGGCCAAGTGTTGCAGCCAGATGCCGGTGGTGATGTTTACCCTGGAGCAGGGGGTGCCGGTCGCGGAAATGCTGCAGAAGATCGGCGAGGCCTTTCTGGATATGCTCTACCACGAGGATTCGCTGAAGCTGATGCGCCTGATCAGCGCTGTCGGTGCTCAGGACCAGACCATGGCGAACCTGTTCTACGAGGCGGGCCCCCAGCGTACCCGCAATGAAATGATCCGTTTCCTGAACCGTGCCTGTGAGCTGGGCCAGCTACAGGTGGCAGATACGGAGCGGGCGTCGGAGTTGTTCTTCGGTATGTTGCAGGGCGGCTGCACGCACATCCAGATTATGCTGGGTTGTAGTGAGCCGCCTGGCAAGCCGGAAATACGCCTGCATGTAGCGGAAGTGGTGCGGGTGTTCACCCGGGCGTATCGACCTGTGCCAGCGTAGTTCTGTGCTTTGCCCATAAAAAAGCCCGCGGGGAAAACACCAGCGGGCTTTTTTTTGCATTCAGGTAGCGGGTCAGCTGCGAATCTTGTAACCGGTACGGAAAATCCACCAGATTCCGCTCATGCACAGCAGCAGGAAGAACAGGGTCATGCCCAGGCTGATCCCCACATTTACATCCGCCACTCCATAGAAGGCCCAGCGGAAACCGCTGATCAGGTACACCACCGGGTTGAACAGGGTCACCTTCTGCCAGAACTCTGGCAACATATTGATGGAATAGAAGGCGCCGCCGAGAAACGTCAGCGGGGTAATCACCATCAGCGGGATAATCTGCAGTTTCTGGAAGTCATCCGCCCAGATGCCGATGATGAATCCGAACATGCTGAAGGTGATCGCAGTCAGGATCAGGAATCCAAACATCCAGAAAGGATGGGCGATCTCATAATCCACAAAAAAGCGTGCGGTGATCAGG
Organism: Microbulbifer hydrolyticus; assembly: GCF_009931115.1. Classification (NCBI taxonomy): domain Bacteria; kingdom Pseudomonadati; phylum Pseudomonadota; class Gammaproteobacteria; order Cellvibrionales; family Microbulbiferaceae; genus Microbulbifer; species Microbulbifer hydrolyticus. The sequence goes on along the minus strand of NZ_CP047491.1, from coordinate 3,384,540 downwards.
ATCAGCAGACCGATGACCACTGACTTGGTCGCGGCTGCCCCCACATAGCCCGCGACAATCTCGAACGCGGATACCGGCGCCGACAGTACTTCGTAAATCGTCCCGGAAAATTTCGGAAAGAAAATCCCGAACGAGGCATTGGAAATACTCTCACTCAGCAGCGACAGCATGATCAGCCCGGGAATGATGAAGGCCCCGTAGCTGACACCTTCGATATCACCGAGTCGCGAGCCGATGGCAGTGCCGAATACGATAAAGTACAGGCAGGTGGATATCACCGGCCACGCAATACTCTGCATGAGGGTGCGCGCGGTGCGGGCCATTTCAAATTTGTAGATGGCGCGGATGCCGTAAATATTCATTGCGATACTTCCTTTCTCACCCGGCCTGTTGCCTTTCATCCTGGTTCTGGTGCACCAGGTTTACGAAAATTTCCTCGAGCGAACTTTCACTGGAGTGCAGGTCCTTGAACTCGATGCCCTGCTGGTTGAGATTCCTCAACAGTTCCGCGATGCCGGTGTGCTCATGCTGGGTATCAAAGGTGTAAACCAGCTGATTGCCGTCGTCCGCGATTTCCAGGCCAAACTGGGAAAGAGGATCCGGCAATATCTCTACGGGGTTCTGCAGGTAAATGGTCAGCTGCTTTTTGCCCAGCTTGCGCATCAGGGTGTGCTTGTCTTCCACCAATACCAGCTCACCGTGATTGATCACGCCGATACGGTCCGCCATTTCCTCCGCTTCCTCGATGTAATGAGTGGTGAGAATCACGGTTACCCCGTTTTCACGGAGTCCGCGCACCATTTCCCACATATCCCGGCGCAGCTCCACATCCACCCCGGCGGTGGGTTCGTCGAGAAACAGGATGGAGGGTTCATGGGAAAGTGCCTTGGCGATCATTACCCGTCGCTTCATGCCGCCGGACAGCGCCATGATCCTGCTGTCTTTTTTCTCCCACAGGGAAAGTTGCCGCAGGATCTTCTCGATGTACGCGGGATTGGGCGCCTTGCCAAACAGGCCCCGACTGAAGCTGACCGTGTTCCACACGCTCTCGAAAGAATCCGTGGAAAGTTCCTGGGGGACCAGGCCAATCTTGCTGCGCGCCGCGCGGAATTCGCGCTGGATATCGTGGCCGTCGGCGGTAACCGTTCCGCGAGTGGGATTGACGATACCGCAGATGATACTGATCAGCGTGGTCTTGCCGGCGCCATTGGGGCCGAGCAGGGCAAAGATTTCTCCCCGCTGGATGTCGAGGTCGACGGAATTGAGTGCGGTAAAATCACCGGCATAGGTTTTGCCCACGCCCTGAATGGAAATGATGGGTTGCACGCTTCCCCCTTGTTGGCAGTGCCATAAATTGCGGCACACATTGTGCCCCGAAGCGTGGACCGGGTGCCACTGCAATTGGGACGGAAGGGGGAAGCCGTACGATTACCAGTCGAAGATTTTGTTGTAGAACGCCACGGCGCCTTCATAGGCGTCGTTGGCGGCATCTTCATTGTAAGCCAGTGGAATACCGAACTTTTCGCCGCGGCCGGTGGCGGCGGGGTTGGTAAATCCGTGCTTGGCGCCGGGGTAGCTGATGACGTCAAATCGCACACCGGCGGTCTGCATTTCCTGCACAAAATTGGCCACCTGCTCGGCGGGGATCATGTCGTCATCGCCACCGGTGTAGACCTGTATCTCGGCTTTGACGTCGCCGGGCTTGATCTTCACTTCGGTCTGCAGATCGCCGTGGAAGCTGACAACGCCTTTCAGTGGCAGTCCAAGGCGCGCCATGGTGAGGGCGACGGCACCGCCGAAGCAGTAGCCCTGGGCGGCGATTTCACCGGGCTGGACGGTTTCGTGCTGATTGATGAGGTCGAGGGCGGCCTGGAAGCGTTTGAGGGGGGCACCTTCGGTTTCCAGGGTTTTATTCATCAGTGCAGCGGCATCGGTGGGGTTGTCGGCGCCCACGCCGGTGCCGTACATGTCGAGGGCAAAGGCGGTGAAGCCTTCAGCGGCGAGGCGTTCGGCCTCTTCCCGGGTGAAGTCGTTCATGCCCCACCATTCGTGGACCAGCAGGATGGCCGGGCGCTTGCCGTCGATGGTTTCATCGTAGGCCAGGTAGCCGGTGAAAGATTCGCCATCGACGGTGTATTCGATATTCTCGGTATGCACTGTGTCCTCCTTGGAGAAAGGGCTTTCTGATTAGGTGTGCACAGATTAGTGCGGAGGGAGTGGCAACGCAACGCGCAGAGGAGGTGGGCGGTTGTTGGATAGATGGGTGGCGGCACAGCTACCGGCTATACCTTCACATCAAGCGAATCCATCACCCAGCTCGTATCGCTGAATCTGAATTTGCCCTGCGACTTAGCCGTTAGGCTGACGATATTTCGGATCCTTTGGCGGAATCATATCCCCATCCTCGTCCATTTCCGGAAACGGCAACCCGTGCTTTTCACAGTACTTCACCATTTTCGGATGCATCCAGCGGAACAGGATTTCTTTGATCGCTGGGTCGCCTTCGTCGAGTGTTTTGTTGTCGTACATGCCCGCCTGCTGTCGCTGGTGCATGGCTTCCTGCAAGATGATGGCAGCGGCAACACTCACGTTGTAGCTTTCTACCATGCCGATAATCGGGATGGTCACATGGTCGTCGGCGTGTTCCGCGGCGTAGTCGCTGAGGCCGTGTTTCTCGGCGCCCATGATGAGGGCGAAGGGTCTGGTGTAGTTAGCTTCGCGGAAGTCGATGGCGCGGTCAGACCAGTGGGCAGCGTAGAGGTGCATACCGCGGTTTTTGAGTTCGCACATGCCGGCTTCGATATCGGGATAGACGGCGTTGCCGGTAAAGCGGCCGCTACCGCCGGCGGTGTTGTGGTAAATCCGGTGGCCGTAACTGGGCTGTACCATGTGGATTTCGGGGATGCCGACGGCGTCGGCGGTACGCAGCATGGCGGAGATGTTCTGGCCCTTGTGCACCTGGTCGGTGAGCAGGGTCATGTCGTGCTGGCGCTGACGGAGCACCTGTTTGAATTTCTCGTAGCGGGCGCGGCTCATGGTACTTCTTTCGTAATGGATTCTTTTCTGGCCGCGGATTATAGCACTCCGGAATCGGGGTACCTGCTTGGGTAGCCCGGTGGCGGCAAAGTACCGGGTACGGGTTTCAGGACCGCTGTGTATACATCCCTGTACGCTGCGTCGGCGACGTCCCTGTCGCCGACGCTCCTGCAACCCCGTACCCGGCACTTTGCCTTAGCATCAGGGGCTTTAGTGTTCTACAAGTGTGTAATGCTCGACTTCAGGGAAGGGATCGTAGAAGTGGTGGAGGAGGGCTTTCCAGTCCTGGTACTCGGGAGATTTCCGGAAGCCTTCTGTGTGGTCCTCGAGCTTTTCCCAGGTGACCAGAAGAATGTAGCGGTTTTCTTTTTCCAGGCACTTTTGTAGCTGGTGATCGATGTGACCGGGCATCGATGAAATAATTTTGCGTGCCTTTGAAAAAGCGCTTTCAAAGTCCTCATGCTGCCCGGGCTTGACGTCCAGAATTGCCACTTCAAGAATCATGCTTTCCCCCGGGCTCGTCGTCGAGCAGGTTGCTTTCGTCGATTGGAATATTCACTTTTTTGCCGGTCCTGTGCTGGGCGCGTTTACTTCAACTCGTTGCCGGAGGTATTCGACAATCCTTGCATCGCCCGGTTTACTGCGTCGATGGCGCCGGCAACATAGCCTGGGAACTGTGGCGACCATTCGCTGCCAATGCCGACGATTTTATTGCACCAGGGGCCGGATGGGATCGTCGGGACCGGGGGCTGGCTGTGTTGTCCCGCTTCATTGCGGTCGGCGCTACTCGCGGTGTAAATATCCCACGCCCAGTCCTTGATAAATTCCGCGCTGGGCGTGGCTGCCTGCGGGCCGAACAGGCGCGTAAGCTGAGCGCGGCAGTGGGAGCGCAAAACCGCCGGCGGCACTGATTTACGGACCTCCGCTGGTATCCCAAAAAAACCGAACAATGCAGCGCTGTCACCGGGTGTGGAGGCATCGTGGATTTCGCTCAGAGGCCCGATTGCGCTGCGGGCCTCGCCGGACAGTCCGTGTTCCCGCCAGAACGGGGTTGTGTAGGTCGCAATATATTTTGCGTGGGGCGCCATCCAGGTAGCGGTCGCGCGCCATTGTTCCGCTTGCGCCTGCGGCAGCGCCGGGGAGAATGCGATGTGCTCCATGGTCAGGCGTGGTGGTACGGCCATCAGTACCTGCCCGGCCTGCCAGCGGGTGCTGCTCCCCGAGCTGTTCTCGCATAGCAGCTCTACGGATTGATCGGTTGCTTTCAATTGGCGCACGGCCTGTCCGGTGACCACTCGTGCTGGGTCGATTCGCTGGTGAAGGGCTTCGATCAACTGTCCCATACCACCAGAGAGGCGCATGGATGCCGGTACATTGACATACCCCTGGATTCTCGTCGGAGGTACGCCGGGCGTGCGCTCGATCAATGTGTCGCCGTCCTCGAATTGCGCAAAGCGCTCGAGGGCCAGTTCGTGAATCAGCGCGTCAAGCTGTGGCTGGATATCCGGCCAGAACCAGGTGGGCCCCAGGTCGAAGCGATCTTGCCCGTGGTTTCCAGAGGCGATGCGACCTCCGACAACATCGCGTGCTTCGATTAGTACATAGTCACTGATCCCCATTTGTTCGAGTCGGTAGGCGGCGTATAAGCCACTGAGACCGGCGCCAACGATGGCAATGCGCAGGCTGTGCATGACTATACGCTGCCTGTCTCGGGGAGGTGGCCTGTCTTCAGGTAATAGGTGATGCCCTGTGGGCCGGCAGCAAGCGCTGGATATTCCCCCGCAGGCAGGCGCAGCCAGCTGCCCTGGCCCAGGGGTCCACCCTCGGACACCAGCTCGCCTTCGAGGATCAGTAACTCGGCGCCATCCACCGGTGTGGTGAACAGGCTTTCCCCGGGCTTGAGCTTCTGCAAACTGACGATTTCGCGGAGTCCAGAGTATAGAGGGCAGGTATTGCGCCCATCGCGCTGCTGCCAGGCTTGCGGATCACGGGTATCGATACGCACCCGGCTGTCTTCATCACTGTCCATTTGCCGGAGCTTGACGAAGATCGTGGAACCTTCATCGCTGAATGGCTGGTGACTGGAACCTGGTGGATTACGCAGATACCAGCCCGCGGGGTAGTGGCCATCTTCGTCGGAAAAGGTACCGGAAAGGACCAGTATTTCTTCACCGCCCGGATGTTCATGGCGGGGGAAGTGCGAGTTCGGTGCATAGCGCACGATGCTGGTTGCCCGCGCTTTTTCCCGCCCCACACGGTCGAGCATGACCCGTTCTACGCCTTCCTGGGGGGAGGCTGTCCAGTGATATTGGTCACCGGCGACGACAGCGCGACGGGAGAAATCGGCATTGATCAACATGTGGTTTCCTCTTTTCGATCGCACCCGGAACCCCCTTTGGTGACCGGGCAGGTGCCTTCTTTCGGGCGAGTTTTTGTTTGTGACTTCGAGCTATCCGGGGCTGTCAGTTTCGAGCGATGTGTTCCGGTTACTCTGATTGCTCTGATTGCTCTGATTGCTCTGGTTACTTTGGTTACTTTGGTTACTTTGGTTACTTAAGTGGGGCAAGAAATGGTTCCACCGTAACCCAGTCACCGGTCTCGCAATCGCCGCCTTCCCGCGGTAGTACCACAAAACAATTGGCCTGGGCGAAGCCCGAAAGAATATGGCTGCCCTGGATGCCGCGGGTGCCGACGACCTGAAGCCCATCTTCGTCGCGATAGGTAAACCCTCGTTGGTAATCGGTCCGTCCGGGCTTTTTGCGGATAGGGTTTAACAGCCGTGCGCGCACCTGCAGGGGCGGCTGGCGATATTCCTCCGCGGTACCGCGTAGCTTTTCCAGGGCTGGCACCACAAGCTGGTACAGGGTAACGATGGCGGAAACCGGGTTGCCGGGGAGGCCAAAGAAGACGGTTTCGCCATCGGCTCTGGGGAGCCTTCCGAACGCAAACGGCTTGCCGGGCTTGATGGCAAGCTTCCAGAAGCCGATTTCTCCCAGTTCCTGCAGAACGGTTTTGGTGTAGTCCGCTTCGCCCACGGAAACGCCGCCGCTGGTGATCACGAAATCCGCATTGTCCCTTGCCAGCACGAATGCCTCGCGGATTTTATCCGGCTGATCCGGCCAGCAGCCGAGGTCCAGAACTTCCACATCCAGTTGTTCCAGCGCCGCGTTCAGGGCGATGCGGTTACTGTCGTAGATGTCGCCGTCGCCGAGTTCCGCGGCGGGAGTGCCGATGGGTTTCAGTTCGTCGCCGATGGAGAGCAGCGCGGCTTTTATTTTTCGGGTGACGGTCACTTTCGCCACGCCGGCGGCGGCGAGCAGGGCGATATGGGGGACTTTGATTTTGCTGCCGACGGCAATGAGGCTCTGGCCAATATGCACGTCTTCGCCGCGGCGGCGGATATTCTCGCCGGGTTTTGCTGGGCGGCTCATGGTGAGCTGGTCGCTGTCCAGCGTGCAGTTCTCCTGCATCTGGACCCGGTCGGCACCTGCAGGTACGGCGGCGCCGGTTGTGATGCGGATGGCCTGGCCGGGTTCCAGTGCTCCGCTAAAGGGGTGGCCCGCGAGGCTTTTGCCTATGACGGTGTAGCTTTCGTGTTCACCACTGAGTGCATAACCGTCCATGGCGGAGTTATCGCAGGGGGGAAGGTCCAGTGTGGCCAGTACCGGTGCTGCGAGTACGCGACTGCAGGCCTCGGCCAGGGGAATCGATTCGGAGCCCTTGATGGGAGCAATACTGTCGATCAGCTCCTGTTTGGCTGTTTCTACGGAACGGAGGCCATTTTCTGCACAGGCATCGGTCATCGCTATTCCCTTATTTCTTGTCTGCTTGGTCCGGAAGATAGCTGGCGGGAGGATGGTTTGCCAAGTGTTGGGTGGCGATGACTGGACCAGGAAGGGCTAACCGACGGCTACCGCGAGGTTAGTGTTCAGCAATGCGGAAATCTCCGGCTTGCAGGAACCACAGTTGGTACCGCAGCCGAGCAGCTCGCCAAGCTCGTCAACCGATGCCGCGCCATCGGCAATGGCCGCTTCGATTTGCTTGCGCGAAACCTGCAGGCAGGTGCATACCATCTGTGCGCCGGCAGGGACGTTCTGCAGCAGCTGGGCGGGCATTGCCGGGAGCGGCTTGTTGAGCGCATCTTCCAGGGTTTTGCGGTCCGGCAGCGTCTGCCAGTCGGCGCTGGTGAAGACCAGCAGTTCCATCTGCTCACTGTGCAGTAGCCAGCGTTCGCCGCTGGGCAGCTGAAGCCGTTGGCGATTCAGTTGCTTGCCGTGCAGGGCGAAGAGATTGTCGGCGATGGCTTGCCAGTCGGGTTGTTTGCTGAGGGCAAGCTCGAAGCGGTAGCCGCCTTCCACCGGTACCCGGTACCAGTGCAGGATGGTTTGCCGAAGCGGTTTGTCTCCGGCCTGCAATCGGCTGTGGAGTTCCTCGGCGGTTTTGGTGCGCAGCAGCAGGCAGGCATAGCTGTGGGCGTTCAGTGGGGCGATATTGACCGCGACCTGTTTTAGTTCCGGCTGGCCGGAGAGCGGGTCGGTGAATGGCAGTGCGAGCGCGCTCACGGTGGCATTGTGGGCGAGGCTGTCGCTCCAGTGAATAGGGGCGAACAGCTGCCCCGGCTTCTGGCTGGCGGTGACGCGGGCGCGCCCGAAGAACTGTCCTTTTTCGCTTTCCACACGTACCAGCTGCGCATCCTCAATACCGAACTCTTGCGCTTCCTGCGGGTGCACATGCACCTCCGGCGCTTCGCTGTGGTCGAGCAGTTTGCGCGCGCGCCCGGTGCGGGTCATGGTGTGCCACTGGTCGCGCAGGCGACCGCTGTTCATGATCAGCGGGTACTCGTCGCGGGTTTCCTGTTTCGGGCATTGGGGATCGACCGCGACGAAACGTGCGCGGCCGTTGGGGGTATAAAAATCGCCATCACTGAACAGCCGTGCGGTGCCGTTGGGATTGGCGGCATTCACCGGCCACTGCAGCGGCGTGAAAAAGTTGTACTCTTGGTCGCTGATCGTGGCGAGTGCGGAGATATCAAAGGCGCGGCGGCCCTGATCGCGATTGTTCTCGAAGCCGGAGAGGGCCGCGTGCTCGCGGAAAATATCCGCGGGCCCCTGGTAATCGAACGCTTCCCCGTAGCCCAGGCGTTTGGCCACGTCACAGATGATTTCCCAGTCGTGGCGAGCTTCACCGGGTTTGGGCAGGAAGCTTTTCTGGCGGGAGATGCGGCGTTCGGAGTTGGTGACGGTGCCGGATTTTTCGCCCCAAGTGGTCGCGGGCAGCAGAAGGTCGGCGCAGCGCGCAGTATCGGTGTCCGCCACGCAGTCGGAGACGATCACCGTGGGGCACTTTTTCAGTGCCGCGGCGACCCGGCGCGCATCCGGCATGCTCACCGCCGGGTTGGTGGCCATGATCCACACCGCCTTGATCTGTCCACTTTCCACCGCATTGAACAGCTCCACCGCTTTCAGGCCGGGGCCCTGGGCCATTTTTGCGGCATTCCAGAATCGGCCCACACGATCGATATTGTCTTCGGTGAAATCCATGTGTGCAGCGAGCATGTTCGCCAGACCGCCCACCTCGCGTCCGCCCATGGCGTTGGGCTGGCCGGTAATGGAGAAGGGACCGCAACCCGGCTTGCCGATGCGGCCGGTCGCCAGGTGGCAGTTGATAATGGAATTGTTCTTATCGGTACCACTGCTGGACTGGTTGACGCCCTGAGAATAGAAACTGGTGGTCTTTTCAGTCGACCGGAACAGCTCGTAGAACGCCAGCAGCTCATCGAGATCGACCGCGCAGTAGTCCGCGACTTTCTCCGGTGTCCATTCCGCCGCGGCGTAGAGGGTATCGGAAAAATTTTCGGTGTGGTTGTCGATAAACCCCTGATCCAGCGCACCGAACTCGGTGAGATAGTGCAGCAGACCATTGAACAGGGCGGCATCACTCCCCGGCGTGATCGCCAGATGCATATCCGCCATTTCGCTGGTGGCACTGCCGCGGGGATCCACCACCACCAGTTTGGCCTGTGCGGCCTGCATACGCTGGAACAGAATCGGGTGGGTCCAGGCCGCGTTGGAGCCGATCAGCACCACCAGCTCCGCCTCGTCCAGATCCTCGTAATTGCACGGTACCGCGTCCGCGCCCAGTGCCCGTTTGTAAGCGGCCACCGCAGACGACATGCACAGGCGGGAGTTGGTATCGACATTGCCGGTGCCAATAAAGCCTTTCATCAGCTTGTTGGCAACGTAATAGTCTTCGGTGAGCAGCTGGCCGGACAGGTAAAACGCGACCGAATCCGGCCCATAGGTATCGATGGTTTCGCGGAACTGCGACGCTGCGTAATCCAGCGCCGTTTCCCAATCACAATCCTCGCCGTGCAAGCGCGGCTTCAACAGGCGCCCATGATTGCCCAGGGTATCCGCCAGGGAGGAGCCTTTAACACACAGTTTGCCCTTGTTCGCGGGGTGTTGCTCGTCACCCTGAATGCGAATAACGGCCTCGCCGCCGCCCGGTTGCGACTCCTGTGTTGCCGCCACCCCGCAGCCTACTCCACAGTAAGGACAGGTCGTGCAGGATTTACGCGCCGAGAACAGTTCTGTTAAAGCCATCTTCCACTGCTTATTTTTTGTGTTTTTTGTTGCGCTTACTGATCGATCTGGATCAATACATCGTCGCCTTCAAACGCGATCGCGAAGGAAGCGAGTTTGATCTCCTCCTCCTCGAGGCACTGGCCGTCGGTGAGGCGGTAGTGCTGTTTGTACAGAGGCGAAGCCACGGTCAGTTCACCGTCGATCTCGGCAACAAGCCCGCGGCCGATCACACCGGCGTTGGCAATAGGATCCCAGTTATCGATGGCGTACAGCTGGGGTTCCTGGTCGGGTAAAAAAAACAGGGCAATCTGACGATCGCCCACAAGAGCGCACACTCCGGAATTGGCTACAAGATCTGATCGCTTGCAGACTTGCAGCCACTCGGCGCGGGTTATGGCAACTTCGCTCATTCTGGTTCTCCACAATTAAGGGTGGTGAAAAATTAATAATTCTTTACTAGCGCTCTACCCACTGAAGGTAGATGCGAAGGTGGAGTGCCGGGCGGGAGGTTTCAGGAGCGTCGCAAACAGGATGTTTGCGCCGCAGCGCCCAGGGATGGGTTCACCGCGGTCCTGAAACCTCCCGCCCGGTGCTCCACCGCCAGCGGGCTTCTCTAAGACTTAAGCCGGCTCGGCAATCTTGACGATTTCTTCCTGGGTGGCCGGGCGGCGCTGTTTGCGCTCCTCCACGAACACGATTTTCTCGTCCTTCTCGTCGGTGTTCACGAACTGACGGAAGCGCTTCAGCATCTCCGGGTCATTGATCGCGGTTTTCCACTCACACTGGTAAGTGCCGACCACATTGCCCATCTGGCGCTCGAGTTCTTCGCAGATACCCAGCTTGTCCTCGATAACCACTTCGCGCAGGTAATCCAGACCGCCTTCCAGATTCTCCAGCCAGACTGACGTCCGCTGCAGCTTGTCCGCGGTGCGCACGTAGAACATCAGCACGCGGTCGATGTATTTGATCAGCGTTACGTCGTCCAGGTCGGTGGCGAACAGATCCGCATGGCGCGGGCGCATACCGCCGTTGCCGCAGACATACAGGTTCCAGCCATTCTCGGTGGCAATCACACCGATGTCCTTGCTCTGTGCTTCCGCGCACTCACGAGTACAGCCGGAAACCGCCATCTTGATCTTGTGCGGGGAGCGCAGGCCCTTGTAGCGGTTCTCGACGGTCAGCGCCATGCCAACACTGTCCTGAACCCCGAAGCGGCACCAGGTGCTGCCCACGCAGGATTTGACCGTGCGCAGGGACTTACCGTAGGCGTGGCCGGTCTCAAAGCCCGCGTCGGTCAGCTCGCGCCAGATCTCCGGCAGCTCTTCCAGGCGCGCACCGAACAGGTCGATACGCTGGCCGCCGGTGATCTTGGTGTACAGGTCGTACTTCTTCGCCACCTGGCCGAGCACAATCAGTTTCTCGGGGGTAATTTCACCGCCGGCGATACGCGGAACCACGGAGTAGGTACCGTTTTTCTGCATATTGGCCATGAAGGTATCGTTGGTGTCCTGCAGGCCAACGTGCGGCTTCTTGTGGATGTGCTCGTTCCACAGGGAGGCAAAAATGGAAGCCGCGGTCGGTTTACAGATTTCACAGCCCTTGCCACTGCCGTGCTTGTGCAGCAGCTCATCGAAGGTCTTGATCTCTTCCACCTGCACCATGTGGAAAATTTCCTGGCGGGTGTAAGGGAAGTGTGGACAGAGGTTGTTGTTAACCTCGACCCCCAGTGCCGCCAGCTCGGTATCCACCACATTTTTCAGCAGCGCCGCGCAGCCACCACAACCGGTGGAGGCTTTGGTTGCATCCTTTACATCACCCAGCGAGCAGCAGCCGCCCTGAACCGCGCCGACGATATCGCCCTTGCTCACGTTGTGGCAGGAACAGATGGTGGCGGTATCTGGCAGCGCGTTTGCGCCCAGTGCCGGAGCTGCGCCATCCAGAGACGGCAGGATCAGTTGCTCCGGATGTTCCGGAAGATCCATATCGTTCAGGTGATATTGCAGCAGGGTGTCGTAGTCACCGGTGTCACCTACCAGCACCGCACCGCGCAGCTTCTTGCCTTCACTGTCGGTGATCATGCGCTTGTAAACGCCGGTCTGTTCGTCGACAAAGGTGATCGCCGCAGAGCCTTCCGCGCGGCCGTGCGCATCGCCGATGGAGCCTACCTCTACACCCAGCAGTTTCAGCTTGGTGCTCATGTCGGCGCCGTTGAATTCTGCTGCCTCACCACACAACAGGGATACGGCTGTGCGTGCCATGGTGTAGCCGGGGGCTACCAGGCCGAAGATGAAGTTATTGAACAGCGCACACTCGCCGATGGCGAAAATATTCTTGTCGGATGTACGGCAGTTATTGTCGATCACGATACCGCCGCGCTCACCCAGTTCGATACCGGCGGATTTCGCCAGGCTGTCTTCCGGGCGGATACCGGCGGAGAACACGATCAGGTCGGTATCCAGGGAAGTGTCGCCCTTGAAGTTCATGCGCAGGCGGCCGCCGTCGACTTCTTCAATCAGCTCGGTGGCGGTGCTGGTGTGTACGGTTACGCCGAGTTCTTCAATTTTTTCCCGCAGCAGCTTGGAGCCGCCTTCGTCCAGCTGAACGGACATCAGGCCCGGTGCGAATTCCACCACGTGGGCGTCGAGGCCCAACTGCTTCAGAGCGTTGGCTGCTTCCAGGCCGAGCAGGCCACCACCGACCACAACGCCAACCTTGCCGTCTTTGGCTGCGGCCTGGATCTTGTCGAGGTCTTCGATGGTACGGTAAACAAAGCACTTCTCGTGCTGGTGGCCGGGGATCGGCGGAACAAAAGGATAGGAGCCGGTAGCCAGTACCAGGTGATCGTAGGATTCGGTGGCGCCGCTCGCAGAAGTGACCACCTTGGCCTCGCGGTCGATGCCCACAGCGGCATCGTTCAGGCGCAGGTCGTAACCCCATTCACGGTACTGCTCAACCTTGCCCATGGCGAGGTCGTCCGCAGTGCGGCCGCCAAAGTATTCAGAGAGGTGTACCCGGTCGTAGGCGGGGCGGGGCTCGGCACAGAATACCAGCACGTCGAACAATTCCCGTTCGGGACGGTTTGCCAGTTGTTCCAGGAAGTGGTGACCCACCATGCCGTTGCCGATGACGACGATTTTTTGCTTAACCATAATCTCTGCCGTGTTTTGCGAGGTCTAGTACCAGGTGTTGGTGCCTGAGGTTCGCGACAGAAGAAAAGCGCTGGGGGGGCCGGGGAAGCTGGAGGCTGCACGGGCGTCCCCTCTTCTGTCGAAGAGTGTCAGGCGCCGTTGCCTTGCTAAAAGAATTTCGGGTTGTGACTAATGGTATTCAATCTCTATGCCAACTCGTGGCTCGAGCCCGGCCCTTGGGGGTACCGCAATGTTCACCGGGTTTTAGAGAAAACGCGGTATAAATTGGCAGTCAGGTGCGCGACAAATTGGTGCGCTTTCGTGGTGCGCGCCCCAAGTTGGCACGCGCATGGTGCGGGGTGCCGGTAGAGCAGAGGCCGGAACACAGTGTATTTCAGCGCAGGCACTGCTTACAGGAAATACAGAAAGTGGGAGAGTGTCGCGAGAGCGGCGACCACCTGCCAGAACAGCAGAGGATTGCGCTCCATCAGCGGCGGCTTTTTCTGGTTGATGAACTTTTTGTTCGGTGTGCTCAGGTCGTGAACCAGTTCGGACAGGGCGGGGTAGCGACTTCTGGGATCCGGTGCACAGGCGCGACGCAGGGCGCCGTCGATCCATTCCGGCAAGTCATCCCGGTACTTGCGCGCGCTGATATAGCGCATGCTCGCGTAGTTTTTCAGCTGGTATTGGCTACTGCCAAAGCGCTCTTTGTAAGGGTAGTGGCCGGTGAGTAGCTCATAGGCGATCACGCCGAGGGAAAATATATCCGAGCGGTGGCTGGCGGCGTCTCCCATGAAATATTCCGGCGCGCAGTAATTCTTGCTGCCCGGCGGTGCGCTGTCCTGGTAACGCAGTAGTTCCTGCAATCCCGCAGCATTGGCGCCGCCCAGGTCGATCAGCTTCAGGCGGCCGTTGCGGTCTACCATGATGTTTTCCGGCTTCAGGTCGCCGTGCACGATTTCCAGCCGCTGTAGCCGGCGCAGTGCGCTGACCAGTTGCTGCACCAGGTTGCGCACCTGGTCGAGCGGTGGCTGCGGGTTGAGCTGCATCCACTGGCGCAGGTTCTGGCCGTCCACATACTCCATCACATGGTAGAGGAACTTTCGCTCTTTGCGCGGGGGAAAAATCTTGACAATGGCGGGGTGCTCCAGCCGCCGTCCGGTCCATTCTTCAGCGATAAAACGCTCGATATAGGCCGGGTCGTCGATAAAATTTTCCGACGGCGCCTTCAATGCCCGCAGTGTTTCACCTTCCCCGTTGCGATCGGACTCCATGTCCCGCACCAGATACAGGTAGCTACGACTGCTGGCGTGCAGCTCCTGCAGGACTTCGTAGTTTTCAATCTTGTTGCCGGGGCGCAAGGGGGGAGGGAAGGGTAGCTCGCTCGTGGCGAGCAGCAAGTCGTCTGTTTCCAGTCCATCCAGCGCGTTTACCTGGCACAGGGCCAGGCTGAGGTTGTCGCCACTGCCGTTCTCGACTGCGGCGGTAATCAGTGGTGTCGAGGCTTCAACCCCATGCTGGCAAAGAATTTCGGTAAGCTGCACTTTCGGCAGGCAATCGTGAATGCCGTCGGTGGTCACACAGAAAAGGTCCCCGACCTCCAGTGGCTCCTGCCGGTAATCCACCTCAACATGCGCATCCATTCCCAGCGCCCGGCTCAGAAAGGTCCGTCCCGGCCCGAGCGCACGGCTGTGGTCCCGGGTCAGGCATTCCAGTTTACCTGCGCGCAGACGATAGATTCGTGAATCCCCGATATGAATCAGGTGCGCAGTGGAGCCTTTCAGCACCACCGCCGAAAAGGTTGTCAGCCAGCCGCGTTGTACCTCATCTGCGCCGCCGCTCTGCCGGTACAGCCAGCTGTTCAGAGCCTGTAACACCCGCGCCGCCGCCTGCTTTACCGACCAGGAATCCGGCGTGCTGTAGTAGTCGGAAATAAACCCGCTAACCGCCGCACGCGCTGCCGCGCCGCCGGCCTCTGCGCTGCCCACGCCATCGGCAATCGCCGCCAGTGAGCCGCGGTAACGCAATTCGTTGCCGGACGCCCGGTACACTGCGACAGCATCATCGTTATAGTCGCGCTTGCCGCATTCGGTGGCGGTGGCGAACTCCAGGCTCTCCGAGTTGGACGCCCGATGGTCGGAGTCTGACACTTCTGTGGTTTCGCAGGTGTAGTTCAAAATAGTTTGCCCAATGCTGAAGAGTATCCCGTGCCGGTACTTCGAAACGATCTCAAAGGATACTCCTTAACAAAAATCAGGCCACATCGATCAGCGAAACACTACCGTCCGGCATTACCTCGGCCATCTGGCCTTCCGGTTCTTCCAAGAACAGCAAGGTGACGAAGCCCAGGCACGCGGTGCAGGCAATCACCAGGAAGAAGGTCTCATAGGACACCATGCTGAGTACGGTCAGGTAAAAAACGGCACCGACATTACCGTATGCACCGGTCATACCCGCGATCTGTCCGGTAAGGCGGCGCTTGATCAGCGGTACCACCGCAAACACCGCGCCCTCACCAGACTGCACAAAGAAGGAGCACGCCATTGCCGCAGCGACGGCCAGATACAGCGGCCACTCCGCATCGATCATGCTCATGGTCAGATAACCCAGTGCCAGGCCTGCGGTCAGGATCAGCAGTGTGCTTTTGCGTCCGAAGCGATCACTGATCAACCCGCCAGCGGGGCGAGACATCAGGTTCATGAATGCGTAAGCGGAAGCCAGCAGGCCGGCCTTCACCGGGTCCAGGGTAAATGTCTCCGAGAAAAACAGCGGCAGCATGGAAATCACCGCAAGTTCGGAACCGAAAGTGGCAAAGTACAGAATATTAAGCACCGCTACCTGTTTGAACTTGTAGCGGTGGATGGGATCCGGAAGTTTGACGAAAATTTCTTTATTGATGTCGTAGCATTTTTTTGCGTCGAAGATGTACAGCACCGTCAGCGACAGATAAATGGCAATGGCTACCGGCATTGCCAGCATGCCCACTCCGGCTGGCGACAGCTTCCAGGTCAGCAGTGCCAGTGCCGCGTACATCGGCACTTTCATGATCAGCAGTAGGACAAAGTCAGATGGACTGGAAACTTCCATTCCGCCAATTTTTTTCGGCTTGAAATAGGTACCACCTTTGGGTGTGTCGGTTACCGAGCGGTAGTAGATCACGCTGTACACCAGTGCGATGATGCCGGTGATCCCGATGGCATAGCGCCAGCCATCTTCACCGCCAAACAACAGGGCAATGGTCGGCAGGGTCATGGCGCCGGCCGCGGAGCCGAAGTTGCCCCAGCCACCGTAAATTCCTTCCGCGGTACCCAGCTGCCTGGCCGGAAACCACTCGGACACCATGCGGATACCGATTACAAAGCCGGCGCCAATAAAGCCGAGAAGGAAGCGACCAATCGCCGCCGCCATAAAGCTGTCGGCCAGGGCGAAAATGAAGCATGGAATACTGCCAACGGCCAGCAGCAGGGAGTAGGTCAGGCGTGGACCGTATTTGTCGGTCAGCATGCCAATGATCACGCGCGCTGGAATGGTCAGCGCCACGTTCAGGATCAACAGGGTCTTCACCTGCTCGGAGGTGAGCGACAGGCTGTCCGCAATCGCCATTAACAGCGGTGCGTGGTTAAACCAGGCAAAAAAGGTAATAAAGAAAGCGATCCAGGTCAGGTGCAGCACCCGGATTTTTCCCTTGAAGGAAAACAGGTTTAAGGACTCACTGGACATTGTCGAATTCCGTTTGTTTTGGCTCGCGAATTTCAGGATGAGGAAATGCATTTTCGGGTGCGTTACGCAGCCCGAATTACAGACATAAAAAAAGCCCACGGGCACAGTCAGGCTGTAGCCGGTGGACTTCGATGTCCGAACGATGTTTGTTGCAGTTCAGAGCGCGGCCGAAAAAGCTGGCCCGGAGTAACTGGTGCCAACGGTGGCTCGAGTCTCTGCGATCGTGCGTTTCCGGGTATGCCTGCGATACCGGCACACCATCTGCTCACTAAATAGTTATTCAAGTTCTGTGCCATATCCGGGCGCCGGCGAGAATATGGTGCAAGCCGCAGGAAACTATTGGGGCAAAAAGGGGGAAACCGACGCATTTCGGGGGGTATCCCCCCTTTGCCAGGCACCAACCGGGCCGCAACCGGTTTCTGTTGCGCCCTGTTTTGGGGTTTTCTGTGCACCACGGTGCAACGGATGCACCTCTGTCGCGCGCCGGGTGCGACCGGCGGCGCTGTTTCAATACGGGCTAGGCGGTGTGGGTCTGCTGCAGGGTCTTGTGGCGGATAAAGTCCAGGGTCTGCTGGTACAGGTCAGAGCAGAATACATCCGCCGCGGCGCAGTCGGTGGGGGCGATTTCATTGCACAGCGTCAGCAACTCGCGGGCTTTTTTCTCAGTGGGGCGGCCGTGTTCCGACTGTGGGTGCGCGAACAGGTGCCAGCCCGGATTCTTGATTGGCGGCTGTCCATCCGCCGTGATCAGTTCATCGTTGAGCGATGCGGCAATGGTTGCTTCTGGCAAATCCAGGTATTCCGGGCGCGCCAGAATCGAAATGGCATCCTGGCGCTGGCTGCGGTCGCTGAGCCAGCCACAGGCATCCAGTAGCGCGGCGCGCAGTGCCAGGTGGGTGGCCGGGTTGGCTTCGTGCCAGCTGCGGGTTACTGCCAGCACTTTTTCCGGCATGGCCGGCATCAGCGCATTGCTGGGGGTGGCAATCACGCCGATGCCTTGTTGCACCGCCAGGGTGTTCCAGGGTTCGCCCACACAGTAGCCGTCGATGTCTCCCCGGCGCAGGTGATCCACCATCTGCTCCGGTGGCAGTACGACCAGGCGTACATCCGTATCCGGATTGATGCCTGCACTGGTCAGCCAGTGGCGCAGTTGCAGGGTATGGCTGGCAAAGGGGTACACGCTGGCAAAGGTCAGCGGTAATTCGTTGTCGCCGTGGGCTCTGATATGTGACTTGAGTGCCGCGCCAATGTCAGGCAACTGGCCGGAAGCATCGCTGTCGTTGATTCCCAGAGACTCGTACAGAGTGCGTGAGAGCGTAATGGCGTTGCCATTGCAACTGAGAATCAGCCCGCTGAGCAGGGACTCGTCACAGTTGGGCAGTGTCTGGTTCAGGGTGAGCGGCATGGGAGCGAGTATTGCTGCGGCATCGGCGGCGCCGCCGATCAGCTTGTCGCGCAGGGTGGCCCAGGAGGTCTCACGCTGAAGGCTCACGTTCAGGCCGTAGCGCTCGAAGTACCCCAGTTCATGGGCAATGATCAGCGGGGCGCTGTCGGTCAGGCGCAGGTACAGGAGTTTAAGATTGGGCTTTTCTGCTTGCAGGCTGCTCACGGTAATACTCTCGAATTCTTCAATTTATCGGGCCGCACTCAATCAAGGTTGAGGCGTTATTTCACTGGCGATTGCAGGTGTGTGACGATCTGTTCGGCCACATTGCGCATGGTCGAGTTACTGTTCATGGCCAGGGTGCGCAGCGTCTGGTGGGCGGCCTGTTCACTGATGTTTTTACGGGCCATCAGCAATCCTTTAGCCCGCTCGATCACCTTGCGTTCATCCAGCTGTTGCTGGGTGCGCTCCAGGGACTGGCGCAGATGCTGGTAACTGCGGAACTGGGCCATGGCAATCTCGATCGCTGGGGCGACCCGGTCTGCGGAAAGCCCCTCTGCCATATAGGCGCTGACCCCGGCTTCCACCGCGCTGGTGATGAAGTCGGCTCCGCCGCGCGCGGAGAACATGGCGACAGGCGTCGGGTTATGCTGGTTGATGACCGCGAGGCTCTCGAGAATGTCGCGGTCGGGAGATTCAATATCGATCAATACGATATCGGGCCGGTGTCTTTCGACCTGGAAGAGCAGGCCTTCGGCGCTGGAGAGTTGTGCCAGTAGATTGTAGCCGGCGGCGGTTAACTGCCCGGCTACCATGGCGGCGCGCTCTGGCTGGTCATCGACCAGCAGGATACTGATGGGTGTCGTCGTCATCGCTCTTTAGAACTTCACTTCGGACTGCAGCCAGAACTTATTCATGCCTCTGCTGATAGTTGTCAGCAGGGTGTGGGTCAGATCTGGCGAGCGGCCCGATATTTTTGTTATGGCACAGGTCGCGACTGGGCCCGGTCCGTTGCCGTAATCCAGGCTATTGCGATCGCTATATAATTTAAGAAAGGTCGCTGCAAGCTTGATGCCAGAAGCAGCGGTGAAGCGGTGCTCGCCTCGAACTTGAAAGCATGACGTGCTCCCGGGTATTTTTCGTGGGCATAAAAAAAGCCCGGCGGCACGGATGGTGCGACCAGGCTTCTTTGCCGATGGCATTGGACAATCAAAACTCGTACCAAGTACTCGGGGGCTTTGCGAGGCTGCTACATAAGCTGGTATGCCCGGAAATGGTGGCCGTATCCCGGTGGATGCCTGCACGCTGCAGGTGCAGGCAGGGTAACTGGGTGCGCCGTAGTGGTGCGATTCACTGGGATGGCTCCATTCATGTGTGACAAGATAGGGCATCACAGGGTATCCATCTCATTCAGTTGTACTCGATGCGGTACAGGAACGATGTAATCAGATGACAGCAAATACCGAGTTATCCAGTGGACAGGGGCGCGATGCGGCGGGCCTCAAGCGCGTGTGTCCGGTGGTGTTGGCCGGCGGACAGTCCAGTCGCATGGGAAAAGACAAGGCACTGCTAAAATTATCCAATGGGCGCACGTTATTGGAGCAGGCCAAAAGCGTGTTTGATGTACTCAGTCCGCCCGAGGGCGTTGAACTGATGCCAACGCTGGTCAGTGGTGCGCGACCGGGCGGCGTCCCGGACCGGGTTCCCTCAGCGGGGCCGCTGGGCGGCTTGCATGCGGTTGCCGGGCACCTGGACCAGTGGGAGCTGCCGTGCGATGCCTTACTGGTGGTGCCGGTGGATATGCCGCTGTTGAGCCCCGCGCTGTTGCGGCAGCTGTGTGTGGCCGGGCAGACGGTGGAACAGGCGGTGTGTATCGGCGATTTTTACCTGCCCTGTTGGCTGCCCCTGGATGGCCGCTGCAGGAAATACCTCGACGCGGCGGCAACAGGCAATGCCATTGCCTCCATGCGCGCGCTGTTTGGCTACCTCGGCTGCTTGCAGTTGCCGGTACCGGACGGCGACTGGCACCTGAACGTGAACCGGCCGGAGGACTTTCGGCGCCTGGCGTTGTAGCCGGACGGTTAACGGTCTCGGGGTACAGGGGGGATGAATCAGGATTCCCGGGACAGAGAGGTAGGTGTCCATGGCAACGCGGCGACTAACAGGTCTATTGGCAGGATTACTGGTTTGCGCATTGCTGCTGCTACATGGCGGCTGCGGCCAGCGCCAGCCCCCGGAGCTGAGGCTGGCGGTTGATGCCGCTTTCCAGCCGGCGGTGGAGGCGCTACGGGAAGGATTCGAAAGCGAATGTGGCTGCCGGCTCAAAATCACCGCCGGTGCCAGCGGCCTGCTGTATAGCCGGATTCGTGCCGGCGAGCCCTTCGACCTTTTTCTCTCCGCGGATAGCGCGCGCCCGGTGTTGCTCGAAAAGGCCGGGCTGACGGTGCCGGCGAGCCGCCAGACTTACGCGCGCGGGCAGCTGGCGTTGTGGGTTAGCCGGCAGATATCCACGGACAAATCTTCCGGGTTCTCGGTACTCGCGGCGAACCTCGCGCGTACCGACTCCACGCTCACACCGCGACAGTTGATCCTGTTATTGGGGCGTGGCAAGCACAAAGTGGTGGTAGCGGACCCCCAGTTGGCCCCGGACGGGGATGCGGCGGTGCGCATGCTGAAAAAGCTGCGATTGTGGCCGCGGCTGCGTGGGCGGGTGGTGTACGCCGGCCACGCGGGCCACGCCCAGATCCTGTTGCACCAGGGGCAGGGGGACATGGGCCTTATTCCCTACGGGCAGGCACTTGCCACCGGCAGCCAGGGCCAGTTCATGCGTATCCCGTCTCATTTCCACCCCCCCATTCACCAGCAGATGGTTATTTTGCGGCAAACCCGCGAGCGGGCTCTGGCCATCCGCCTGCTGCAGTATTTGCAGTCGGAGCCAGTGCAGAAAAAACTGGAAGGGCTGGGGTTTCTGGCGGCAAAAACATCTTCGCCGGGTGTTCGCTGATTGGTATTGGCGGGCGCATCGAAAATGGCGCGTAAAATAACCGGTTTCAGCAGAAAAGGTTTCAATTAAATCCAATTAAATTTGTCATCATAAATGGTTTTAATTGTTACCTATTCCAATGCTGAATTATTACCATATCAAAGCGTTATTATCCCCAGTCTCAATTAGGAAACTATTTGGAATACTTAATTAAATATTCTCTTATATGAACGGGAATCGATATTTTCGGGGGTATTTTTTATTTCCCGTTTTTGCGCTTGTTCGACATCTGTTTTATTGTTTTGTCATTAAAGTCATGTGTAAGGCGGTATTTTTTGTTACTCGAGTAACTAATTCTGCTGTTTTTTAAGCGATTTCCATTATTTCTGATAGAAAACCACTAAACGAGTAATAAGAATCCTCTATTTCCGTTAGCCATATTTATTCTCTTTAATGCATCGTCCTACCGAAACGGATTTAATTTTTCCGGGAGAAATTATTTTTCCCGGAAGCGCTCGCTTTCGCGCCAAAGTAAGCGCACTCTAATGACGGGATACGTTATTCGGGATTAAATATCAGCGGTACACAAATCGCCCATTAAATCGGGCAGCTCAATTGCTGAGCTTTATAACAACGACAATTTATAAAACGGGAGCACAAACGGTGATTATTGCCATACCAAAGGAGACCGCGCCGGGTGAGGCGCGGGTCGCGGCATCGCCAGCCAGCGTAAAGCGTTTGCAGTCGCTGGGCTTTGACGTTGTCATCGAGAAGGGGGCCGGTGAAGCAGCGAGCTTCCCCGACGCGGAATACGAGCAGGCCGGTGCCAAACTGTGTGCCAACGCAGCGGAGTGCCTGAGTCAGGCGGGCATCGTACTCAAAGTACAGCAGCCCAACGACGCTGAACTGGATCTGATCCCCAGCGGCGCCACCCTGGTGGCCTTCCTCAAGCCCGCGCAGAACGAAGCGCTGCTGAAGAAGCTGGCGGACAAAAACATCAACGCGCTGGCGGTGGAATCCATTCCACGTATTTCCCGCGCACAGAAAATGGACGCGCTCAGCTCCATGGCCAATATCGCCGGCTACCGCGCGGTGATCGAGGCAGCCCACGAGTTTGGCCGTTTCTTTACCGGCCAGATCACCGCCGCGGGCAAGATTCCCCCGGCCAAGGTGCTGGTGATCGGCGCCGGTGTCGCGGGCCTGTCGGCCATCGGTACCGCGAAGAGCATGGGTGCCATCGTGCGTGCCTTCGACACCCGCCCGGAAGTACGCGAGCAGGTGGAGTCCATGGGGGCGGAATTCCTCACCGTGGAAATCGAGGAAGACGGCTCCGGTACTGGCGGTTACGCCAAGCAGATGTCGAAAGAATTTATCGACGCTGAAATGGCCCTGTTCCGCGAACAGGCCAAAGAAGTGGACATCGTCATCACCACCGCACTCATTCCCGGCAAACCGGCGCCGAAATTGTGGCTGGCGGACATGGTGGAAACTATGGCCGACGGTTCCGTGGTTGTGGACCTGGCGGCGGAAATGGGCGGCAACTGTGACTTTACCGAAGCCGACCAGAAAGTAGTGAAGAGTGGCGTAACCATCCTCGGTTACACCAACCTGGCGAGCCGCGCGGCCACCCAGTCTTCCACGCTGTATGCCACCAACCTGTGTCATCTGCTCACCGACATGACACCGGAAAAGAATGGCGAGATCGACATCAATTTCGAAGACGAGGCGATCCGCGGTGCCACCGTGGTGAAGGAAGGTGAAATTACCTGGCCGCCGCCCGCGCCGAAAATCTCTGCCGCACCGCCGCAGAAAAAAACCGAGCCGCAGATTGAAGTGGAGCCGAAGCCGGAGAAAAAGACCTCCCCGCTGTCGCTGGTGGCCTTCTGGGCCGTGGCCGGTGCGCTGCTGCTGGCGCTGGGCAAATCCGCTCCGGCGGACTTCGTCGCCCACTTCACTGTGTTTGTACTGTCCATCTTTATCGGCTGGCAGGTGATCTGGAATGTATCCCACGCCCTGCACACCCCGCTGATGAGTGTGACCAACGCCATTTCCGGCATCGTGATTATTGGTGCGCTGTTGCAAGTGGGGGCCACCGGTTCCTTCATCGTCACCATCATGGCGTTTATCGCGGTGCTGTTTGCCAGCATCAATATCTTCGGTGGGTTCTTCGTTACCCACCGCATGCTCAAAATGTTCCGTCGCTAAGGAGAAAGAGACATGAATAGTGTAATTTCCATGGCTTATCTGTTCTCCGCGGTGATGTTCATCCTGAGCCTCGGCGGACTGTCCACCCATGAGACCGCACGCCGCGGCAACTACTACGGCATGGTCGGTATGGCGGTTGCCATCATCGCCACCGTGGCCGGTATCACCTCTGGCGCCTACCTGCCCGTTGGCATCGCCATGGGTGTGGGCGCCGTGATTGGCCTCCATCTGGCGCGCAAGGTCGAAATGACCGCCATGCCGCAGCTGGTTGCCCTGCTGCACAGCTTTGTCGGTCTCGCCGCAGTGCTGATCGGCTGGGGCGGCTACCTGGATCCGCGGATCAACCTCGAAGGTGCGGCGCACATCGTGCACAACTCCGAGATCTATATTGGCGTATTCATTGGTGCCATCACCCTGACCGGTTCCATCGTTGCCTTCGGCAAGCTGCAGGGCCTGATCTCCGGCAAGCCGCTGATGTTGCCGGCGCGCCACTGGCTGAACCTGATCGCGCTGGTGATCTGTGTGGTACTGGGTGCCCAGTTCATCCCCGCTGACGTGAGCAATGCCACCATCATCAACCTGCTGGTGATGACCGGTATCGCGCTGCTGCTGGGTATCCACCTGATCGCCGCGATCGGCGGTGCCGACATGCCGGTAGTGATCTCAATGCTGAACAGCTACTCCGGCTGGGCCGCGGCGGCCACCGGCTTCATGCTCAGCAACGACCTGCTGATCGTGATCGGCGCCCTGGTAGGCTCTTCCGGTGCCATCCTCAGCTACATCATGTGTCGCGGCATGAACCGTTCCTTTATCAGCGTGATCCTGGGTGGCTTCGGTTCCGACGGCACCGTGGCCAGCTCTGATGGGGAAGAAGAAGGTGAAGCGGTAGCCACCACCCACGACGAGCTGGCGGACGACCTGAAAGCGGCCAAGAACATTGTCATCGTGCCGGGCTTCGGCATGGCCGTGGCCCACGCCCAGCAGGCCGTGAGCGACCTCACCGACAAGCTGCGCAAGGCCGGCAAGACTGTGCGCTTCGGTATCCACCCGGTCGCGGGCCGTCTGCCCGGGCACATGAACGTACTGCTGGCGGAAGCCAACGTGCCCTACGACATCGTGCTGGAGATGGAAGAGATCAATGACGATTTCCCGGAAACCGACCTGGTGCTGGTGATCGGTGCCAACGACACCGTCAACCCGGATGCGGTTGAGAAGCCCGGATCCCCCATCGCCGGTATGCCAGTACTGGAAGTGTGGAAGGCCGGCAAAGTGGTGGTGCTGAAGCGCTCCATGGCTTCCGGTTACGCCGGCGTAGCCAACCCGCTGTTCTATAAAGAGAACTCGCGCATGCTGTTCGGCGATGCCAAAGACAGCCTGCAGAGCGTTCTCGGCAAGCTGACTCCGGTCTGATTTTTCAGGCGGATTTGACTGAAAAACAGTCAAAAAGCGGCCCCGCAAGGTGGCCGCTTTTTTTATGCCGGCCGCTGCGGGAGGCAGTTGGAATCCACCGAGCCAGACTCTCGCCCATTGGTCAGGCCGGTGGTAACCTATGGCGCCAAAGTACGAATAAGCACAATCAACTATAAAAAAGATCCAAGCATGACCGCCATATCCCGAATACTCCGCACCCGAAATTCCTCGCGCGTACTGCGCTACCTTCAGGCTCCCCTGAGCATCCTTGCACTCTCTGTACTGACCGCCTGCGGTGGCGGCGATGGCGGAGGGTCGGGTAATGGGGGAAATAATGGCGGCACGCCGCCGATTACCCCGGCACCGGGAGTGCTCACCCTGAGCGGTGACAGCACCGCGGAAAGTGGCGATTCCGTGGGCATCGTCGCGAGCCTGTCGGAGCAGGGCTACAACCGCTTTCAGTGGGAACAGCTGGCCGGGCCGGATGTGGAGCCACTTGCGGGCAATGGCACTGCCGGCATCAGTTTTGATGCGGTATTCGCCGGCAGTTACCGCTTCCAGCTCACCGCCAGCAAACCGGATGGCGAGCAGCAGGTGGAAACGTTCGATATAGCGGTGAACAGCATAAGTTCCGACGCCAGTGTGCAGCTGCGCGCGGACCGCGCGGTGAGTGAGGGGGCCCAGTTCTCCCTGCGCCTCAATGCCAGCCAGTACAGTGGCACGGTCAACTCCTGGAATTTCGAACAGTTGTCTGGTCCGCAGGCCTCGCTGACGGAGGATGACTCCGGCCAGCCGGTACTGTTTGTCACCGCCCCCAGAGTGACCGGTGACCAGGTGCTGACGTTCCAGGCGACCTTGAATACCACTGCCGGGTCCTTTTCCGATATTGCCTACGTGGTGGTGCAGGATCGGCCGGAAGTAACCAGCGAATATTTCTGTGATGGTGATGGCGACTACTGCGCGAAAAGTGCACCGCTGAATAATGTGTACAGCTACCGTGCCGACAGTCCGTACCGGGATAACCTCGCGGACTGCGTCTACTCCAACCAGCTCACCGATGAAAACCTGTGCACCCTGGGTGAGCTGCCGGTGATCGGCATGTACAGCAGCGACCCCACCGTTGACCAGGTCATGGACCACGTGCTGGTTTCTCACGACTGGATGGGGGAGCGGTTCGAGCGTTTCCTCAGCGAGCTGGACCCGCATGGCGATTTTGCCCGGCTACTGCGCGCGACTACCGCCGTGGTGATTTCCAGCGATGTGCGTCCGTCTTTTTACTGGCAGCTTACCGGCGCCATTTACCTGGATCCGGACAGCCTGTGGCTGACCCCGCGAGAGCGCGATGTCATCAACGAGCAGCCGGACTACCGCAGCGGGTTTGGCTCTTCGCTCAATTTCGTAACGCCTTGGCGCTACGTCAAAGGTAACCGCTACGCGTTCAGCAACTACTATGCCGCGGACCGTTACACGCGCCTGTTCAGTGAGCTGGAAGCGGACCTGGGCTCGCTGATGTATCACGAGCTGGCGCATGCCAACGACGCCCTGTCTCCGGCGAAAATTAACGGCGGACTGGATAGCGAGGACATTTTCTTCAACCAGGTGGCAAGCGGAGCCGTGGTTAACGAATCCGTGAGCGCCGTGAACGGGCTGATGTCGCAGGAGCTGTATGCTCTGGCGGATGTACGTTACCGCGGTCAAGAGGCCACCGCACAGCAGATCGCATATACCCCGCGGGATATTTCCGAGTTCTTCTTCCCGGATACTGCCAGCGACTTCTACAGCTACACCACGCCGTGGGAAGACACCGCGATGTTGTTCGAGGAGACCATGATGAGCCTTCGCTACGGCATCGAGCGCGACATTGCGGTAACCAACAAGCCCTTCAACCCCACCTCGGCGAACGATTACCAGGTCTACCAGGGCGTGCGTGGCCGCATTGGTAGCGAGCGCATTCGTGCGCGCGCCAGCACCGCGGTACAGGGGCTGCTGCCGGAAGCCTGGGCGGATGCGAATGCGCACCTGCAAAACCTCACGCCGGTGGCGTTGTGCGCCGGTGAGGGCTGGGGAGACAACCTGAGCCCGGCCTGTGTCGGCGAGTCCGGCTTGCTGCGTTTTGCTGCGCCGCTGCCCAGCCAGACGGTCCCCATGCCCAATGAGCGCCCGCGCAGCTTTATCCCGCCGACGCGCTTCTGATTACCGGGTACAAAAGATTCACGAGAGCAACGCTGGATTCAATCAACAGTAATCCACCAACGATGACGAGGGATGTTATGAGGTTCCTGAAACACTGGGCGGCCGCGAGCGCCCTCGCTGTCGCCGGTGGCGCAGTCGCTGCAGATAACGAAACCACGATTTTCATGGCCGGTGACTCCACCATGGCCATCAAGGAGGTCAAGGACTACCCGGAAACCGGCTGGGGTGTCCCCTTCGCGGTGTTCTTTGAAGATGGCATCAAGGTGGAAAACCGGGCCATGAATGGCCGCAGCACCCGCACTTTTATCGAGGAGGGGCGCTGGAAGGGCATCATGGACGAGCTGAAGAAAGATGATTACGTCATCATCCAGTTTGGCCACAACGACGAGTCCGAAAGCAAGAAAGACCGCTACACCACCCCGGAGCAGTACAAGGCGAACCTGTCACGCTTTATCAGCGACGTGCGCGAGGCCGGTGCCGAGCCGATCCTGATGTCGCCGATTACCCGTCGCTACTTCGATGGTGAAAACACCATTGAGCACACCCACCCGTATGCACCGCTGGTGCGCGAAGTAGCGAGCAGTGAAAAAGTCGAATTTATCGATATGGAAGTGGTGACCCGGGAATACTTCCAGGCCATGGGGGAGCGCGATTCCGCCCTGCGTTTTATGCATATTGCGCCGGGCATGCACCCGAACTACCCGGTGGGCGTGCGCGACGATACCCACTTGAACCACATGGGCGCGCGTGAAGTGGCGCAGCTGGTGCTGGCGGAACTGCGCAAGCGCGAACACCCGCTGAGCGAGCGCCTGCGTACCCCGGATCCCAAGCATCTGGCGCTCAAATACTGATTTCGTCTACGGGTTCTGGCGGCTTCAGAGTGACGGAGCCGCTGGAATAACGAGGGTGTAGGGCCGGATCAGGTGTCCGGCCCGGCAGGGGCGTCAGGGGCGCAGGAGGTTGGACAGGCGCGCGTTGGGCTTGTCCGCCTTGCGGAAGATCAGCGCGATCTTGCCGATTTCCTGCACCAGTTCGGCGCCACTCTGCTGGCACAGCTCGGCAATCAGCTCGCGGCGTGCGTCGCGATCGTTGACCGCCAGCTTGACCTTGATCAGCTCGTGATCGTTAAGGGCGCGGTTAAGCTCTTCGGCGACACCCTCGGTCAATCCTTTGTCGGCTACAGTCACTACAGGTTTGAGGTTGTGACCCAGTGTGCGCAAGGCTTTTTTGCGGTCGGCGGTTAAAGGCATACAATACTCCATCCTTAAACACGGCAGAGGCTGCCGATGTGGGCAGACAGTGCATCACTATTGATAGGTGCAGTGCCCGCTGTCATATGAAAATGTGGTCAGCAGCAGCGTTGCGTTTGCCCGCCTCTATCAACCCCAATCCCGGTTATCTGTAAGGCTAGCCTGCAGGTACTCCCGGATTTCAGCGATGTATTGTAACTGATGGGCCGATCAAAGAGCAGCCACCGCTGGCTGCGTGAACATTTCAATGACCAGTACGTCAAGCAGTCCCAGAAAGAGGGCTACCGCTCGCGCGCGTCTTACAAACTGCAGGAGCTGCAGCAGAAGGACCGCCTGATCAAGCCGGGTATGACGGTGGTGGACCTTGGCGCCGCGCCCGGTGGCTGGTCCCAGGTGGCGGCGGAGCTGGTGGGCCACAAGGGCCGGGTCCTTGCATCGGATATCCTCGAGATGGATGCGCTGGCGGGTGTGGAATTCGTGCAGGGCGACTTCACCGAGGAGGAAGTCTTTAACGAGTTGCTGGAAAAGCTCGGTGAAGAACGCGCCGACCTTGTGATTTCCGATATGGCCCCCAATATGAGTGGAGTGCGCGCTGTGGATCAGCCAGCTTCCATGTATCTGGTAGAGCTGGCAGTGGATATGGCGAGGCAGGTCCTGAAACCCGGCGGTGCTTTTGTCGCCAAAGTGTTTCAGGGCGAAGGTTTTGATGAACTGATCCGCGACCTGCGCAGTCAATACCAGACCGTAGTTACCCGCAAACCCGGTGCATCCCGTCCCCGCTCGCGTGAAGTCTACGTAGTGGCGCGCGGCTTCAAGGGCTGAGACAGGCCCCGAATTACCCACTGTTCCCTATTTGGGTCAAGTGCCCCATTGTGGTAAAAGTGAGTCGGCAGAAGTGCCGAATGGCCCCGCTTTGCGCCCCCATCGGGGCCGGGATGACCGGGGCGACAGATTTACGATTTTCGCCGCCTATACTGGGTGGAATGGAATTACCTGCTAAGGCAATGGCAAGAGGGCAAACCCTTTGAACGATATGGCAAAGAATCTGGTGTTGTGGCTGATCATCGCTGCGGTGCTGCTGATGGTCTTCCAGAACTTCAAGCCGCAATCCCGGGATGAGTCCGTCAGCTATTCCGAGTTCGTGCAGGACGTGCAGTCCGGCCAGGTGAAGAAAGCACTGGTGGATGGCCTGGTCATCACCGGTGAAAAGGCGGACGGCAGCCGTTTCAAGACCATTCAGCCCCAGATCATCGACGACGAGCTCACCAACGAGCTGGTGCGCAGTGGCGTCCAGTTCAACGGCCGCGAGCCGGAGTCTCCCAGCATCTGGCAGCAGCTGCTGGTGGCGAGCTTCCCGATCCTGATCATCATTGCCGTGTTCATGTTCTTCATGCGCCAGATGCAGGGCGGCGCCGGTGGCCGTTCCGGCCCCATGGCCTTCGGCAAGAGCAAGGCGCGTCTTTTAGGCGAAGACCAGATCAAAACCACTTTCGCCGATGTGGCGGGCGTGGATGAAGCCAAGGAAGACGTGCAGGAACTGGTGGAGTTCCTGCGCGACCCGTCCAAGTTCCAGCGCCTTGGCGGGTCCATCCCCCGCGGCGTGCTGATGGCGGGCCCTCCCGGTACCGGTAAAACCCTGCTGGCCAAGGCCATTGCCGGTGAAGCCAAGGTGCCGTTCTTCTCGATTTCCGGTTCTGACTTCGTGGAAATGTTTGTCGGCGTGGGTGCTTCCCGCGTGCGCGATATGTTCGAGCAGGCCAAGAAGCAGGCCCCATGCATCATCTTTATCGATGAGATCGACGCTGTCGGTCGTCACCGCGGTGCCGGTGTGGGCGGCGGTCACGATGAGCGCGAACAGACCCTGAACCAGCTGCTGGTAGAAATGGACGGTTTTGAAGGCAACGAGGGCGTGATCGTCATCGCCGCCACCAACCGCCCGGACGTGCTGGACAACGCGCTGCTGCGCCCCGGCCGTTTCGACCGCCAGGTATTTGTCGGCCTGCCGGATATCCGCGGTCGCGAGCAGATCCTGAAAGTACACATGCGCAAAGTGCCGCTGGACGAGCGCGTGGACCCGCAGACCATTGCCCGCGGCACCCCAGGCTTCTCCGGTGCCGACCTCGCCAACCTGGTGAACGAGGCCGCACTGTTTGCCGCCCGTGCCAACCGCCGCATGGTGACCATGGACGAGTTCGAGCGCGCCCGCGACAAGATCATGATGGGTGCCGAGCGCAAGTCCATGGTGATGAACGAGAAGGAAAAGACCAACACCGCGTACCACGAAGCCGGCCATGCCATCATCGGCCGCCTGGTGCCGGAGCACGACCCGGTGCACAAGGTCACCATCATTCCCCGCGGCCGCGCGCTGGGTGTCACCCAGTTCCTGCCGGAAGAAGACAAGTACAGCCTGTCCAAGCGCGCGCTGGAATCCCAGCTGTGCTCCCTGTTCGGCGGCCGTATCGCCGAAGAGATGACCCTGGGTGCAGATGGTGTGACCACCGGTGCCTCCAACGACATCGAGCGCGCCACCGATATCGCCCGCAACATGGTCACCAAGTGGGGCCTGTCGGAAAAACTCGGCCCGCTGCACTACGGTGAAGACGAGACCGGCCAGCCCGGCCACGGCAACCCGATCTCCGGCAAAACCTCCAACGAGATTGACGAGGAAGTGCGCCGCATCATCGATAGCTGTTACGAGCGCGCCAACAAGCTGCTGGAAGAAAACCGGGATATTCTGGAGGCGATGAAAGACGCGCTGATGGAATACGAGACCCTGGATGCCGAGCAGGTGGACGACCTGATGGCCCGCCGCAAGGTGCGCCCGCCCAAAGACTGGCACGATAACGACTACACCGGTGGCGGCCCCGCAGACGAAGTGCCGGAAGCCGATGAAAAATCCAAAGACGGCGACAGCACGGTGGGTGGCCCGGTTAACGGCCACTGACCGAAGTCCCTGTCTGGCGGTGAACATCATCACACCGAATGCAAAGCGGGCCTCAGGGCCCGCTTTGTGTAACTGCCCGAATTATTCCATTCGAAGAATACGCCCCTCACGCCTATGAAGTTGCTCTGCGGAACCCGCACACTGGATCTGTCCCGACCCCAGGTCATGGGCATCCTGAACACCACGCCGGACTCCTTCTCCGACGGCGGCAGCTATTATGCCGGCGGCGGTCTGGATCTCGACCTGGTGCTGCAGCAGGCCCAGCAGATGGTGCAGGACGGCGCGTCCATCCTCGATATCGGTGGCGAGTCCACCCGTCCGGGCGCGGAGCCGGTGTCTGAAGCGGAAGAGCTTCAGCGGGTGGTGCCGGTGGTGGAAGCCATCAGCCAGCGCCTGGACGTGGTGATTTCCGTGGACACCAGCACCCCGGCCGTAATGCGGGAGTCCGCCGCCGTCGGTGCCGGCCTGATCAACGATGTGCGAGCACTCACTCGCCACGGTGCGCTGGAAGCCGCAGCGGCCACGGGGTTGCCGGTCTGTGTCATGCACATGCAGGGGCAACCCGGCACCATGCAGTCCAGCCCTGAATACACCGACGTGGTGGCGGAAGTGCGCGCTTACCTCGATCAGCGTCTGCAGGCCTGCATCGACGCCGGCATCCCGCGCGAGCGGGTGATCTACGACCCGGGCTTCGGCTTCGGCAAAACCGACGAACATAACCTGGCCCTGCTGCGCGGCCTGCCGCAGTTGGCCCCGGACGACATTCCGTTGCTGGTAGGGCTGTCGCGCAAATCCATGATCGGCCGCCTGCTGGACCGCAACGTGGACGAACGCCTGCCCGGCAGTCTGGCGCTGGCCATGCTGTCCGCCCAGCGGGGCGCCCACATCATCCGTGTACACGATGTTGCAGCCACTGCAGATGTGCTTAAAATGCGCCGGCTTATAGACTGCGCCTAAATTTTGATCCGTAGGCCGGGCACGGTGAAGTGCGCCCGGTAAAAAGAAAAGAGAAGTAAGATGACCAGAAAATATTTCGGCACCGACGGTATCCGCGGCCTGGTAGGTGAGGGAGCCATCACTCCCGACTTCATGCTGCGCCTCGGCTATGCCGCCGGCAAGGTGCTCGGCGCCAGAACCGGCAGTGGCCGCAGCCGTATCCTGATCGGCAAGGACACCCGTGTCTCCGGCTATATGTTTGAAGCCGCGCTGGAAGCCGGCCTGATCAACGCCGGTGTCGACGTCGGCCTGCTGGGCCCCATGCCCACCCCGGCCATCGCCTATCTCACCCGCACCTTCCACGCGCAGGCGGGCATCGTGATCAGCGCCTCGCACAATCCCTACCAGGACAACGGCATCAAGTTCTTCAGTGCCGATGGCAGCAAGCTGCCGGACCAGGTGGAAGCGGATATCGAAGCCGCCCTCGACCTGCCGATGGAGACCGCCAAAGACCTGGGCAAGGCGTGGCGCATTGACGATGCCGTGGGCCGCTATATCGAATTCTGCAAGGCCAGCACCCCCTGGCGCTACTCCCTTGAGGGACTGAATATCGTGCTCGACTGCGCCAACGGCGCCACCTATCACATTGCCCCCAAAGTCTTTCGCGAGCTGGGTGCGGAGGTGCACGCCATCGGTATCCAGCCGGACGGGCTTAATATCAACCTGAATTGCGGCTCCACCAAGCCGCAGCAGTTGCAGAAAGAAGTGGTGGAGCGCGGCGCCGACCTGGGGATAGCCTTCGACGGCGACGGTGACCGGGTCATGTTTGTGGACAAGGATGGCAACCTGGTCGACGGCGACCAGCTGCTGTTCCTGATCGCCATCCACCGCCAGCAGTTCCTCGGCGGCTGCAGCGGCGTGGTCGGCACCCAGATGAGCAACTACGGTTTCGAGCTGGCGCTGAAAGACCGCGCCATTCCCTTCTCCCGCGCCAAGGTCGGCGACCGCTACGTGCTGGAGAAGATGTACAAGAACGGCTGGACCCTGGGCGGGGAATCCTCCGGGCATATCGTCTGTACCGACGTCACCACTACCGGTGATGGCATCATCTCCGCGCTACAGGTACTGCGCGCCGTGAGTGACTTCCGCGAATCACTGGACCAGCTCACCGGCAAAATGGAAATGCTGCCGCAGCACATGATCAACGTGCGCCTCGCCAGCCGCGACGGTGTGCTGGAGCACGCCGACGTACAGGATGCGGTCACCCAGGTAGAGAAAACACTGGCGGGCAGCGGCCGGGTATTGTTGCGCCCCTCCGGTACCGAACCCCTCATCCGGGTCATGGTTGAGGGCAAAGACCCCGAAGTCGTCAAGCAGCTTGCGGGCGACATCGCCAAGGTCGTCGAGCGGGTAGGCAATGCCTGATGCGCCGCCGGTGGCTCCCGCACTCAGCGCGGGCCACCGGAAGCCCTTGATTCGTAAATAGAAAATCAATAGAAAAACCGACACAAAAACCAAGAAATATCCGAAAACGCTGGTTGTATGTTACCGGCAATACCGCTAAGATTTGCGCCCCTTGGAGGAGCACCGATGCGTAAAACCCTGGTAGCTGCCAACTGGAAAATGCACGGCAGCAAAGCGTTTGCCGAGCAACTGTTGGCCGAGCTGAACAGCGGACTCAAGTCCGGCGAGTGCTCCACCCAGGTGGTGATCTGCCCGCCATACCCTTATCTGGGTGTGGTCGGCGAAGCGATCGGCAAGGCCATGCTGGGGGCGCAGAACCTCAGCGAGCAGCCCTCCGGTGCCTACACCGGTGAAGTCTCTGCGGAGATGCTGCTGGATTGTGGCGTTCGCTACGCGATCGTCGGCCACTCGGAGCGCCGCAGCCTGTACGGGGAGTGCAACGAACTGGTCGCCGCCAAGTACGCCGCCGCCAAGGCCGCCGGCCTGATCCCGATTCTCTGCGTGGGCGAGTCCCTCGAAGAGCGGGAAGCCGGCAAAACGCTGGAAGTGGTCGCCGAGCAGATTCAGGCCGTGATTGCCCTGGGTCTGCCGAATACCTGGCAGGGCGCCGTGGTGGCGTATGAGCCTGTCTGGGCCATCGGCACCGGCAAGACCGCCACCCCGGAGCAGGCGCAGGAAGTGCACCAGTTTATTCGCCAGCAACTGGGCGAAGCGGGCGCCGAAACGCAGATCCTCTACGGGGGCAGCGTCAAGGCCGCCAATGCCGCCGAGCTGTTTGCCAAAGCGGACATTGATGGCGCACTGGTAGGCGGAGCCTCATTGAAGGCAGACGAATTTATCAAAATCTGCTGCGCGGCCAACTGAGCCACGCATCAGGTTAAATTTTTTGAGCAAGGGCACACGCCCCTAGCAGGTTTTCTGGACAATGGAAAAACTGGTTTTAATCGTACACATCCTCACCGCGCTGAGCATCATCGGTCTGATCCTGATGCAGCAGGGTAAGGGTGCGGAAGCAGGTGCCTCCTTCGGTGCCGGTGCGTCCAACACCGTATTTGGCAGCCAGGGCAGCGGAAATTTCTTTTCCCGCTTGACTGCAATAATGGCGACGGTATTCTTCGTCACCAGTTTCGGTCTGGCCATCCTCGCCAGCCGTGACGTAGCTCCCGAAGTCGAAGGCATGCCGCAAGTACCGGCTACCGTAGAATCCCGCGAGCCAGCCGCGACCGACAGCGACATCCCTGAAGTTCAGGAAGAAGCCCCGGCCGCAGGCGAGCTACCCTCCGCAGAAGAAGCCCCTCAGGCCGAACTGCCGGAAGCCGGTAGCGAAGAGGAGACTGAGGAACAGCCTCAGTAAGCCGCAAGGCTGAAATCAAAAACTGTAAAGTTTTTGCCCAGGTGGTGGAATTGGTAGACACGCTATCTTGAGGGGGTAGTGAGCTATGCTCGTGCGGGTTCAAGTCCCGCCCTGGGCACCACATCAAAGTCTTCAGAAGTCTGAAGCAGCCCGGAAAGCCCCGCATTGCGGGGCTTTCGTGTTTCTGGGGTGTCAGTCCTCATTTGCTCTGATCGTTGGCGCCAGCGCTATTTGGCGGCAGGATGTGTCTGGTAGGCTGGGGCAGCTCAGTGCCGGCTTAGGTCATACTCATGTCGAGGGATGTTCACGATCCGATTGAGCATCCTGCTAGTCAGTTTGATGTACCCCCACTTTTGACTACTAAAGCTCGGCTGCGATGGGGTTACTGTAGATGGAGCTTCTACGATTGGCGAAAGCGGGGTGGACACCATTCCAGAATCGCTGCCTGTTTCATAGCGTTCTTTTGATTGGTCTAGACAGCTCCAGGCATAATACCTTCTGAAGTGCCGGGAACTGAAAGGTCGGGGCTGAGCCGCCACCACTTACTTGCCTGCTTCTTATACGACAATTGCGGGATGATGTTTTGGTCTGGCTAACACGTTATGATGACGAGCAATAAAAATTAGATTTTAGGCCCATGATAGAGAATCTATTTACTCTCGAGCGCAGTATCCCTGAGTCCGTTGCTATGGGGGTTCTGAGCGGAAAATACTCTATACACGGTGGAGTGATTCGGGATGTTGGTGGAAGAATCGTGCGGCACCTTGTGCCTGCCGCGAGTACCGCCCTTAATCCGATGGGTTTAATCAGCGCCCCGTTTGACATTTTTAATACGTTCCAGCTTCGTGATATCGCCAAGACCACCCAGCAACTGGTTGGTATGAGTCAGGCTACGATGGCGCTATCGGGTCTTAACCTCGCTGTAAGTGCGGTCGGTTTTGCGGTGCTTTATAACAGTCTCAAGAAAGTCGATGAGCGGGTTAAAGCCATCGATAAGAAAGTATCCTGGATAAAGATTTTCCTTGAATCAGAGCGCCGAGCGACTTTGTTGCTCGCTGCAGATGAGCTGTCATCACTGCCGGATGATACCGCGCACCGGACACATATCCTTCATTCTTCCAGAGAGCGCCTTGGCCACGCCTCCATGCATTATCGGGAACACTTGGAAAGTGCCGATGATCTTATGGAAGCAATGGCCTATCAGCACTTTTTTTGTACGGCATTTCTCATGCGCGCCAGGTGTAGCGCGGAGCTGGGTATGTTCGACAATGCGGTGAGGGAACTCAATGCGGGTACAACTGATTGGTTGAAAGAAGGCCAGCGCATTGCCAAGGGTATGATCCTTGGAGACGGACCGGAGAGGTTTTTACAGAAAGACTATGTGGAAATTTTGCCTTCGGCAAAGCTTGCCGAATGGATGGACTTTGCCCATGCAGAGAATCGTGGCATTGCCTGGATTGACACTCTCAGATCGAATTATTCTGAGTCCAGCGTAGCCCGCATAAAGGGCTTGTTTAGTAGCGGGTTGGATGAGGGCGAAAAGGAACAAGTTGTGTTTATGCATAATCTCGTAGCGCGTAGTTCCGTTTTGGAGGGCTACAAATCCCAGTACGAGTGCTTTCTCGAAAACAAGATTACTCCGTCAGCGTTTTACAAGGGCATTGATGGGCTAACAAAAGAAAGTAGTGTCGACGGCATGTACATTCTCGCCCCTACTGAAGCTATGGCAGCGGCAAGCAGGGCTCAAGAGACTGCATTAGAGTCCTAATAAGTTTATTTTCTGAGGGCGTGTTCCCATTACTGTGTGCGCCTTTCCCTGCCGTGGTGAGTTCTCTTCAATCGCTATTGATACAGACCACGCTCAACTCTTCCCCAGCCTCCCCACGAAACGAGTCGAGAAACCGGCAGTCACCAATACTCGTAGCAACCGGCACATAAGAATGGCCCAGGTACACGGAGTCAATACCTGATATCCGGAACGGCCGGCACTGCTCTGAATCAGCATCCGCCAGTTTTGCAGTCCACTGCCGAAAGGCATCCTCATATTCAGCATCGGTCATTTTCCCACGATCCAGCCCCAGTACATCCCGATACAGCCGCCGAATAAGCCCGCGATTCCACAGCAATGGCTGCGCCGCGGTTGCGATATGCGGCTCAGACATGGCCGCGCCCGCGGCCCAGGCCTTGGCGGCAAACTGCGTGAGTTTTTCTACCTTTTCCCAACTGCTGTCTGGCACGTCTGCGTGCACCAGCCCGGCGGTGCCTTGGCCGGTATCAATCGCCATTGCCCAGGGCCACTGGCGGACCTTGTCCACCAGGCGGCTTTGTTCGCTGCGGTTCAGGTCGTAAAACCATTCGCCGCCATTGGCAAAGTGCAGCTGTACATCCGCCGGGCTTTCGAAGCCGGCAATCATCATGGCTTCGTGGTTGCCGAGGATGCTGAACACGCTTTTCTGGTCGATCAAATCCAGCATGGCGATGCTGTCGGGCCCGCGGTCTACCACGTCACCCAGGCAGAAGAGACGGTCGCTGGTGGTATCGAATCCCAGTGCATCCAGCTGTTTCTGGAGTTGTTTCAGGTGCCCGTGTACATCGCCGACGACGAAGTCCCTGCCGGCGTGATTTTTCTGGATTTTGCGGTAAATAGACATGGGGCAGACTGCGTGGACTGTTACTGCTGGGGCAGATTGGGCACAGGGTCTTTGGAGGATAGGTCAGGGTGAAGACGCATGGCGATAATCGCTCCTGGGCTTGCCGGTGCCGCAAAAGCTTCCGGCGACAATTCTGAGAATTACCTCTCAGACTGTAACACCAAATGTTCCATCCCGCGTCTATTCCCTTAGGTATTAGTGTGACCGACTAACCTGTATCCGTTCACCGCATTAACAAAAATAAGCCATAAATCGATGATCGGAGATAACCTAATGCTCAAATCTCGTCTATTAGTTTCCCTCGCCATTACATCCGCGCTCTGTTCCATGGGTACCACGGCGGCACCAGCCAAAGGCACGGCTGCCGGTGACAGTATTACCATGGGGTTCGCGGCGGACTGTACCGGCAATACCTTCTTTACCGGCGGTTTTTTCTGCCTTCTGGGCGGAGACCAGCCGGAGCACAGCTGGTTTGACGGCTACTCAAGCCGCGTCAACAGTGTGCACGACAAGTACAAGGCCATAGACCCCAACGTTGCGGCCAACAAGAATGCCGCCCGGTCCGGTGCCGAGATGCGCGGTGGTGGTGACAGTTTCAGTGTGCAGGCGGACAGGATTCTTTCCCAAACCCTGGTCGCGGATCATGTGGAGGTGGTCCTCGGCGGCAACGATATCTGCAATCGCGACTGTGTCGACCCGGCCAATTGCTCGGATCCACTGCTGACCGAGAATGAGTGGCGCGGGGCGGTAAAGGCGGGGCTCGACAAGCTGGTGGGAGGCCTGCCCAATGGCTCCACGGTAGTGCTGGGCTCGGTGCCGCGGGTACAGGATCTGCGCGCCGCGGGTCTTGCCAAGCAGTCCGGTAACTGGCGCGTTAACTGCGGCAGTGTCTGGTCTACCTTTGGTATCTGCCGGATCGCCACCAATGGTGGCACCATGAACGGTGAATCGTTTGCCACACGCTATGCGGGAATTAATACGGCGCAGCGGCTCTACAACGAGGTGTTGCAGCAGGAGGCCGCTGCCTACAACGGCACCAATGGTGTGGAAGTGGTTGCGGAGTACTCCGGGGCCAACCAGTCCAATGTGGGTACCTTCCAGTTCGGCAAAGATGATATTGATGGTGGTGACTGCTTCCACCCCAGCGTGCGTGGGCAGAACACCGTGGCGAACCTGATGTGGAACGGTAACCCGGACAAATAAATCTTTTAAAAGACATTATTCAGGATACGTAAATCCCGGGCGGTGAACAGGGCTCCTCAGGGAGCCCTACACTGGCCGACGGGGAGGCATCAGTCGGTTTTGTCGTCACTGCCAGAGTTCTTCTGGCCGTTGTTTTCCTCGAAATAACCTTTCTCCTGCACCACATACTGCACCCGCTGCGGCAGTCCGTTACGCATAAACGTCACATCAACTACCTGTCCACTGGTGAGCGCATCCCAGAGCTGGTTCTGGCCACTGTGCACCCAGCTGTCGTTTACCCGCACCACCACGTCGCCTTCCTCGAACCCAAGTGCGGTGAAGAACTCGCTGTTCTCGATGCCTTCGAGTCGCTGCAGGTTGTGCCCATCGACCACGTGCTCTGCATTAACGAATTTCTTTTCCAGCTCGGCGCGATTCGCCAGCTGTTTTTCCAGCCACTCCTGCCCCAGCGGCAGCACCCCGGAAGGCGGGATCAGTTTACGGGATTCGCCTTCCGGCTGTTCGATGCGCCGCATGGTGGCCTCGTCCCGCGGCGTGGTGTCGGTTCTGGGCACGTGTACCGTATCGCCGTCATCGCCACGGAGGGATAACCGCTCGAGGCGATCGTCGACCTGCAGGATGACATGGCGCTCGTGCACCTGTTTTAGGGTGGCGCCGGGCATCAGGGTGTCCCCGGGTGAGAAACGGCTGGCAGACGCATCGCGGATGCGAATGAGCGCGGTGGATTGTTCGGGCTGTGAGGACACGCTGGTGCCGCTCAGCTGCAATGGCAGGTCGGTCTCGGCAATACCGTCCGAGGATTGGCGCCAGCGCGCGGCTTCGGCGTGAGGGCTTGCGGGATCATGACCGAGGCGCGCGAGTTCCTCGTCAATCCACATGGCGTAGTGCTCTGAGGTCTTCGGGCCCTTCACGTACAGTCCGTTGATAAACACCACCGGCACGCTCTGCAGGCCTAGAGTGCGGGCCAGGGCGGTATCGGCGGCTATCCGGTCGTTGCCGTCGGGTTCGCCAAGGCAGCGGTCAAATGCGTCCTGCGCAAATCCGAGCTGTGATGCGAGCTGGGGGAAGACGTCGGCCTCCATTGTTTTGGCCCGGGTATAGAGACCATCCGCGTAGCCCCAAGGCGTGCCCTGCTGGCTGGCGCAATGCACCGCTGTGGCCGCCTGTATGCCCTGCCGGTGGTAGTGCATGGGAAAGTCGAAGGGGGCTACGGCGATCCAGCCGGCATAGCGCTCCAGTAATTCACGCAATACCAGGTTGGTGCTTGCGCAGTGCACCGACTGGTAGGAGCAGAATACCGCGAGAGTCACGGGCGCTTCGGGATTGCCGCGCAGGGGGCGCCCGGCGGTGTCGATTTCCAGTCGGGGAGGAGTGGGGTGGGGAAGCAGCCAGTCGACGGCGGGCTGCTTGTCGGTGGTGGCAGCAGTGGTGAGCTCGGCGTCTACCATCGATTTCAACGTGTTGAATCGCAGCTGATACTCGTCCAGTGCCAGATCGTGCCGCTCGAGACGGATCTTCTGGTCTACTTCTGCCAGGGTGATCGCGCTCTCATCGATACGCGCCACCACCGGATCTCCTGCGGTTTGCGCGGTGGGGTTCTGCTGCGTATCAGAGCCGCAGCCTGAGAGCAGTGTCGCCAGCAAAATTGGCAGCAGCCACAACGCAGGGCGTCCGTGACGTTCTCCCGGTTCTTTCATCGCCATCGCCTTCAATCCTTTGATTATTGTTATTGGATACGTTCTACCACAGGGCTTCCCGGCACTCTACCAACACGGTAGTGCCGGGGGGATTATGGCGTGGTATTCAGCGGAACTAAGTAGGCGTGGAAATCGCTACAGCGAATTCCATTCAAACATTTAAGCGTTTAGTTGCACTGGGTTTTGAAATCTTTCTGATCGAGCCAGACATCTTGATTTTTGCAGGGGTCAAACCGCCGAAAAACCTGATTCACTGCATCGGATTCGGAAAATTCCATACACCGAGCGATAGCGGCTTGAGGACCATTCTTGGTGGCGAAACCATCTGGTCTCCAGCTTTGCAGTTGGCTTCTTAGGGATTCGTATGCCTGGAGATCCACATTACCCAAATAAACATTGGCTGAACGATTGGCGTCGGCCTTCACTGATGCTTCACCAAAAGAGGAACCGAGGCAGATTGCGGTAGCGTACTTTCGAAAATCCTGGGCTTCTTTGGAGGTCTCGTGACTACTTGATGCGGTGCTTTTACTACACGCTGAAATCACGAAGATACTCAAAATGAGGAGCGCTTGCTTTTGAGTTCCCATAAGTAGGCCCTGTGGAAAATCGGAAAAATACCACCCGTAACGGCAGAGAGTCCCTTTACGCCAGTACCAATTTGGTGAGGTTGGCGCAGAAAGCACTTATTCGATGACTTTGATTTCCGCGAGTGGGGAGGGCTAGTAAGGAGGGGAGGGGGAGCGGTCAAGTTCGCTCCCCCAGTGAAGCGGATCAATCCTGCGGTCAGTTACACATTCTCCACATTGTGATAAACCGCCTGCACATCCTCCAGGTCATCCAGCATCGCGGTGAACTTCTCAAACAGCGCCACATCATCCCCGCTCACGGTGGTGTAGG
Organism: Microbulbifer hydrolyticus; assembly: GCF_009931115.1. Taxonomy (NCBI): domain Bacteria; kingdom Pseudomonadati; phylum Pseudomonadota; class Gammaproteobacteria; order Cellvibrionales; family Microbulbiferaceae; genus Microbulbifer; species Microbulbifer hydrolyticus. The sequence continues at coordinate 3,343,501 of NZ_CP047491.1, read as the reverse complement.
TCTGAGGCACAAACTGGATTTCGTCTACGTCAAAATCGATCTCGCCAAACGCTTCGATCAAGGCCTGCTTTGCTTTGTTGTAATCGGTATGCGGGGCGAAGACTGAGAGTTTGCCGTCTTCGTTTTCGATGTCGGTCACATCCACGTCCGCTTCCATCAGCGCTTCCAGCACCGCTTCTTCGTCGTCGTGCTTGAATACGAGGATGGCGAGGTGGTCGAAGCTGTGGCTGACGGAGCCTTCGGTACCGATCTTGCATTTGGTTTTGGTGAACGCCTGACGCACGTCGCCGAAGGTGCGGTTGGGGTTGTCGGTGAGGCACTCGATGATGGCCATGCAGCCGCCGGGGCCGAAGCCTTCATAGCGGGCGCGGGCGAAGTCTTCGCCGCCGCCGCCCTTGGCCTTGTCGATGGCCTTTTCAATCACGTGACTGGGCACCTGCTCTTTCTTGGCGCGGTCGATCAGGCTGCGCAGGGCGAGGTTGCCGTTGGGGTCGGTGCCCCCGGACTTTGCGGTCACGTAGATCTCGCGGCCGTAGCGGCTGTAGACCCTGGCCTTCATGTTCGAGGTCTTGGCCATTGATTCTTTGCGGTTCTGGTAGGCTCGGCCCATGGGGTGGTGCTCCGGTATCTCTGGGTATCCGTTAGATCGGCGATTTTACTGGGGCCCCGGGGGGAATAGAAGCCGTTCGATGCTTTGATGGTCCGGCGGCATGGCGAGGGGGCGCCGCGCCGGCTGTGTGGGCGGAATCCTGCCGGTGAGCCACAATAGGGTACAAACCCGATTCCCTTTGAACCTTGTCCCGGCCTGTGGAGCCGCCATTGCACCAGCAACCTCTTATCGAGCGCATCTTCGCCCTGCGCGACCACGGCACCAGCGTACGTCAGGAGCTGATGGCGGGGCTGACCACCTTCGTCACCATGGCCTACGTGGTGTTCGTTACCCCGAACATGCTCGCCAATACCGGCATGGACCACGGTGCGGTGTTTGTCGCCACCTGTATTGGCAGCGCGGTGGCGTGTTTCCTGATGGGCTTTTACGCCAACTGGCCGGTGGGGCTCGCGCCCGGTATCGGGCTTACCGCGTTTTTTGCCTACTCGGTGGTGGGCGAGATGGGGTACCGCTGGCAGGTGGCCCTGGGTGCGGTGCTGATCGCCGGTGTGCTGTTTGTGCTGATGAGTCTGTCGCGGGTGCGCGCCTGGATCATGGAGAGTATTCCCCTGTGCCTGCGCTATTCCATGGGCGCCGGGGTAGGGCTGTTCCTCGGGCTGATTGGGCTGAAGTCGGCGGGCATTGTGGTGCCGAGTGAGGCGACATTGCTTGCGCTCGGCTCCTTCCGTGAGCCGCCCAAGCTGCTGGCGGCACTGTGTTTTCTGATGATTGCCACGCTCAGTTTCTGGCGGGTGTTCGGGGCAATCCTGATCAGTATCCTGGTGGTCACTGGTATCGGCTGGGCGCTGGGGCTGGTGGATTATCAGGGGCTGGTGTCCTCACCGCCGAGCCTGGCGCCAACCTGGATGGCCATGGATATTCGCGGTGCGCTGGACCTGAGTATGGTGAGCGTGATCCTCGCGTTCCTGTTTATCAATATCTTCGACACTGCGGGCACCTTGATGGGGGTGGCACACCGCGCCGGGTTGATCGAGCCGGACGGATCGATCGAGAAATTGCCGCGGGCGCTCAAGGCAGACAGTACCTCCAGTGTGCTGGGGGCGTTTGTGGGCAGCCCGCCGGTCACCAGTTTTGTGGAGAGCGCCGCCGGGGTAGCCGCCGGTGGTCGCACCGGGTTAACAGCGGTGACAGTGGGCGCGCTGTTTCTGCTGTGCGTGTTTTTCTCGCCCCTGGCGGGGATGATTCCCGCCTATGCCACCGCGGGCGCACTGATTTATGTGGCGATGCTGATGATGGGCGGTATGGCGCAGATCCGCTGGGACGACCTGACCGACGCGATACCGGCAGTGGTCACCATGATCATGATGCCGCTGACCTTTTCCATCGCCAACGGGATTGCGCTCGGCTTCCTCACCTACACGGCGCTCAAGCTGTGTACCGGCCAGCACCGGCAGGTGTCATTGAGCCTGTATATCCTGAGTGCGGTTTTTCTCGCGAAATTCGCATTTCTGTAATCGGTTTTGCTTCATGGTGATGCCGCGACACTCGCAGTGGGAACCGATTTTGCAACACAGTTGCCAGTGCACCACTGTGATCCAGGTATTGGTCAAGTCGATTGATAACGTGGTGCCGCAATACAATAAATCGAACCCAGCAGAGCAAAACAAAGCAAAACAAAACAGAGAACCGCCAATGAAACCCTTACCCTCCCTCGATGACTTCGCCGATAGCGCCAACAGCCCGGAGTCGGTGACCGGGTGGCTACGCCAGTTGGCCGAGGTTACCGTGGCCGCGGTGCACCCGAACAACCTGATCCCGGATTCCCTGCCCAGCCCCGGCGCCAGAAACCTGGTGATCGGTGCGGGCAAAGCCAGCGCGGCGATGGCGGCGGCGCTCGAGGCCGCCTGGGCCCGGCATGGTTACCGCCAGCCGCTCACCGGGCTGGTGGTCACACGTTACGACCACGGCGCCCGCTGCAGGCACATCGAGGTACTGGAAGCCTCGCACCCGATGCCGGACGACCTCTCACAGGTGGCAGCACAGCGCATGCTCGAATCCGTGCAGGGGATGACGTCCGAGGATCTCGTGATTGCACTGGTTTCCGGTGGCGGATCGGCGCTGATGACCTTGCCCGCGCCCGGGCTGAGCCTGGCGCAGAAGCAGGCCATCAACAAGGCACTGTTGCGCAGCGGCGCGCCCATCCGCGACATCAATACCGTGCGTCGCCACCTGTCGGCGATCAAGGGCGGCCGGCTGGCTGCAGCGGCACACCCCGCGCGGGTGGTGACCTACCTGATTTCCGATGTGCCGGGTGATGACCCGACCCTGATTGCCTCCGGCCCGTCGTTGCCGGATACCTCCACCCCGGCGGATGCGCTGGCGGTTCTGCGCCGCTATGGCATCGACATCGATGAAAACGTGCGCGCCCACCTCGAGGCGAACAATCCTGCGCCCCACCCGCTAGACGAAGCGTTTGCCCGCGACGAGGTGCACATGCTGGCCACCGCGGCCGACGCGCTGGCGGCGGCAAAGCAGGCGGCAGAGAGCGCCGGTGTTGCGGTGCGGTTACTGGGCGATGACCTGGAAGGGGAGGCCCGCGAACTCGGTGCCGAGCACGCCCGCCTGGCGCTGGATACCCAGCGCGAAATCAGCGCGCCGCTGGTGATCCTGTCTGGCGGCGAGACCAGCGTGACCGTAACCGGCAACGGCCGCGGCGGCCGCAATGTGGAATACCTGCTGGGGCTGTTTAACGCACTTGAAGGCGCGGCGGGTATTTATGGCCTCGCCGTGGATACCGATGGCATCGACGGCTCGGAAGACAATGCGGGTGCACTTTTTTCGCCGGACGACTGGGGGAGGGTGCAATCCCAGGGGCTGAACCCCGACGACTATCTCGCCAACAATGACGCCTACAGTTTTTTTGCCGAGCTGGACAACCTGATTGTCACCGGGCCGACCAGGACCAACGTCAACGATTTCCGCGCAATTCTGGTGCTACCTGTGGCGCATAAATAACGCTGTGGCCCTTGGGGCATGAGATTGCTGGCTAAGCTGTGTCTATAACACCGAACCCCGGTCACAAATTGCCCGAGAGCTAAAGAGAGTCGTATGACCCAGATCCCCGCCAGCCAGCGCACCGCCCATCCACTGCGCCGCACCAAGATAGTCGCCACCCTGGGGCCCGCCAGCGACAAACCCGGAGTGCTGGAAAAGCTGATCCACGCCGGCGTGGATGTGGTACGGCTTAATTTCTCTCACGGCACTGCCGACGACCATCGCCGCCGCCTGCAACAGGTGCGGGAAATCGCCGATCGCCAGGGCCGTACCGTTGCCGCTCTGGGAGATCTGCAGGGGCCGAAAATCCGCATTGCCCGTTTCCGCGACAACCAGGTCACCCTGCGCGAGGGCGAATCCTTTGTGCTGGATATGGAACTGGACACCGACGACGGCGACGAAAAGCGGGTGGGCTGCGATTACAAGGACCTGATTCGCGATGTGGCCGCCGGGGATGTGTTGTTGCTGGACGACGGCCGCGTGATCCTGAATGTGGAGCAGGTGACCAGTCGTCATGTGCTGACCACCGTCGCCGTGGGCGGGCGCCTCTCCAACAACAAGGGCATCAACAAGCAGGGCGGCGGCCTGTCTGCCGCGGCGCTGACCGAGAAAGACAAGGCCGATCTGAAAACCGCCATCGACATCGGTGTGGATTACCTGGCCGTGTCCTTTCCGCGCAGCGGGGAGGATATGCGCGAGGCCCGCGAGCTGCTCGGTGAGGCCGGCAAAGATATCGGTCTGGTCGCCAAAGTGGAGCGCGCCGAGGCGGTGGCCGACGACGACACCCTCGACGAGATCATTCTCGCCTCCGAGGCGGTGATGGTAGCGCGCGGCGACCTGGGGGTGGAGATCGGGGACGCGGCGCTGATCGGTGTGCAGAAGCGTATGATCAAACGCGCCCGCCAGCTCAACCGCGCCGTGATCACCGCCACCCAGATGCTGGAGACCATGATCACCGCGCCCCTGCCCACGCGCGCGGAAGTGTTTGACGTGGCCAACGCGGTGCTGGACGGTACCGACGCGGTGATGCTGTCCGCAGAAACTGCCGCCGGCGATTACCCTGTGGAGGCGGTGGAGGCCATGCATCGCCTGTGCCTGGGCGCCGAGCGCGAGCGCTCCGCACAGGAATCCGGCCACCGCATGCACCAGGGGTTTACCCGCATCGACGAGACCATCTCCCTGTCCGCCATGTACGCCGCCAACCATCTGGAAGGCGTCACCGCCATCGCCTGTATGACCCAGACCGGCTACACCCCGCTTATCGCCTCGCGCATCCGCTCCGGCCTTCCCATCGTCGGCCTCGCCCACCAGCCCGTCGCTCAGCGGCGTATGGCCCTGTACCGCGGTGTTATCTCCGTCCTGTTTGTGCCTGGTGAAAAGGAAGGCGACCGGGAGCTGAACCAGCGCGCGCTGGACACCCTTAAGGCCCGCGAAATCGTAAAGTCCGGCGATCAGGTCATTCTCATTCGCGGCGACCTGATGCAGTCCCACGGGGGCACCAACACCCTGAAAATCCTCGAGGTCGGAACCTGAAAACCGGCCCCTCGCCCCAACTTGATGAATTGGCCGCCAATTTGCACAAAGTCTGGGACTCCTGATACGTTGTGCTGTATATCTTTGCGTAAATGCGCGCCCTCCATTGCCGGGGCGGCGAGCGAACAACTTTGGGAAAAACAACACACAGATACTCTTACTACTAACTAACACCGAGCCACAGGCGCTAAGTTCAACGGCCTTTGCGTTGAATAAGAGCATGTGGCCGCGGGCGGCTAAGCCAGCCCGCCAGGGTCGCGAGGGAAACCGAACGGCCTCCCGTATTTGGAAAGGTGATGAAACAAAACAACATACTGGAAGACGGTCACGGCCGTCGCTTCTACTATCTGCGCCTGTCGGTTACAGATGTGTGCAACTTCCGTTGCGACTACTGTTTGCCAGACGGCTACCGGGCCAGCCACAACCTGCCAGACCTGTCTGTGGCCGAGGCCTCCACCGTCATGCGCGCCTTCGCCCAGCTTGGCACCAGAAAGGTGCGCCTGAGCGGCGGCGAGCCCTCCCTGCGCAAAGACCTGCCCGAACTGATCCTGGCCGCAGCAAAAACCCCTGGCATCCGCCGTGTCGCCGTCACCAGCAACGGCTACAAACTGCCCGGCGTCATCGACGCCTGGCAACAGAACGGCCTCGACCAGCTCAACATCAGCATCGACAGCCTCGACGCGGCAGAATTCGCCCGCATCACCGGTCACGACTGCCTGCCAAAAATTCTCACCGGCATTGATCGCGCACTGGAACTGGGCGTCCAGACCAAGGTTAACGCCGTGCTGCTCAGTGATGGTGCGCAGCCTCGGCTGCAGCAGTTCCTCGGCTGGCTCAAAACCACCCCGGTCACCCTCCGCTTCATCGAACTCATGCAGACCGGCGACAACCGTGACTACTTTGCCAGCAACCACCTGCGCGGCGCCGACATCGAAAGCCAGCTGATCGAAAACGGTTGGCAACTACTCCCAAGACCCATCGACGCCGGCCCCGCCCGCGAATACGTCCACCCGGACTACGCCGGCCGCATCGGATTGATCACCCCCTACAGCAAAGACTTCTGCAACAGCTGCAACCGCCTGCGCATCTCCGCGCAGGGCAAACTGCACCTGTGCCTGTTCTCCGATGCCGGCCTCGACCTGCGCGAAACCATCCGCACCAGCGACGCCGATGCGCTGGCGGAGAAGGTGAGGGCGCTGATTGGCAATAAAGAAGTCAGCCACTATCTGCAGCAGGGAAATACCGGGGGAACGCAAAACTTATCCATCATTGGTGGATAGCTTTTAACACTTACGAAGTAAATTACCCGTAATAGAAGGCTGGGTGCCGGGGGCGGGTTTTCAGGAGCGTCGGCGACATGGACGTCGCCGACGCAGCGTACAGGGATGTATCCACAGCGGTCCTGAAAACCCGCCCCCGGTGACCAGCCGCCAAAAAACCAAGAACAGAGCACTCAAGGCTACGGAGCACCAGACCATGAGCCACGCCCCAAAAGATCCAAATCAAAAACTCAACATCGCAGTACTGACCGTCTCCGATACGAGAACCGAAGAAAGCGACACCTCCGGTAAATACCTGGTAGAAGCCCTGCAGGCCGACGGTCACAACCTCGCCGACAAGGCCATCGTCATCGATGACAAATACCTGCTGCGCGCCAAAGTGTCCGCCTGGATCGCCGACCCCGAAATTCAGGTCATCCTCACCACCGGCGGGACCGGCTTCGCCGGACGCGACTCCACCCCCGAAGCCCTCGCCCCCCTGTTCGACAAACACATCGACGGCTTCGGCGAAATCTTCCGCGCAGTCAGCTACGAGGAAATCGGCTCCTCCACCATCCAGTCCCGGGCCCTCGCCGGCCTTGCCAATCGCACCCTCATCGCCTGCCTGCCCGGCTCCACCGGCGCCTGCAAAACCGGCTGGAGCAAACTGCTGCAGGAACAGCTCACCGCAAGCCATATGCCGTGCAACTTCGTCGGCTACCTCACTAAATAAGCAAGTACCCAGATCGCCATGACCCTCACACACCTGAACCAACAGGGCGAAGCCAGCATGGTCGATGTCACCGACAAAGACATCACCGACCGCTCCGCGCGTGCCCAGTCCGCCGTCGCCATGTCCCGGGATGCGTTCGCGCAGCTCAAAGCCGGTAACAACAAAAAAGGCGATGTGCTCGCCACCGCCCGCATTGCCGGAATCCAGGCCGCCAAGAAAACCGCCGACCTGATCCCCCTGTGCCACCCGCTCGCACTCACCAAAGTGCAGGTGGATTTCGAGCTGGACGAAGCAGCCAGCACAGTCCATATCAGCAGCTACTGTCGCCTCGCCGGCCGCACCGGCGTGGAAATGGAAGCGCTCACCGCCGCCAGCGTCGCCGCGCTGACCATTTACGACATGTGCAAGGCCGTCGATCCAGCCATGGTTATCGGGCCGACAAAACTGCAGGAGAAAACCGGAGGCAAACGCGGCCACTGGACATCCGACGCAGCGGAGACGAAATCGTGATCAAGGTGCTGTTTTTTGCCAGCCTGCGGGAGCAGCTGGGGTGTGACGGGCTTGAAGTGCCGGCGGATCAGTTCGCCAGCGTGTCCGAGCTGCGCAGCCAGCTCGAAGGGAAGGGGGATTCCTGGCGCACCGCGCTGTCCCATGCGCAACTGCAGGTCGCGGTAAATCAGGAGCTCGCGAGCATGGACGCGGCGGTCCATGACGGCGATGAGATCGCTTTCTTCCCGCCGGTTACCGGCGGTTAGCGGAGCATGAACATGGCCGTGCAAATTTCCATCTCGGTTCAGGCGGAAGGCTTCGATCCCGGAGCCGAATACAACCGGCTGCGCAGCGAAAACTGTTCCGACGGTGCCACCGCCATGTTTGTGGGCAATGTGCGGGATTTCTCCCCTGATGAATCCGGACAACACCGGGAGGTGGCGGTGCTGGAGCTGGAGCATTATCCGGGCATGGCCGAATCCGCACTCTCTGCGATCGCCAGCCAGGCCGCCGAGCGCTGGCCGCTCGGCCGGGTGCGAGTGATCCATCGTTATGGCCCGCTGGATGCCGGTGAAGAAATCGTGTTTGTGGGTACTACATCCGCTCACCGTCAGGCTGCACTTGATGCCTGCGCCTTCATCATGGATTTCCTGAAGAGCCGCGCCCCCTTCTGGAAAAAAGAGGTGGGCAAGGGCGGCGAAGCCGGGGCCTGGGTGGAGGCCCGCAGCAGTGACGAAACCGCGTTAAAAAAATGGTGAGCCCGCAGCAATGAAACGTTGGTAAGTGCTCGCTGTTCCGCGAGCCCCGAGTTTTCGTGATATGAACTACTGGGTTTGCCCAAAATTTGACCTGTTTCTCGAAATGCACGTGGCTTTGTGCAATGGGTCACGTTTTCATCCAGCGCGGCGTGCGTGAAACCTGTCACATAATCGAGATTTATCCGCTTGTCCTTTGAATTTTAAGAAAAAATTCTTCTCCAACTCTCTGCGTGAGTTTTGAATCGCCTCACATATCCCCCTACCGTTATTGCCATACAATCCCACGGCTAGTCGCTCCTTCCTTCAGTCAGGGAGCGATCTCCAAATCAGGGGTGGGGTTTGAGGTATTAGGGATATGAGTAGAATTCTGATCGCTCTGGCAACAGCATGGCTGTTGTCACTCTCCGTTCTGGCAAGTGCCCAGAATGTCAGCCGTGAGGAAATCCGCGGCCTCGATGAACAGATCCAGGACGTCAAGAAAGACGTTATCAGCCTGACTTCCGAGCTCAACCGGCTGGAAGAGAAGCTGCTGTTCCCCTCCAATACCCAGGCCGCGTTCTTTATCTCGCTGGCGGATGGTGCCAGCGGGGAAGAGTTCAGTCTTGAGTCCGTCGAGGTCAAGCTCGGCAATCAGGTTGTCGCCCACCACCTGTATACCTATCGCGAAATCGAAGCCCTGCAGCAGGGCGGCGTGCAGCGTATCCATACCGCCAACGTACAGACCGGTGCACACCCACTGGTCGTCAGCTACCTGGGCAAGTCCAAGTCCGGCAAGGAGTATCGCGGTACGGCCAGCTACAGCGTGGACAAGGCGGTAGGGCCTAAATTCGTTGAAATCCAGATCGCCGGAACCCAGTCAGCCATCAATTTCAAGGACTGGTAAGCATGTTCCCCCGTCTGGCCTGCGCAATAGCCGGCGTTACGCTGTCGGCACTGACCTCTCTGCACAGTATTCCTGTGCAGGCCAAAGCGCCTGCGGATCCGGGGGCGCTGTATACCGACGATCTCAAGGACCTGTTCTTTGGTGAGGCGCTGTTCAACGCCTATCAGGACAACTATGTCGACGCGATCGCGGGCCTCGATACCGAATTGAAGCAGTACCGCCTGCTGGATGACCCCGAGCTGGACCCGTTCAGCCTGCACTTCGGTCAGGCGGAATTTGCCGTGGGCGATCTGGAGCTCTCCTACCGAATGCATCGGGAGGCCGGGCGGGCCATGCAGCAGGTGCTGCAGGGTAATGTGGCGCAGCCAATCAAGAATGAGGCCGCCTACCGGCTGGCAAAAATCCACTACCAGAAGCAGCAGTTTGCCAATGCCCTGCACGCGCTGGAGCTGATTCAGGGGCGCGTGCCCGAGCGGGTGCGCCCGCAGGAACTGTTTCTGCGCGCGCGCGTGTATATGCAGCTCGGCCGTTTCGAGGAGGCGGTGGCGCTGCTGGAAGACCTGAAGGGCGAAAAATCCCTGCAGGGCTTTGTCGAATACAATCTGGGCATCGCGCTGTTAAAGGCCGGTGAGACCGAGAAGGGTGTGCTGGTGCTGGATGGCCTGGGTCGTGACGCCGGTAATGGCCATGCCAGGCAGGCGCTGCAGGACAAAACCAACCTGTTGCTGGGCAACCAGCTGATGAAGGCGGAAGAGTACGACCGCGCGCGCAGCTATTTTGACCGTGTGCAGCTGTCCGGTCCATTTTCCGATCAGGCGCTGCTGGGTGCCGGTTGGGTCGAGGCAAATGCAGGGCGCTACGACCGCGCACTGGTGCCCTGGCAGATGTTGAAACAGCGCCGCAACACCGGCGCGGCGGTGCATGAAGCCATGCTGGCGGTGCCCTATGCCTACGGCAAGCTGGATGTACACAGCACTGCAGCGGTGAACTACGGCCAGGCTCTGGATCTGTTTGGTGAGCAGGTTGATGTGCTCACCCACTCCATTACCAGTATCCGCGAAGGCAAGTTGCTGGAAGCGCTACGCCGCAAAGAGGCCAGTCAGGTGAAAAACTGGGTGGTGGAACTGCGCAAGCTGCCCGGTGCCCCGGAAACCCATTACCTGCTGGACCTGATGGCCTCCAACGACTATCAGGAATTCCTGCGCAATTACCAGGACCTGAACAACCTGTTCGAGCGCAACCGCGACTGGCTGCAGAGCCTGGATGCGTTCGAAGAAATCATCGCCCTGCGCCGCAGCTACTACGAACCGATCCTGCCGGGGCTGGATGTGGCCTTCCGCCAGATTGATGCGCGCATCAAGATGCGCCTGGAGCAGCGCCAGCGTCTGGCCGCCCGTATCGACAACCTGCTGGTTAACCGCCGCCCCGAATTGCTGGCCAAAAGCAGTGAGACCGAAGCCCGCCTGATTCTGGAGCAGATGCGTGAAATCCTCACGTACAACCCCAACCTGAGTAGTGAAGAAACCCGGGACCGTATCGAGCGTCTCGAAGGCGTGCTGAAATTCCGCCTGTCCCGCGAGTTCGATGACCGTCTCACCACTGCGTATAAAAACCTGCAGGAACTGGACGGTGTGATCGCCACGCTACAGGAAACCTACCGGCGCTACGTGCGTACCCGCCAGGCGGCCACGCACAGTTACGAGGGCTATACCGACCAGATCGCCAGCCTGCGCGGTGGCCTCAATCGCGCCCAGGACCGTATTGACCGGCTGATGGCGCGGCAGGGAAGCATGCTCGAACAGCTCGCCATTCACGAGCTGGACCAGCGTCGCGCGCAGCTGGAGAGCTACCAGATTAAAGCCCGTTTCGCCCTCGCCGACAGTTACGACCGCGCCAACGAGCTGCAGGAGCAGCGCGAGAACGAGCGCAAGGTCGAGCAGTACCGCGAGCAGGTGGAGCAACTGCAAAAGGTTGCGCCCGAGCAGGCCCCGCCAGAGCAGGCAGAGCCCGCCGGTAACCCCGATGGTGAGCCCCTGCCCACCGACAACCCGCCGGAACTGGAAGCCCCGGAGCCCGAAACAGAAAGCGGGGAGGGTGCGGACGATGAATAACAGCAAGCCCGGAAAGCACCTGCTCAGTCGGAATATCAACCGTGTTGCGATAGTCTCCGCAGCGTCGGCAGCGCTGCTGCTCAGCGCCTGTGTCAGCAACAGTGGCAAGACCATCGGCAGCCTGCAGAAGGTGGATATCAAAATCCAGGAGACCCGCATCGACGGCAGCCTGGAAAAGGCCCTTGCCAGCTACCAGAAGTACCTGCAGGAAACCCCGGAAACCGCGCTGACCCCGGAAGCGATCCGCCGTATTGCGGACCTCAAGATCAAGCAGGCGCACCGAGCGGAAGCGGGCGCTTACACGTCTTCGACGGAAACGCGCATTCTTTCCGAAGAGGAAGTGGCATCGGCGGTCAGCGCTGCCGGTTCACGCAAGGCAGTTGCCGGCCAGGCTGAGCTCGATGCTCCAGAGGCGGCAACCGTAACTGCGCCCGTAGAGGCCGCGGATACGGCACTCGACAGCGTTGCCCGTACCGGCGGTGAAAGCCAGGCCGATTTCGAAGCGCGCGCAACGGCATCCGCGGAAATCGAGGGCGCCGACATCAGCGGCAGCCTGCCCGGGGATGACCCGGATGCACTGCTCGCGGCCAATGCCCGCGAGGCCATTGCCCTGTATAAAAAGCTGCTGGTGCAGTACCCGCTGTACGAGCGCAACGACCAGGTGATGTACCAGCTGTCCCGGGCCTATGAAGAAACCGGTGAGATCGATGAGGCGGTGACCGTCCTGCGCCAGCTGGTGGCCAAGTACCCGGCCTCCCGTCATCTGGACGAAGCCTTCTTCCGCCTCGGGGAATATTACTTTACCCGCAAAAAATACCTCGATGCCGAAGAGTCCTACGGACGCGTCATCGATATGGGCGAGCGCTCCAGCTTCTACGAGCTCGCGCTGTACAAGCGCGGCTGGGCACTGTTCAAGCAGGACATGTACGAGATGGCACTGGACGATTTCGTGCACATGCTTGACTACAAGGTGACCAAGGGCTACGACTTCGAACAGCAGAGCAACGAAACCGAACGCAAGCATATCGAGGATACCTTCCGCGTTATCAGCCTGAGTTTCTCCTACCTGGGCGGGGCGGAATCGATTGTCGACTACTTCACCCGCAAGGGCGCGCGGGATTACGAGTCCTACGTTTACAGTCACCTGGGTGAGTACTATCTCGACAAGCGCCGTTACCAGGATGCGGCGAAGGCCTACGACACTTTCGTCGAGCGCAATCCGCTGCACCGGGTTTCGCCGGACTTCTCCATCCGCGTGATCGAGATATACCAGAAGGGCGGTTTCCCACGCCTGGTGCTGGAAGCGAAAAAAGAGTTTGCCAATACCTACGCCCTGGATGCGAAGTACTGGACCGTGTTTGAGATCCAGGAATACGCCACCGTGGTGGAGTTCCTGCAGACCAACCTGATCGATCTGGCGAGCCACTACCACGCGGCTTACCAGAACGTGAAGCCCAAAGATGAGAAGTTCGCCGAGAAGCGCAGCGAAAATTATGCAGAGGCGATCCACTGGTATCGTCGCTACCTGAAGTCCTTCGCGGATCAGCCGAAAGCGCCGGAGATCAACTACCAGCTGGCAGGCCTGATGCTGGAGAACAAGGATTTTCTTAATGCCGCCCAGGAATACGAGCGCACCGCGTATCAATACACGGGGCACGCGGTCAACGAAAATGCCAGCGAAGCCGGCTACGCTGCGGTGTTTGCTTACCGCGAGCACCTGAAGAACGATCTCGGCACGGGCAGCACCGCGCAAAAGACCGCGATCAAGAAAGAGATCATCCGTTCCTCCCTGACGTTTGCAGAAACCTTCCCCGCACACGGCAAGGCGCCGCAGATCCTGTTGGGTGCGGTGGACGACCTGTACAAGCTGAAGAGCTTTGCGGAAACCATCCAGAACGGTCGGGTGCTGCTGGAGAAGTTCCCCACTGCGGAACTTGAAATTCGTCGCTCCGCCTGGCTGTTGGTGGCACACGCCTCCTTCGATACCGAAGCCTACGTAGAAGCGGAAGCGGGCTACCGCGAAGCACTCAGCATGACGGCGGTGGATGCCAAGGATCGCGCGGACTTGATCGACAATTTGGCCGGTGCCATCTATCAGCAGGGTGATGTGGCCCGTCGCGCGGAAGATCACCTGGCTGCCGCCGAGCACTTCCTGCGTATCCGCACTGCCGCGCCGGGAGCCTCGATTCTCGCGACCGCCGAATACGATGCCGCCGCCGCCCTGATCCAGCTGGAAAACTGGACCCGCGCAGCGGGTGTGCTCAAGGCATTCCGGGCAAACCACCCACAGCATGAGCTGCAGAAAGAAGTCACGAAAAAGCTCGCGGTGGTCTATCAGGAGAGCGGCCAACTGCTACTGGCCGGTGCCGAATTTGAACGCATCGAGCGCGAGTCCGAAGATGAAGACGTGCGCCGCGAAGCGCTCACCCAGGCCGCCGACCTGTACGCGGCGGCCAAGAGTAACGACAAGGCGCTCGCGGTACTGAACCGCTATGTCAAACTCTTCCCGAATCCGATGGAACCGGCACTGGAAACCCGGCAGCGGATTGCCGATATCTACAACAACAGCGGTAACCGCACAGCCTATTTCAATACTCTGGAAGAAATGGTGCGTATCGAAGCCCGCGGCGGCAATGAGCGCAATGACCGCACCCGCTACCTGGCAGGCAGCGCGGCGCTCCAGCTCGCGGAGCCGAAGTTCGAAGCCTTCCGCGAGATTGCCCTGGTCGCGCCTCTGGAACGCAACCTGAACACCAAGCGCACCCGGATGAAAGCGGCCGTGGCCGCATTCAGTGACCTGATCGATTACCAGGTTGCCGACGTCACCGCCGCCGCCACCTACTACCTCGGTGAAATCTACCTGCACTTCAGTCGCGCACTGAAAGACTCCGAGCGCCCGACAAACCTGAATGCGATGGAGCTGGAAGAGTACGAGCTGGCACTGGAAGAACAGATCTACCCGTTTGAAGAGCGTGCCATCTCCGTGCACGAGAAAAACATCGACCTGATGGCGGCCGGTATCTACAACCGCTGGGTAGGCAAAAGTATTGGCCAGCTCGCCGGCCTGGTGCCTGCACGATACGACCGACCGGAAGACGCCGGTAATATCGTCACGTCGATCGTGCCGGTAGCGGAAGTGCCGGAAGACGCCGTGACCGAGGACGATGCCGTGACCGAGGACGATGCCGTGGCCGAGGACAAAGCTGTGGCCGGGAAAGACCGCGTATCGGAAGTTGAGGTCGCGCAGCCCGAGTCGGCAGAGTCCACCGTGATTGCGGAAAATGAAGCCGAGGAGGATAAAGGATGATGAATACCAGGCACCTTCTCACTGGCATCGCCTGTGTTGTGGTCTTGCTGCTCAGCGCCTGCGCCAGTGGCCCGAAAACGTCCAACCGTCCGGTAGACCCCATGAACGTCAAAGTGGCTGGTGGCGTAAACCGCGACTTTCTCCAGGCGGTGGAATATATGCAGGGCGAGCGCTATCCGGAAGCCATCGAACTGCTTCAGGATGTGGTAACCCGTGAGCAGCGATTGTCCGCACCCTATGTAAATCTGGGGATTGCCTATTTCAGAACCGGTGACGAAAAGCATGCGGAGGAATCGTTTCTCGAGGCCCTGCGTGCGGCCCCCCTGGATCCGGTTGCCAGCAATGAGCTGGCCGTGCTTTACCGCCATCAGGGCCGATTTGATGAGGCTCGCAAAATGTATACCGATTCACTCGCGCTCCATCCGGCGCATCTGCCATTGATCAAGAATCTCGGTATTTTGTGCGACCTGTACCTTCAGGATGTGAATTGTGCACTCGCACAATTCGAGCAGTACCTGAACTATCAACCTGAAGATCCCAAAGTCTCCATCTGGGTGGCAGATCTGAAGCGGCGGGCCAACTGATGACTCGAAACACACACGCAAAATTGTTTGTCTTTCCCTTGTTACTTTTGTCTCTGGTGCACTCGCCCGCGTTTGCCCAGGACGAAGAGAGTAATAATGGAAAGAAAGTCGATAAGGAAGTGAAGGAACTCTCCGGTATCTCCATTATCGGTAACAAGGAAGCGCCCAAGTCGCTGTATATCGTGCCGTGGAAAAGTTCGGAAGTGGGTGTCGAAAGCGGACTGAATTCCAGCCTGCTGGATCCGAGTCTGCAGCCGCTGGACAAAGAAGTATTTGAGCGGGAGCTTGAGTTTTACGAGCTCAGCCTCCCGGGCGAAGATTAACCTAAACAAAAACCAATAACCTTCGCAGGAAGGTAGATCGAAACCGCAGTGCAACTGTTGTTTCCAAAAGAAAACCAAGAGGGCAAATGATGGATTTCTTTAACAGCGTAATCGCGTTTTTTCAGACTGGTGGTATTTTCATGTACCCCATTCTGGTGGTATTCGCGCTCGGCACCGCGGTAGCGATCGAACGGTATATCCGCCTCGTGTACGAACGCAGCACCAACCGCGCCACTTGGGAAAAAGTGCAGCCGGTACTCAATGCCGGTGACTTTGACCGCGCGCGCAATCTGGTCAAAGACGACAACACCGGTGTAGGCCGTCTGCTCGCCATGGGGCTCGAGCGCCAGGGCGCCGTACGCCGCCGTGAAGACATCGAAATCGCCATGGAAGAGAGCATCATGGAGAGCATCCCGCAGCTCGAAAAGCGTACCCCGTACGTCGCGCTCGGCTCCAACATCGCCACGCTGCTTGGCCTGCTCGGTACCATCATGGGTCTTATCGAAGCCTTCACCGCCGTGGCCAACGCCAACCCGGCGGAAAAAGCCGACTTGCTCTCCGCCAGTATCTCGGTGGCAATGAACACCACCGCCTTTGGCCTGATGGTTGGTATTGCGCTGCTGGTGGTCCACGCGCTGCTCAACTCCCTGACCGGGCAGATCGTCGACAGTCTCGAAATGGTTTCCGTCAAGGCGCTCAACATCATGTCTTCCGGTACCCGTCGTCGCAGCGACGCGGCCAAAGACGAGAAGAGTGCGGCCGAGTCCAAGTCCACCAAGCCGGTAAACCGCGATGTGCAGCAGACTCAGCAGGCTCAGCAGAAAGCATCCAAAACTGAAGCCGCTACCGAAGAAAAGTCCAAAGCGGAATCTGCGTAATGAGAAGCAGGCGTCACGGTAGAACAAAAGAAGCCCCGGAACTGGATATCACCGCCTTCCTTAACCTGATGGTGGTGCTGGTGCCGTTTCTGCTGGTTTCCGCAGTGTTTTCCCGGGTCACCATCCTGGAGCTGAATATGCCCGCCGGTGCCGGGGGTGGAGCAGAGGACCCGGGAGTGACCCTCGAAGTGGTTGTTCGCAAAGAGGTGCTGGAAATCAGTGACGGTGACAAGGTCATCGCCCGCTTCCCCAATCTGAACCGGGAAGAGGGGGCGGAAGCCGGAGCCGCGGTTGCCGCCGAAGGCGCTGCCGAAGAAGACGTCCCCTTGGATGAGAACGGTCTGCCGGTCATTCTGCCCACGGAAGAAGTGTACGACCTGGCGAAGCTGCGGGAGCACCTGATACGCATCAAGGAGGCCTACCCGGATAAAACGGATTCGGTTCTGTTGATGGAGCAGGACGTGGCCTATGAGCACCTCGTGGGCGTTATGGACGCGGTACGCAGTGCGCAGGTTATGCCGAAAGTGGAAGAGGGCATGCAACCGGATCCCGAAGCGACACCGGAAACACTGGAACTCTTCCCCGATATTTCCCTGGGAGATGCGCCATGAAACGTGAAAGCAGACGCATGAAGCGCATGGCGCGCAGCGGCAAGCGCAAGTCGGCGGGTATGAACCTGACCTCGCTGATGGACGTGTTCACCATCTTGGTGTTCTTCCTGCTGACCAATAGCGCCAGCAATGAGGCCATCGAGGCGCCCAAGGTGATTACGCTGCCCGACTCGGTGGTGGAATCCAAGCCGCGGGAAACCGTTACCCTCATGGTTACCCACGACGAGGTGCTGATCGAGACCAAGCCGATCATGAAAACTGAAGACCTTTACCAGAGTGAAGAACTGGTGGTGGAGGCTATTCAGCAGGGCATGATCGAAGCGGTGGGCAAGGCCATCACCATGGCCGACACCGAACTGGAAGAGGCCAAGCTGGCGCTGGCCGAGCGCGCCGCTGCCGGTGAGGATGTCACCGAGGAAGCCGCAGAGCTGCTGGCCGAGCCTCCGGAAGTGAATATCCTTGCGGACCGCACTGTGCCTTTCAGTGTGCTGAAAAAGGTTATGTCCAGCTGTACCAATGCTGGATACACGCGAATTTCCCTGGCGGTGATTCAAAAAGCATCTCAGAGTTAGTGAGCCTTTGTGAATAATTTTCATCAACAAAAACAGGCACTGACAGCGAAGCAGGAAACTGTGCGCCAGCAGTTGGCTGAACTCGAAAGCGAGTACAGCCAGGTTGATGGCAAGCTGGACTCGCTGCGCGAGGATGAGGCCAAGCACCAGTTGCTCGACGAGATTTCCGATCGCCTCGGCAAGCTCGAAGAGGCCGGTGCGGGGGATCTTTTCTGGGCCGAGCACTACAAGCAGGATGCGTCCAAGGCGCTGATCCACCGCCTGCAGAAAACGGTCGGCATCTATCACGCCAACCTGGATCTGCTGCTTGAGCGCAAGCGCAAGATCCAGGATCGGATGGAAGACTGCCGGGACGATCTGTTCGAGCTGGATGCGGAGTTCCGTGAGATTCGCCAGGCGGAAGAGGATGTCCACTACGAGTATGAAATTACCCGGGAACTCGGTGACAGTGCCTTCCGCAACGCCGTCATGCCGTGGAACACCAATGGCGATGATGAGCGGCGCTTCCGCCGCAGTTTGCTGGCGTGTCTGCTGATGGCTTTCTTCCTCGGCTTCGGTATCCATGTCTGGCAGCTGCCAGAGCCGGATGAAGACGAGGTGGTGGAGGTGCCCGAGCGCCTGGCCAAGTTGGTGCTGGAGAAAAAGACCAAGCCCAAGCCGCCGCCCGAGCAGGTGGTGAAAAAGCCGGAAGAGAAGAAGAAAGAGCCCGAGAAGCCCAAGCAGGAGGTGGCCAAGGAAGAACCCAAGCCCTCCAATGTTGAGAAGAAGCAGGTGCGCAAAAAGGTTGAGCGTTCCGGGGTTCTGGCCTTCAAGGACAACTTCCAGGATCTGATCCAGGATGACCTGGACAAGCGCCTTGGTCAGCAGACTCAGCTGAGCACTGAAGGCAAGAAGGAAAACCGCAGTCAGCGCTCGCTGATCACCGCGGCCGCGAAAACCGGGTCGGACGGCATCAATACCGCCGCGCTCAGTCGTAACGCCGGTGGCGTGGGTACTGCCCTCGACGGGGTCAGCTTCTCGCGGGTTTCCAGTGGCATCGGTACCGAGGGTGATTTCGCCGGCGAAGAGCGGCCGCTCAGCGACGGTATGGGCCCGTCCCGTACCGACGAAGAGATCCAGATTGTGTTTGACCGCTACAAGTCGGCACTGTACCGGATCTACAACCGCGAGCTGCGTAACAACCCGGCGCTGCAAGGCAAGATGGTGCTCAAGATCACCATCGAGCCCGATGGCTCGGTCTCGCTGGCGCAGGTTGAGAACAGTGATATGGACTCGCCCACACTCGACAGCAAGATTGTTACCCGTGTGAAGCGGTTCAACTTCGGGCCCAAGGAGGGTGTGCCGACCATCACCATCCTGTACCCGATCGACTTCCTGCCCGCGGCGTAAGTCGTAGCGAGCGAGCCGCTGCACTGAACATTCGGTGCGGTGGCTCGCTCATACGGTTCTTAAGAAAGTACCTGAGCTTTACTTGAGAACTGTTTGGCAAACGTAGAAAAAGTTCCCCTCATGGCGCCGCAAGTATGACTTGCTTCACGGTGCCGACGCCCCCCTTCCAATAAAGTTCCGCGACCGGCTCCTCCCCGGTGCTGCCGCGTGTGCGGCAGAGCGTAACCATCACATTTGACTGGCAGCGGAAAGCGATGAAGTCTGAAGTAGCAGGACAAAAAACCATCAAAAGTGCACTGGCGACACTGGGCTTTTCAGTGCGGTGGTTGCTTTCAGTTGCGCTGCTGTTGAGTTCTGGCCAGGCCTTGGCCGCATACACCAATATGTGTGTGGTCGGCGAGCAGAACCCGACAGGCAATCTGGTCACAGTGCAGAACAGCTATTGTGACTTCTGTAGCTATGGTTACGTAGAGGTGCAGATTTCCAACCCCTATCGGGCGGGCACGAATGCCGCCGATGGCGATCAGCCCTATGAAACACGTGTGGTCACCATTAATGGCGATACTAGAACCCAAAGTCGTCGCAATTCCGATTACGGCTCGTCTAATCCGTCTCTAAATTTCAATAATTCCGGCGGCCTGACTCTTGAGCTCACTGATGGTTTGGAGCTTTACACCGGTGCGTCCGCATCACTTCCGTTGGGCGGCACGCTCAGTGGTACCAGTACCGTTTTCGTCAACAACATGTCGGATCTGCCCCCCGGGCAGACGGTCACTCTGCGTATCCCGGTGCACCGTCCACCCACCAATAGCCCCGAGTCACTCTTCGGTACCACTCCCCAGGCCGCTGCCACTATCGCCTATACCATGGCGGATGGCTGTAGCGATAACCCCGGTCAAAGTGAAAACTTCCGGAATGACAACACCTGGTATGACGGCTGCGGCGGCAACCGCTGCTCGGGATCAGAGGATCCGGATAATTACCCTACGGATTTCTGGCAGGACTATGGCCGTCCCGATGGTCAGCACAGCGCGGGTGTTGATGTCCGCCAGCCGGGTATTGCCCTCAATAAACAGGGCTGGAACTACGATAGTGGCCAGCGCGAAGGTACCCGCAGTGACCAGGTGTTTGGTCACAATGACGACGACATCGTCTGGCGGATCAACATCGAGAACACTGGCCGTGCCCCGCTGCAGGATCTGCGGATCGACGATCTGCTGAGCCGTGCGGACGTGATGGACGCAAACTATGTCTGTCCTACAGCAGCAGCGGCGGACGCGATCGCGGCTCAGAACGGCTCCCTGCCCGCCGGTTCTACTTGTGTGGCGACCGATGCGGTGACCGGTGCCGTGCTGAATAACTGGGACCTGGATGCGCCGTTTGGTCACAATGACGATATTCCATCCCCTTACGCAAACACTGTGAATGCGGTGAGCTCGGGCACATCTTCTGATGCCATCGATATTCGCGTGGGTGGCAATATCAACCTGTACGTGGTGGGCAAGATTCACGATGACGGTTCCTGTACCGCGGGTCGGCTGACTAACAGCTTCGAGGATGTGCAGTTTGGCTGTGCGGTGCAGACACCGCCCGGTGGGATTGACTCTGGCCAGAGCGAAACTGCGCTGCTCGACACCTTTTACGGCCTGGGCGGTGGTACCAATGCGCTGCAGGTGGAGCGTCAGCTGACGGGTATTACCGGAAGCGGGGCAGTGGGTACGCGCGGTTTGATGACCATTACCCTGCGCAACGAGGGGCGTGGCACTGTCTGGTTTGACCCGAACATGACCTGGCATCTGCAGAATACGCTGCCCAGC
Organism: Microbulbifer hydrolyticus; assembly: GCF_009931115.1. NCBI lineage: Bacteria > Pseudomonadati > Pseudomonadota > Gammaproteobacteria > Cellvibrionales > Microbulbiferaceae > Microbulbifer > Microbulbifer hydrolyticus. The sequence goes on along the minus strand of NZ_CP047491.1, from coordinate 3,322,590 downwards.
GAATATGTGGTGGACCCGAGTTTCGCCCCCACTATGGAGAGTGCACACTCGCTCTACGGCGGTTACCCCGGCCGCGTAGACACTCTGGAGTGGGTGAATGCCAATGGTGATATTCCGGGCAATACCAGTGACTCGACCAGTTACCTGGATAACTCCCAACCGCAATTCAAGCTGACCAGCAGCTCAGTAGACCCCGATGCCGACCAGGCCGAAGAGAGCACCGGCCTGATGCGTCATGGCGACGTGGTCGTTATCCGATTCGCCGTAGTGATGAAGGATGCGCTCTACTTCGACCGCGCGGGGGATCTGGATGTTCTGGAAGAGCTCCCCACCATCGATCTGAATCAGCGTCCGGAGAAAACCGATCCCGACCTGACCGGCTTCTCCAGCCTGGATAATACTCTGGAAGTGCAGGTCAAGACGCTGTGTGATACTCAGGGTGTAATCCAGTCGACCATGACAGGCAATGGCCTGAATGACACCTTTGCCGCAAATGATGCGGGCGCTCCGGTCGATTTCGCTCCGGAAGACCTCGATGTCAATATCAATGAACCCACTTTCATCATCACCGACGACCGCACCCAGACAACGCCGCTGTCCGTCACCCTGTCAAACCGGGGCGGTGCTGAAGCGCGGGACTTCCGTGTGTTCGTCAGCTTCGGTGCGACCATCAATGTGGTGAGCACCACGTCGCCGCCAGGCTTTAGCTGTGCGCAGACTACGGTCAACCAAACCAGCACCGACGGCAACGGCCGCCCAATGGGGCACCCCGATCCTTACAAGGTGTGGGCGGTCAACCCGGCGCCGGATGAAGTCAACAAGATGCACATGCTGCTTCCCAGCGACGGCACTATTTACCAGTGTGAGCCAACAGGTGCACCACTGAATGCCGCGCTCCCGGCCGGAAGCAGCGCGACCTTCAATTTCGAGGTTAACAAGACAACGGACCCCGCGGGGATTGCGGCCGATGACCTCACCTTCCGTGCAGATGTGGTCGGTGAAATCTTCACTCTCAGTGATTTTGATATTGCGGCAACCCAGGTCAATGTTTCCACTACCAATGTGGACCAGGTGAACAATGGTGGTAACCGCACTATTTCTTCCGTCACCACCAATAACCCCACGGCGATAACCAACGGCAACCCGCTCTGGTTCCCGGCGCCAGGCAGTGCGGGCAATACCCGTACCGATGGTGAAGTGGATCGCGGCAACCTCTACTCTCTCGACGCGCACTGGTCCCGGGGTATCGGCTTTAACCTGAGAAAGGACCAGGTAGCAGAAGGCGATATCAGCTCGGGCAATTTTGGTGGTGTGCCGGATCTCGGGGTGTGTAACGAAAACACTTCCATGGTCACTAGCGCGCCGGCCGACACCTTCCCTGGCCAGACCAAGCCCGCCGAGCATGTGCAGATTGGTGAAGAATGTACCGTGCGCATCCAGACCGGCGGCTGGTTCGGGTTTGATTCCCGCGGTTTCAACTTTATTGGTGTGCGGGATATCCAGGTGCTGGATCTGATTCCGGACGGGCAGAGCTTTATCTCCAGTACGCCTCCAGAGGTCACTTCGCAAATTTCTGGTGCCACCCAGGCGCCCAATGATCCCACCACATCGGCACTAAGCGAGCTCAGCCCGTTTGGCTGGCGTTTTACCGGTAATCAGAATTCCGGTTACAGCGGGGCGCCGGATGAAGGTAGCTATATTGTCGATATCGACGAGTGGTTCACCATCAACACCACCAGCCGTCTGCTCAACAAGATGCTGAACGACCGCGCTGCACCCAACGCGCACGGTCTCAACAGTGCCAACGTGCTGGACTCCTCGTTCAAGGGGATTTTCTTCAACAACAATACCGGCGTTTGGGAAACCTACGAGTTTGGCAGCTATGGCGGTGGTGAAACCGTCGGCTACCCGAAGGAGCCTATCCGCCGGGTCGACGTGGTCGTTACCGAACCCCTGATCAGTGTGGTGAAGGAAATCTGTGCGGCTTCGGATTTTGATAACGGCACTGGATCCTGTGGTGCCGGCTGGACAGACAATTACCAGGGCGCTGTCACCACCAGTGACTATATCTATCGTCTTACCGTCACCAGTGAAGGCGCGACAGACGGTCATCCACGTCCGCCGGTGTATGACCTGACCGTAGAAGATACCCTGCCAGACCTGCTGTTTATTGAAGACCTGGACAGCGACGGCATTGACAATGACGGCGACGGCAACACCGACGAGCCCGGCGAAGAAGGTGTGATCGTCGGCAATGTCATGAACGACGGCAACCCGACCACGATTACCTTCTCCCACACTCAGGGGGTCGATGGTACCGGCCTGCGCCGTCTGGAATCCGGTGCCAGTGTGTCCCTGTACTACCGTGTGGACCCGGACGATCGCATCGCGCCATCAGAAACCCTGACGAATACTGTACAGGTTACCTACTACGATTCTCTGGAAGGTAGCAGCGATAACGAGCACGGCAATCAGACCGTGGTTACCCCGGGCAGCGGCGAGCTGGGTGGTGCCCGTGTCTATCCGGCACCGGCTGATAGTACCGATGCTTTTGCCTCCCTGACCTTCAGCGAGCCGGCCACCGAGCCGAAAACCATTACCGCCCTGTCGGAAACTCCGCTGGCTGGCAGCGGCGTGCAGCCGGTAAAGATTGGCGAGGAAATTGAGTACACGCTCACCGCAGAACTTCCGGTAGCCCAGCTGCGTAACCTGACCGTAACCGATCAACTGCCTGCCGGGCTGATCTGTGCGGATGCGCCGACCATTGATCTCTCCAATGATGCGCCGTGGAATGCGGCCGGCTTCAAGCGTCCCGATCTCACGGATATTGGGGATGTCACGCCGATCTGTTCTGATAATCAGGTGCAGTGGTCTTTCGGTGACGTGGTGCTTTCCAACCCGTCGGCGGATCGCGATCCCAACCGCTTCACGTTTGAGTTGAAATTTATCGCGCGGGTACAGAACAGCGCAGACAATAATGATGGCATCCCGCTGATCAATGGGGTGCCGGCGACCAACGCCACTCTCGAGTGGCGCGACGAAAGCGGCACCGATCACAGTCTCGATTATGGCCAGGTGGAAGTGCAGGTTACCGAGCCTCTGATCGCACTGACCAAGAGCTGGGATGCCCCAAGCGGAGATGTGGATGCTGCGGACACCATTATCATCACCCTGACCGCCACCAACAACGGTACCGCCAACGCCTATAACCTGCGTATCCGGGACGACTTGCTGGATACTGACATGACGTTTGTTTCCGGCAGTGATGCCGGCAGCAATCCGCCGGACAGCGTGGATACCACCACCTTCGGTCCCAATCAGCCGGTATTTGTGTGGAACCCGGAAAACCCGCTGGCGCCCGGTGAAAGCCGCGAATTCACCTTCGAGGTGACGGTGGATGACACGGCCCAGCCGCATCAGCAGCTGCAAAATACTGCGGAAGCAGTGTGGACGTCATTGCCCGGACAAAATACCGCGCTGAATCCAAGCGGCCAGATTGGCGTTGATGGTGCTCTGGATGGCCAGCGCATTGGTGCGTTGCCCCACGCCGACGATGCGATCAACGACTACGAAACCGACAGCAATACCGTTAATGCCGATGTGGCGGGGCTGGCGCTGGTAAAAGAAGATATCACCGAAAATGGCACCACCCCGGAATCCCGTGCGATCGGTGCCCATCGCACTTTCCGCCTCGATATCAGCCTGCCGGAAGGTGTGACCGAAAATGTGGTGGTGACGGACTCCATGTCTTCCGGCTACGCCATTGCCGATCCGGCACACGGTTACGAAATCCGCTGTGAATACGACAGCTCTATCCGCACCATCAACGACGTGGCCCCGGATGCCGCCTGCGGTCAGTTTGCTGGCACGTTGCCGCAGAACGGTGACACCGGGGTTCTGTCCTGGAATATCGGCAAGGTCGAGACCGAAACCGAGGACGACACCGGTGACGGAGCTACCAGTGCCATCGATCCGGTTATCCACATTTATTATGTTGCCCGTATCGAGAACACCGGCAGTATTGTCGCCGGTACTGCACTTTCCAACAGCGCTGAACTGGATTACCTGAACGCACCGACCACGCTGACAGCCGATGCCGGCCCGATCGAAGTAGCCGAACCCGCGCTGACGGTAACCAAAACTGCGAGTGCGGCCAGTGCGGTGAGCGGGGATAACCTCGACTACACCATTGCGATCACCAACGCCTCCGGTGCCAATGTTTCCACCGCGTACGACGTCAATATCTCGGACCTGTTGCCAGAGCAGTTGCGTCTCGACAGCGCGACCATCAACGGCGCCGACTATATGCCGGGTACCCGCGCGGACGGTGCCTTTGTCTGGGGCCGTGAAAATGACGATAACAGCCTGGACATTGCCCCCGGTGAAACCCTCACGCTGATCTACAACACCACCGTGCTGTCGGCCTTCGGCAGCGAGATTGAAAATATCGTGCACGTGGACTGGACCTCGCTGGATCACGGTGTTCCGGGGCAGGACACCTATCCCGGCGTATACCAGCGCCACGGTGAGGGGTGTCCGGATACGGTCGCGCCGAACGAGTACTGCACCTTTATCAATGAAACCGTAGCCACCCAGGACAGCACCGATTTCTCCAAAACGGCGGTCTCGGATGCCTGGGGTGCGCTGGATCGCGCGCGTATCGGCGATACGGTGCAATACACCCTGAACCTCGGTATCCAGCCGGGTATTACCCGCAACGTTGTGGTTACCGATGAACTGCCGGCGGGCCTGGAACTGGTGTCCGTGGACAGTATTGATTGCGGCGTGAACGGCTTTGCCTGTTCCCAGACGCCGGTCGAGCCTGCGCCCGGTGCCACCGGCACACTGCAGTGGCAACTGGGGGATATCGACGCGCAAAGTGATTCCACTCCGCCATTCACCATCGTGTATACCGCGGTGGTGCTCGACGATGAAACCGTGTTCCCTGCCGGTGGTGGCGAAATCGAGCGCGCCAACAGCGCCGAGCTGACCTACGACGGCGCCACCGCATTGCTGCAGGATCAGGCCAGTATCTGGGTGGTTCAGCCAAATATCACCGACCTGCAGAAAACCGACACCCGTAGCGGCGTTACCAGCCCCCACACCGTGGTGGATATTGTCAATGAGGTGATGAACTTCCGCTTACAGGCGCAGAACCTAGGTGGCGCACCTGCCTACGGTATGGTGATAGCCGATACCCTGAATATCGATCCGGCAAACCCGGAGTTCGATGAGGCTACGGTGAATGTAACCCAGGTGCTGATCGATGGTCTGGCCGCAAACTACACGCACACCGTGAACGCGGGCATCATCGAATTCACCCTGACCGACGTGGTACCGGAAAATGCCACTATCCAGATCGATTACGAAGTCGGCCTGGACCAGGGCATTCCCAGTGGTCACACCTGGTACAACCGCTTCCATATCGATAAATACGTTTCCACCGACATCGATAGCACCAGTAGTCGCCTTTACGAGAGCGATGCACCGGCCTGTGAAGCTACGCTTTCGGCCAACTGCTTCCAGTTGATGACTTCGGTAGCGGATCCTGAAGATCTCACCCTGCAGTTGATGGAGCCGGCCGATGGGCGCGCACCGATCGGTGAGCCGGTGAGCTACCGGATTACCGTGCCGGCAAGCCCGATTGCGAGCTCCACCCTGGCGAACGTGCAAGTCGAGAATGTTCTTCAGGGACGCGACACCGTGATCGCCCTGGATACCGTCACCGTTAATGGTGAGCCGGTAACCGTTCCCGACGGTGAGATGTTTACCATCGACGTGGGCGACATTCCGCCCAACGAAGTGCGTGAAATTGTGTTCTCCGGCTGGATCGCCAACGTCGAGGCTGCCCAGTCCGGGCAGACTTATGACATCAGCGCTACTTACAGCTACGAAGAAGCCGGTGTGGTCACTGAAATGGGTGGCCAGTCTGCGACGATCACTATCGTCGAGCCGGAACTGGGGCTGACCCAGAGCGCAGTCAACCAGAGCGGCAACGCCGAGCCGGTGGCCGGTGATATCTACCGCTTCAGCCTGGCGCTTTCGGAGCAGGGCGCGAATGGTTCCGCCGCTTACGATCTTTCCGTACTGGAAGAACTGAGCATCGGTTGGGCCTATGAGCCCGGCACCGCCAGTTTTAATGGCGCAGTGATTGCGGATCCCTCTGTTACCGGCAACGGTATCGATACTGCCCAGAGTCTGAGCTGGAATGCGGTCGCCAACACCGATATTCCCGCAGGTGAAGCGCGTACCCTGGAGTTCGATGTCCGCGTGCTCGACAGCGTGCTCGCCGGCCAGGAACTCACCGGCAGCACCACCGTACAGTGGACCAGCCAGGCCGGTGCCCCTGAACATGTGGAGCGCGATGGTTCCGGTATCCCTGACCCGACTGCACTGAACAATTATTTCCTCGGCCCAGAACAGTTGCCGCCGCTGGCGATCAACAACACTGCAACGCTGGCGAAAAATGTGGTCAGTGAAACGGCCCCGCTCAACGACGGCGAACTGCGTATTGGCGACCTGGTGACTTACGAACTGCGCCTTGGCGTGCAGCGCGGCACCCTGCCCAATGCGGTTGTCACCGATACCTTGCCCGAGGGCATGGTGTTTGTGGATACGGTTTCCATCGCGGCCGGTGGTATGACCTATGATCTTGCTGAGGAGCCGATGGCGGAGGCCGCGGGCGCCGTCACCTGGAATTTCGGTACCCTGGTAAACACGGCTGGCGAAGAGCTGGTGATCACCTACCGCGCACGCGTGCAGCGTGATGTTCTGCCGCTGAACGCCGCCAGTATCGAGCTGCGCAACGCCGCCAGCTTCCAGTTCGATACTGCCGCCGGACCCAGTACTCCGCTGCTGGCTGAGCAGGCCCTGAATCTGTTACAGCCCGACCTCGCATTTGCGCTGACGGCAGTGCCCGATGGCACCGCGGCCCTGACGCCAGACGAAGAGATTACCTTTACCGCGACCATTACCAACAATGGCACGGCACCCGCCTATGACATCGTCCTGCGGGACCAGATCCCGGCAGGTATGCGCAAGGGTGGGGTGGAAACTATTTCTATCAACGGCAGTACCGCCAATCTGCTGCAGCCGACATTCGACGCTGCTACTGGCGAAACCCTGTGGCAGTTCAGTAATGAAATTGCCGCGGGTGAAACCCTGGAAGTGGTGTACCGGGTGACCACTGATAGCGACCTCGCCGCGGGCCTGCAGGTCGCGAACAATGCCTACGTGGAGTGGTACTACTCGTTTGGTGAAAGCGCGATCCCCGAGGGTGCCGTGCTCGATAATCGCCAGCCCTATGGCCCGAGCGATGCGGTCAGCGTTCTGTTCAGTACACCGGATGCGCAACCGCTGATGATTGCGGTGGAGCCGACAACCCGCGAGCAGGCCTCCATTGGCGAGCCGTTTGTCTATCGCCTGACGATTCCGGCGGTGGGTGCGCTTCACGATGTCGCTATACAGATGGACCTGGCGGATTCGGGTATCGACCCGGTGGACCTGGCCTATGTCAGTGCCGAGCAGGTCTCCGGCAATATTGCCTTTAATCCGCAGGGGAGTGTGGATGGCGGACTGCTGACGATCACAGACTCTACAAGCGGCATCGATGTGGAGGCCGGTGATGAAGCGGTGATCGATGTCACCCTGCGCTTGCGCGATACCGCGCTCAACCAGTTCGGTAAATCCTTCACTGCCCGCGCCGGTTACAGCTACAGCTACGCCAACGACGACCCGAATGCGGGCCGCGGTATGGGCGAAGTCAGTGAGTACTCGGCAGCCATTGAGATTGTCGAGCCCTACGAGCTGGTCATGACCAAGTCCGGCGATGCCCAGGTCCCGGCGGGTGTCCCGGGCCGCTTCCTGCTCGATGTGCACAACCGCGGCACCGGCCCCGCGTGGGACCTGAGTGTGCGCGACTTCCTGCCCAGCACCGAGCAGGGGGGCATGTGTGAAACGCCACCGGCCAATTTTGCGGCACTGCTTGTCGATGGCGCCGGCAATACGGTGGCCACCCTGAGCGAGGGCAGTGATTTCACTGCAGCGTTTGATGCGGAAAACTGCACCTTGACCTTCACCACCATCGGCGGAAATGCGGCGGTGGCTGCGGATCATCATGTGCAGTTTGCCTACGATGCCTGGCTGGATGAAAACACCGTAGACGGTACCGAGCTGGATAACGTGGCTGGCGCCGAGCGCTGGTACAGCTGGGATAGCACTGCCCCGGACGCCCGTGTTTATGAGCGCACTTACGCCGCGGATCCACCCGATGGCACGCCGTCTGTGGAAGACCACGAGGACGTGTTTACGGTGATTGCGGCAGTGCCCAGTGTGGTGTTCGAAAAAGTAGTGGAAAACATTACCTCTGGCGACATCCCGGCGACTACCGCCGCGCCCGGCGATGTCCTCCAGTACACCCTGACACTGCGCAACCTCAGTGATCTGGATGTGCAGAACATTGCAATCACCGATGAGCTGGATCGCCTCAATGCACCGGCCTATTTTGCGGCGGGCACCCTGCAGCTGATCAGTTCACCAAGCGGTGGCGACTCCACGGCCACCAGCGCCGCTGGCGGCGCCAACGGTACTGGTCTGGTCGACGTGCGTGAGCTGACCCTGGGTGCCGCCGGCAGCGGCACCGAAGAAGTCCAGCTGGTGTACCAGGTGCAGCTGGTCAATGTGATCGACAGTGCCACTGCGGTATTGAACCAGGCCCAGGTACAGTTGCCGGGCCAGCCGCTGATCAACAGTGACGACCCGAACATCAACGATGCTGCGGACCCGCAGATTGCGGGCGATGAAGATCCGACCCAGGTCATTATTGAGTCTGCGCCGCTGTTCAAGGTGGAGAAAACTTCAGAGGACCTCACCGGTGAACCGGACAGCCTGATGCCGGGGGATACCCTGCGCTACACCCTGCGCGTGGAAAACATCGGCAACGAAGACATCGTGGAAGCCAGCCTGCGCGACCAGGTTCCGGCGAATACCACCTATGTAGCCGGCTCCACCACCCTGAACGGCGCCGCGCTGGATGACATTGATGGCACTACACCACTGACGCAGACCCTGGTGATCCAGACTCCAGGTGCGCAGGAAGGCGAGCTGCTGGCTGATCCGGATGCCTCGGGTAGCCAGGCGGCAATCATCACCTTCGATGTGATCATCAATGACGTCAACGATGGCACCGTGATATCCAACCAGGGTTTCGCCAACGGCGCCGGTGCCGGTGGTGAAAATATGCCGCTGGACGAAAAGCCTTCTGATGACCCCACCACCGAAGTCGCTGACGATCCCACCATCGATATCGTCGGTAACGTGCCCCTGTTGCGGGTACAGAAGACCGTGGAACTGGCGGTGGACAATATGACAGCCGGTATTGTCGATCCGGAAGACGTGCTGCGTTACACCATTACCGTCACCAATATGGGTGGCAAGGATGCGAGCGAAGCGCGTCTGGTGGACCTGGTGCCGGAGTACACCACCTATGTTGCCGGCAGTACTCAGCTGAACGAAAACGCGGTGCCGGATGACGGCGACGCGTCGCCACTGGTCAATGGTATTGCCATCAGTAGTGAGGACCTGACCTTGCCGCTGCCCGCGGATGGGGAAGGCGTGATCACCACCGCGCAGACCGCCACCATCGTGTTTGAAGTGATGGTCAACGCCGATACCGAGCGGGGCACCATCATCAGCAACCAGGGCAGTGTGTACAGCCTGGAATTGCCGCTGACCCTGTCGGATGCCGACGGTAACAGCAGCAATGGAGCGCAGCCCACTGAAGTGGTGGTGGGCGACGCGCAGCAGCTGAACATTACCAAGGAAGTTGCCGTGGTCGGTGGCGGTGCTGCGGAATCCGGCAAGGTGCTCGAATACATCGTGCGCGTCACCAACATCAGCGCCGTACCGGCGAGCCTGGTCACCATTTACGATGACCTGCTTACCGCCGGTGAGGGTGTGCTCACTTACGTGGAAGACTCCGCGCGCCTGAACGGCCAGCCCGACGGCGTGATGGTGGATGGCTCGCTGATCACCGTCGACTACAGCACCAACTATGGTGACCTGCAGCCGGGCGAAACCATCACCCTGCGCTTTGAAGCCAAGCTGGGCGAAAACCTGGCCATGGGCTACTCCGTGGTAAACACCGCGCAGGTGAAATGGAATGATCCACCGGCCTACAACGAGGCCACGGTAGCGATCGATATCGGTGGTACCCCGGGTATCGCGAACCTCAGCGGTTACCTCTGGCACGATGTGAACTTCAGTGAAACCGCCGACAGTGAAGAGCGCCTGCTCACTAACTGGACCGTGAACCTGTACTTTAATAACGCACTGCTGGAAACCGTACAGAGCGATGAAAACGGCTACTTCCAGTTTGCCGGTCTGGTGCCCAATATGGATGGCGCGGACATGGCCGGTGCCAGCTACGAGTTGCGTTATCTGGCCCCGAATGCGGCGGAGTCCACGGCCTCTCTGGGTACGGCGAGCTCCGATTACACCAATGGTCCGCAGAATATCCGCGATATCTACATTGGCTCCGGTGCCAACCCGCAGAACCTGAATCTGCCGATCACGCCCAATGGGGTGATTTACGATTCCGTGCTGCGCGCACCTATCGCTGGTGCCCGGGTAAGCCTGCTGCAGGCCTCCAGTGGCCAGGCAGTACCGGACAGCTGCTTCGCGGATCCCGCACAGCAGAACCAGGTGACCCTGCCCGGCGGTTACTACAAGTTCGACCTGAACTTCAGTGGTGCTGGTTGCGCGGTGAATGCGGACTACCTGATCCAGGTGGAAGTGCCGAACGAAGACTATATGTCCGGCCCGTCCCAGATCATCCCGCCGCAGACCGGCAGCGAGACCGGCAGCTTTGATGTGGGTGCTTGCCTCGGCAGCGCCGCGGATGTGATTCCCGGTACCCCGGATCATTGTGAAATCCAGCTCACCGAGCTGCCGCCATCCATCGACATGGACGCGCGCTCCGGTGAAACGGACTACTACCTGCGCCTCAACCTGGATGACAGTAACCAGCCCGGCAGCAGCCAGCTGTTCAACAACCACATTGCCCTGGATCCGCAGCTCGAAGGCGCGCTGGCGCTGACCAAAACCTCGGCCATGACCAATGTGACCCGCAGCCAGCTGGTGCCGTACACCATCACCTTCACCAACACCATGCCGGTGCCGCTCACCGACCTGCAGCTGGTGGACTACTTCCCCGCGGGCTTCAAGTACGTGGCCGGTTCCGCAAACCTGGACGGCGTACCGACGGAACCGGAAGTGAATGGTCTGCAATTGCAATGGCCGCACCTGCGTGCCGAAGGCGAGCAGACCCGCACCATGAAGTTGTTGCTGGTGGTTGGTTCCGGTGTGGGTGAAGGCAAATACGTGAACCGCGCGCGCATGTTCAACGAACTTTCCGGTCAGCAGGCTTCCGGTGAAGCTTCTGCCACGGTGCGTGTGGTTCCCGACCCGACCTTCGACTGTACCGATGTGATCGGCAAGGTCTACGACGACAAGAACCTGAACGGTTACCAGGACAGCGGTGAGGGCGGTGTGCCCGGTGCCCGCGTGGTAACGGCCCAGGGCCTGCGCGCGACCACCGATGCCCACGGCCGTTTCCACATTACCTGTGCGGCGGTGCCGAACCCGGACCGTGGTTCCAACTTCGTACTGAAACTGGATGACCGCAGCCTGCCCAGCGGCTATCGCCTGACCACGGAAAACCCGCGGGTACAGCGCGCCACCCGAGGCAAGATGCTGGAGTTCAATTTCGGTACCAGCCTGCATCGCGTCGTACGCCTGGATCTGGCGGAAGCCGTGTTCGAGCCGGGCTCTACCGAGCTGCGTCCGCAGTGGCATTCCCGCACGGAGCTGCTGCTGGAAAAACTGCAGGATGCACCGTCCGTACTGCGTCTGTCCTACCTGGCGGAAAATGAAGATCCGGGACTGGTAGACGCGCGTCTTGAAACCATCAAGGCGCGGATAGCAGAGGACTGGGCAGCGCTCGACTGCTGTTATCCGCTCAATATTGAAACCGAAATATTCTGGCGCCGTGGCGCGCCGCCCAGCCGGGGCGGGTTGCTCGATGGCCTTAAACGCAGTGTGGATCGCGCATTAGGTAATGATGGCGACCAGGGAGGATTTCACTGATGTCCCGTCCTTCTAACCGTTTTTATAAATTGAAGCGAGTGATCCAGCCCGGTTGCGCGTTTGCCATTGCACTTTCCGCCAGTGTGTCCGTGTTCGCACAGGAAACCCCCGGGGGAAGTGCGGGTGAGCAGACCGCGGCGGAAAGCGCCTGGTGGCAGCTTATTCCAGGCCTGTCACCCGGGGTCGAACGTAACGGCGATTACAGCGATAAACCACTCGGCAGCAACACCGAGACCACCCTGATCCCGGCCGCTGGCCAGTTGTGGGTACAGGATGCGGAAGCCTTTATCGACCCGGAAGAGCCGGTCGTGGAAGCCGACGCGCTACCACCGCTGCTCTATCGCGAGGTCGATGATGAAATCGATCCGGAGCTGGTAGAGCAACTCAAGGAAAAGCTCGCTGCGCTGGAAGACGCCCACGAGCTACAGCTGATTTTCACTGGTCACACGGATAGCGATCCGTTGTCGGAAGAGCAGCTGGGTGCGTTCGAAGACAAGGCGGCGTTTACCGAAGCGCGCGCCAGGCAGGTGGCAGAATATTTCCAGACAGTACTCGAGCTGCCGCAACAGGCGGTACTGTTCGAAGGGCGCGGCGACAGCGAGCCACTTACGGAAAGCATCACCGAAAAAGGGCGAGTGCTGAATCGTCGCGTCGACGTGAAGCTGCGTTATTTTGAACTGGACCAGCAAGCCCGCGATGCACAGCGTCGCGCCGAGGCGGCACAGCTCAACCGCGTGCAGGTCTGTCGTCAGGAAACCGTGTGCAAGCTGCGCTATACCGCGGGCTCGGACAAGCGCGCGCGCCTGAAAAACCTGGTGTCACCCCTGCGCCTGCAGCCGGGGCAGGTGGATCTGCCCGCGGCGTTTGTGCGCCGTATCCAGGAGGTGCGCAACACCCTTCTGGACAAGCCCAATCTCACTATCCACTTTGTCGGCCATACCGATGGCAAGCCGCTACCGGAAGGGCCGGCGGAACTCTACGACGACCAGATGGCGCTGTCGCGCGCGGAAGCGCGCCGGGTCGCACTGGCGGTAGCCGATCAACTGAATATGCCGGGTTATATGGTGACCAGCAGCGGTAAAGGCTCGAGCCAGCCGATTGCCGCCAACGATACCGCCAAGGGTCGCGCCCTGAACCACCGTGTGGAAGTGGAATTCTGGTACGACGATCTGCTGGAAACCGCGGCCGACGGTTTGCAGGCGTGCCCGGAGTCCGCCGCGGCGGAAACCATTACCATCGCCCACGAATCCCCCACCGGTGATGTCCCGCCGATCTTCCTGGACAGCGGCGAGCCCCAGATCTCCGGCGCGCAGCTGGCACAGATGCAACGCATGATGGATGAGGTGGCGGGCAAACAGAATGTGCGCCTGAGTTTTATCGGCTACAGCGATAACGAGCGCATGGAGCGCCGCGAGGCCATGGTCTATGGCGATGACGTGGGTCTGTCTTCTGCGCGTGCGGAAAAAACCATGCGCGCGGTTCAGCAGCATCTCGGCCTCGAAGACGCGCAGGTGGAATTTGAAGGCCGCGGCTTTGTGGAATCCAAGGATGTGGTGCAGACCGGCTTTATCCATATGGACGGCGCGCGGGTAGAAGTGCAGGTGCTCTACGACGAGCTGGCCGTGCTGGCGGAGAAGGACCGGCTGGAGATCGAGCGTATTCAGCAAGAGGCAGAGGCCCACAACCCCTATGCCCTGAACCTGATGCGGATCACCGTGGACGGTGCGCCCGAGTATGACCCGCACAAGAACTCCGCCGACCTGCAGCGCTGTACTGATGTGGCCCTGGAAAATGCCAATATCCAGTTCCGCTTCGATAACCAGACCATGCAGCCGCGCCTGAACATCACCGCGTTCCCCAGCACCATCCGCTACGCGGACGATCCGGAAACGGAAATTGCCGACAGCCGGGTACAGTTCAAGCGCTACACCAACTATCCGTCGTTCATCACCCGCGCGGAAGTGCGCATCTTCGAGGAAGACCAGTCCCTGCGCGACGAGCCGCTGGCGGTGGTCACCCTGGACCAGAATGGCGAGGGCAGCTGGGACGCGGATTTCGAGGCCTACCAGGCGCCATTGAAAAAACTGCAGTACGTTCTGCGCGTGTACGACTGGAAGCAGCGCTTTGATGAAACCCGCCCACAGACCCTGTGGCTGGTGGACAACTTCGAACCGCAGTTGCAGGAAACCACCATTGAGAAAGAACTGCTGGTCGGTTACGGGGAAAATCGCCTTGCCGAGCAGAATATTCCGGTGAACGGCAATGCGGTGCTGGTGAACGGTGCGGATATTCCCTCCAATCACAGTGTGTGGCTGGCCGGGCGCGAGATTCCGGTGAGCAACAGCGGTGAATTTGTTGCCGAAGAAATTTTTGCCAAGGGCCTGCACACCGTCGAAGTGGCGGTGCTGGATGACAGTGGCAACGGCGAGCTGTTCCTGCGGGACCTGGAGTTCAATCGCGACGACTGGTTTACCGTGGGTATCGCCGACGTGACCATTGCCCGCGACGATACCAATGGCCCCGCGGCTCTGGTTACCGGGGATGAAACCCACTACGACAACTCCGCCAGTTACGATGGCCGCCTGGCGTTTTACACCAGCGGCAGCTTTGGCGACGGCTGGCAGCTTTCTGCCAGTGCTGATACCGAAGAGGGGCCGGTCGAAGATCTGTTTACCAACTTTATGGAAAAGAACCCGGACGCACTTTTCCGTCGTCTGGACAGTGATCTTTACTACCCGACCTTTGGTGACGACTCCACCGTTGTGGAAGATGCGCCCACGTCCGGCAAGTTTTATATCAAGCTGGAAAACTACGACGATTACGGCCTGTGGGGTAACTTCAATGCGTCCTACACCGACAATGAACTGGCTCACATCGACCGCGCGCTTTACGGGGCCAACTTCCACTTTGAAACCGATGACGTAACCGACTTCGGTGAAAAACGCTTCCAGATCGACGCCTTCAGCGCGGAGCCGGGCACCATCGCCGGGCGCGACGAGTTCCGCGGAACCGGTGGCTCCCTCTATTACATGCGGCACCAGGATATCCTGACCGGTTCCGAGCGCCTGCGGGTGGAGGTACGGGACAAGAACTCCGGCATCGTGCTCGGGGTGAAAAACCTCACTCCGGTGATCGACTACGATGTGGATTACATTCAGGGGCGGGTACTGTTGAACCGCCCACTGTCTGCCATTGCCAATGACAACCTGATCGTGCAGGACGGATCCTACAACGGTAACCCGCAGTACCTGGTGGCCCGCTACGAGTACACTCCGGGCTTTGATGATCTCGACACCCTTGCCGTGGGCGGTCGCGCCCATTACTGGGCCGGTGATCACGTCAAGATCGGCGTAAGCGCCAGCCAGCAGGACGAGGAAGACAATGAATCTTCTTTAAATGGTGTCGATCTCATCCTGCGCAAAACCGCCGGAACCTGGATGAAAATCGAGGTTGCCGAGAGTCAGGGCAACACCCTCGACAGCCTGTCTTCACTCGACGGCGGCTACAGTTTCAACCCGGGCAGTTTCGAGCAGGGCAGTTTTGACCAGGCCCCGCTGGATCCCAACGCCAAGGCGGGTGCCAACAAGTTTGAAGCCGCCGTGCAGGTGGGGGATTTCTTCGAGGGCGCACGGGGTTCGGCGTCCGTGTATGCGCAGCAACGGGATGCGGGCTTCGCCGGTCCCGGTATGCTCGCAACGCGCGAAACCGAGCAGTATGGTGCCGCTGTGAACCTTCCGATCGGCGAGCGCTTTGATGTGGGCCTTAAAGCCGACACCCGCGAGCAGCAGCAGGGCCTGCAGACGGAAGCGACCGATGTGGAACTGGGTTATCGCCTGAGTGAGCGCTGGCGTCTCGCCGCTGCCGCTCGTTCCGATTCCCGTGAGGACCTTTCGCCCATAGTGCCGGTTACCCAGAAGCAGGGTGATCGTACCGATGTGGCTGTGCAGGCCAGTTACGACTCCGGTGCGGACTGGAGCGCGTTCGGATTCGTGCAGCGTACCGCCGAGATTTCCGGCAACCGCGATGAAAACAACCGCGTCGGTTTCGGTGGCGCCTACCGGGTGAGCGAGCGCCTGACCCTGGACAGTGAGCTCTCCGGTGGCGATACCGGCACCGCGGCACGCCTCGGCACCGACTTCCTGGTGACCGATCGCACCAACCTTTACCTGAATTACACCCTCGACAATGAGCGCACCGATACCGGTGTGCGCGCGCGCAAGGGTAACCTCAACAGCGGTTTCCGCAGCCGCTTCAGTGATACCACGAGTATCTATGGTGAGGAGCGCTATACCCACGGGGATGTCTCCACCGGCCTGACCCACGCCCTCGGTGTGGACCTGGCGCCCAGCGACAAATGGAATTACGGCACCAGCCTGGAAGCGGGCACGTTAGAGGACCCACGCACCGGTGCTGAAACCGAGCGTCGCGCGGTGGGGGCCAGCATGGGCTTCAATGACGGCGACCTGCGCCTGTCCAGTGCGGTGGAATACCGCGTGGACAATATGCAGACGCTATCCGATCCGGACACGGTACTGGAAAACGAGCGCAAGACCTGGCTACTGAAAAACGCCCTGAGCTTCCAGATCAGCCCGGACTGGCGCCTTGTGGGCAAGCTGAATTACTCCGACAGCCAGAGCTCACAGGGCGAGTTCTACGACGGCAAGTTCACCGAGGGCGTGATGGGCTATGCATACCGCCCGGTGGCGAACGACCGCTGGAACACATTGCTGAAGTACACCTACTTTTACAATGTGCCCACTACCGATCAGGTGCTGGTGACATCCAACAGCAGAAACAGCGCGACCGAGTTTGTGCAGAAGAGCCATATCTTCTCGGTGGACACCAACTACGATCTCACCCAGCGCTGGACCATCGGTGCCAAGTACGCCTATCGCCTCGGTCAGTTGAGTATGGAACGGGATAACCCGGAGTTCTTCGACAGTGCCGCCAGCCTGTATGTGCTGCGCGCCGACTGGCACTTCGTCAACAAGTGGGACCTGCTCATCGAGGGCCGCCTGCTCGACCTGCCGGACGCCGGCGACCGCAAGAGCGGCGCACTGCTGGCGCTGTATCGTCAGATGGGGCGTAACTTCAAGGCGGGCATCGGCTACAACTTCACCGACTTCTCCGATGACCTGACCGACCTGGACTACGACAGCCAGGGCGTCTTTATCAATATGGTGGGTAAGTTTTAACGGTGCGGGGTGGGGTCACTCCCACCCCGCCAGCACAATCTTTCCAATCGTACTTCCTGTCTCCAGCTGACGATGGGCGAGGCGCAGGTTGGTGGCATTGATGGGCTCGATGGTTTCTCCCACCGTGGTCACCAGCGTTTCCCGGTCGATCAGTTCGGCGATGCGGTTGAGCAATACGCCCTGCTGTTCCATGTCTTCGGTCTGGAACATGGCGCGGGTGAACATGAACTCCCACACAAACGTCGCACTTTTGGCTTTCAGCAGGCCGATTTCCAGGGGCGCCGTATTTTCCACAATGGTGCAGATTTTCCCCTGGGGCTTGATCGCACTGGCCATCGCTGGAAAGTGCTGGTCGGTATTGTTCAGGCACAGAATATAATCGACGTTTTCAAAGCCGATGTCTTTCAGCTCCTGGTCCAGCGGGTTGCGGTGATTCACCACATGCCGGGCACCCATTTCCTTCACCCACATGCTGGATTTTGTTCGTGAGGCGGTGGCGATGACGTTTAGCTTGGCGAGTGTGCTCGCCAGCTGAATGGCAATCGAGCCCACTCCACCCGCACCACCGACGATCAGAATCGTTTTCCCGCTGTCTTTGCCCTCGGGCGAAATACCCAGCCGGTCGAACAGTGCTTCCCATGCGGTGATACTGGTCAGTGGCAGTGCCGCCGAGGCCTGGAAGTCCTGGGTGCGGGGCATTTTCCCGACAATACGCTCATCCACCAGCTGGAATTCGCTGTTGCAGCCCGGGCGGGTGATATCGCCGGCGTAAAAAACCCGGTCGCCCTCGGCAAAGTTTTTCACCTCACTGCCAACCGCGACCACTTCGCCGGCTGCGTCCCAGCCGAGAATTTTGGGGGTGGTTTCGGTGACAGGCGTGGCCTTGGGCGCGCGTACCTTGGTGTCTACCGGGTTGACCGCAATGGCCTTGATCGACACCAGCAAGTCGCGTGGGCCGGGCGTGGGGCGGTCTATGTTGAGGTCAGCGAGGGACTCTTCTTTGTCGATCGGCAGGTACTGATGCAGCCCGATGGCTTTCACGGTGGATTTCCTTATCTTCGTTCGGGGAGTGGATTCAAACTAGCAGTTGAACCTTGACGCTGCCAGCGTTGATTCAGGCGGCAGAAGTCTGGCGTATCCGGGCATTGCCGGACGCCGTCGATGCCTTCTGGCGCTGAAGCCGGCGTTTCTTCCACCAGAGGTAGCTGCCGGTGGCGAACAGAAGCGCCGGAACCAAGCCTGCCAAAAGTACCAGCCAGCGTCCAACAATACCGAGGGCATCGCCATTGTGCAGGGGGAACTGCCAGCGCAGGATCTTGTTGCCGAGGGGGATCTCGGTGACGTTCTGTGTCATCAACAGCTCGCCGCTGTACTGGTCCACCCGCGCGATACTCGCACCATAATTGGTCCACGCCTCTCCATCGGCGCGAAACGTCAGGCCGTAGCTGTCGCCTTCATTGCGGGGCAGGTAGATACGCTTGAGCACACCGCCGGGGAAGGCGCGTTCGCCGATGGCAACCACTTCGTCGGCGGTCAGTGGCACGCCGCGGTCGGTGCGCGATGGCGGCAGGGCCGGACGTGGCTCGGTGGCGAACAGGCTGCCGACCACGGCTTCCACCTGCTGCGGAAATACCAGGGTCACACCGGAAAAGCTGATCATCAGCAGTAGCGGCAGGAAATAGATTCCAAACACTTTGTGCACGTCGAAATAGAAGCGAAAGCGGTTGCCACTGCGGGATATCGAGAAGGCGCGCTTCCAGTCGCGCTGCCCGTTTTTGCCGTTACTTTTTGCCCTGCTCCGTTTTGGCCACCACAACACCGCGCCCGTTACGCAGAACACCATCAACAGCAGCCCCATCAGCCCGACCACGGTCTTGCCGTTTTTACCGGCCAGCAAGGTGTAATGCAGGCGATAAATCCAGGTCATGGTGTACTCGGGTGTGCCCCAGCCGCGCACGGCGAGCACCTCCGCATCCGTAGGCGACACCGTAACCTCGACAGGTCCGGGAGCGCCCTCCGGCCTCGGGAAGCGGACCACATGCGGGCTGCCGGCCTGCCGCTGGATCATCAGCCGGGTAGGGGAGGGGTTGCCCGGAACGGCGGCCTGGGCCGCGGCAAGGATTTCCGCGTAGCTGGCCGGGTGTGTCGAGGGGCGGAAGGTGACGGTTTCCGGCGCGAGGGTTTCATCCAGCACATGATCGAACACCAGCAGGCTGCCGGTGATTCCGATCAGTGAAAGCAGCAGGCCCAGGAACAGGCCGGCGTACTTGTGCAGGATGAAAAATGTTTTGCGCATGGATAAGAGCTTGTTTTGGTTCGCCTGCAGGGCAGGCGAACATTTTTCGCGGCTACCGCCGATCAGAATACCTTGGAGTAAGACAGGTTCACGCTGCGCCCCAGTCCCTTGAAGTTGCGGGTGTTGTTGCCCGCGGTCTGGGAGTAGTAGGTGAAATAGTCTTCATTGGTCAGGTTCTGCAGGCCCAGGGCAAACTCGCCACCGAGCGCCTTCAGTTGTGCGCTCGCGTCGACAATGGTGTAGCCGTTGAATTCGGTAGTAATTTCACCGGTGCTGTTTTCAAAGTCCCGGTCCAGCAGCCAGTTGGCCTGCAGGCGGGTGCTGAGGTTTTCGGTCCAGCTGCGTGCCCAGCTCAGGTTGAAGCGGTTGGGAGAGATATTGCGACCGTCCAGGTCAGTATCCACCTTGCCGTCGCCATCGTTGTCGTAGCGGCCCTTGGTGTAGGCGTAGCGGACTTCCAGGGTATCGGTGTCGGTCGCAAACCACTGGCCACGCAGCTCGGCGCCATCGATGTCGGTTTTTTCACGCTTTACGCTGTAGATGCCGTCATCGCCCAGAGCCAGGCGCTGTCCAAAATCGGAGTCGGAGGAGTAAACCGCGACCTGCGCTCCAAAGCGCTCGTTGTTGAAGTCGAGGCCCAGTTCATGGTTCTGGGTCAGGATCGGTTTCAGTTCGAGGAAGCTCTCCGCATTCAGGCCCGGCTCACTGATGCCGCGCAGTACCCGGCCGACGTCGGGCATGGAGAAACCTTCGGAGTAGTTGGCGTAGATGCGCAGGCTATCGGTTACCGCGTAGGTTGCGCCGATATTGGCGAGGGTTTCGCTGAACTCGGGGTTGCCACCTTCCACAAACTGGCTGCCATAGGAGGCCAGGGTGGTGAAGTCATCGACGTTCAGTTTGGAGCGCTCATGGCGCACGCCGGCGGTGATGGTCACCTGCTCGATCCCGCTGAATTCGGCCTGCGCGTAAGGTGCCGTGCTTTTGTACTTGGTTGGTGGAACCCAGGCGCGGCCGGTCTGTACCAGCTGCTGCCAGGTTTCGTCCTGCAGCAGGTCGACACCATAGGCCAGGCTGATTGCGCTGCCGGCGATATCGTCCTTGATCAGGGTCAGTTTCAGGCCGCGCTTTTCCGAGTTGTTCTGGGACTGGTCAAAGATTTCATCGCCGTAGGCGGGGTCCTGGAAGGTACCGAAGGTGCCGCCCCCGTAAGTGCCGGCGAAGTCCTGGGAAAATACCTGGGCACGTACTTTCTGGCCGAACAGGTCTTCGTTGCTGTACTGCAGATTGATGGTGGTGACCTCGTTGGAGGGCGCATCGCCGGGTACCGGGGCTTCGACGGCGGTGGTGGCAATGCCGGCGGCGATATCGCCGTCCACGCTCAACCAGTTGTTGTTGCCCTCCACCAGAAAGCGGTTGACGGTCAGCTGTACGCGCTGGTCGTCCCAGCTGTAGCCAGTCTTGATAAAGGCATTGGTAGTTTCACTGTCCATGGTATCGCCCTGGGTATTGTCGAAACCGACAATATCGCCATTGGCGTCATAGCCGACACCGCTACTGCGGTAGGTAACGCTCGCCAGTACATCCACTGCGTCCACTTTGCCGGAGAGGCTGTAGCTGCCGTTGTATCCCGCGGATTCACCCAAGTCCTCACTCTGAAGTGCAGACTCGACACGCACGCTCTGCTGGAACTCGTCGCTGGGGGTGCGGCTAACCAGGTTGATGATGCCGCCTGAAGCCCCCATGCCGTGAATCGCGTTGGCACCGTGGATCACTTCCACGCGCTCCAGTACCAGCGGGTCGATGGTGTGGCCGTCGCGCCCGCCATTGCGCAGCGGGTTGGACTGGGGCACGCCGTCGATCAGGTACAGCGGCTTGCGGCCGCGCAGGCTCTCGCCGGAGCTGGTCATCTTTTGACGGCTGGGGGAGAAGCTGGGGATCAGGTTGCCGAGAATGGTCGACAGGTCGCTGGTGGCGGCCATCTGGCTGGTCAGTTCCTGCTGGTCGATCAGGGTGACGGTGTTGGGGATCGCGCTCAGGGGCTTTTCGGTACGGCTGGCTGTTACGACAACTTCTTCCTCTATAAGGGAATCCGTTTCCGCGGCGAAGGTGGCTGTGCTGGCAGTCGCAATGGCCAGGGCAATAGAAGTCTTCAGGCAGCGCATGCGGGGCTCCTAATACGATGTTGTGTGAATTTATATAAGTCGGGGGCAGCAAGGACTTCAGGCCGCACCGCGGTTGCGGCGTATCCGGCACTCGGGGCGGGCTGCTCCGGTGGCTGGACGTCGCGTTTGTGATGATTTGGCGAGATACTAAAGAAAATGAGAATTGATATCAATTGCGATGGTGTAAATATTTTTTCGTGCCCTCTCCACCGTCTCGAACGAGCGCGAGAGTGGCGTAATATATGGCCTTGCGAGGGTGTGGTGTGACGACGCGCGAGTCGCATTCACCGGGTGGCGGAAGAAATGACAAATGTGGCTTGACTCCCCGGGGGGCGGTCAATAGAATGCGCAGCCTCTGAGCGGTTGGGGCAACCCACCGCAGGAAACCGAACTTTACCAGGGGCGGTTTCCAGGGTCGTTGGTGCGGGGTGGAGCAGCCTGGTAGCTCGTCGGGCTCATAACCCGAAGGTCGTAGGTTCAAATCCTGCCCCCGCTACCAAATTCTGCTTATACTTCATGAGGTCTAAGCGGTCGCCAAACCCTAGAGTTGTTGCGGGGTGGAGCAGCCTGGTAGCTCGTCGGGCTCATAACCCGAAGGTCGTAGGTTCAAATCCTGC
The DNA here is from genome assembly GCF_009931115.1 of Microbulbifer hydrolyticus. NCBI lineage: Bacteria > Pseudomonadati > Pseudomonadota > Gammaproteobacteria > Cellvibrionales > Microbulbiferaceae > Microbulbifer > Microbulbifer hydrolyticus. The sequence continues at coordinate 3,300,176 of NZ_CP047491.1, read as the reverse complement.
CCCCGCTACCAAATTCTGTAGCCACATGTAGTAATATGTGACTACGCAGTAAAAGCCCCTGTTAGGGGCTTTTTCGTATCTGCGGCAAACAGGCCTGTCCTGGTTTGCCATCCGAATGGGCCGGGAGTCGGCGCCGCGGTTTCTCATTCGGACCGTGGGGCTAGCTTCGCTGCCCATTTTTTGTTTTTGCAACGTGCAGATGCCGTTGCACATCTGCCCCGGCCGATCGCCGGGCCAAAGTGGTGATATGGCAAGCAAGCGCGAAATTTTGGAAGAGCTTCTGGCTCCGGTGGTCGAGTCACTGGATTGTGAGCTGTGGGGGATCGATTACCAGACCCACGGCCGCAACGCCCTGCTGCGGATCTATATCGATGCGGAGCGTGGAATTTCCGTGGAAGACTGCGAGAAGGTCAGCCGCCAGGTCAGTGCGGTAATGGACGTGGAAGACCCGATCAACAGCCGCTACACCCTGGAAGTGTCATCCCCGGGTATGGATCGGCCGCTGTACAAGCTTGAGCAGTACCAGCGCTTTATCGGCGCGCAGGTGGAATTGCGACTGCGCATGCCTCTGGATGGGCAGCGTAAATGGCGCGGCCTGCTGGCTGGCGTGGAGGGGGATGAAATAGTCCTGCGAATCGACAGCGAAAATGAATATCTGTTGCCGATCGATAGTATCGAGAGAGCGAATATCGTCCCGACGTTCGAGGGCGGAAAGAAGTAAGGGCAATGCATTAGTAGCCGGCGGCGCTGTCGTAACAGCGGTCACCGAAGCATTGGATAGTCAGTACGTAGCGTTTTTGAAGAGGCAGCTGAATGAACAAAGAAATCTTGCTGGTAGCCGAGGCGGTTTCCAACGAGAAAGGCGTTGACCGGGATATTATTTTCCAGGCAATTGAGGCGGCCCTTGCAACGGCCACCAAGAAGCGCTACGACGAAGATTCCACCATCGAGGTCATCATCGACCGCAGGACCGGCGACTACGATACTTTCCGTAGCTGGGAAGTAGTAGACGACGACACCCTCGCGGAGTTGGGCACCCAGTTCACTCTGGAAGAAGCCCACGAGAAGGATACCGAGCTGAAAGCCGGTGATGTTTACCGCGAGCAGGTTGAAAACGTCGAGTTCGGTCGTATCGCTGCGCAGACCGCCAAACAGGTGATCGTGCAGAAGGTACGCGAAGCCGAGCGCGCCAAAATTGTCGATGAATATCGCGATCGAGTCGGCGACCTGGTAAGCGGTACCGTGAAAAAGGTAACCCGCGACTTTATTGCGGTGGACCTTGGTAACAACGCCGAAGCGCGCCTGCCGCGTGATCAGCTGGTCGGCCGTGAAATTTTCCGCCTGGGTGACCGCGTGCGCGCCATCCTGCTGGAGATTCAGCCGGAAGCCCGCGGTCCGCAACTGATGCTGAGCCGCTCCTGCCCGGAGATGCTGATCGAGCTGTTCCGCATCGAGGTGCCGGAAATTTCCGAGCAGGTGATCGAGATCCGCGGTGCTGCACGTGATCCGGGCCTGCGCGCCAAGATCGCCGTGAACACCAATGACGGTCGTATCGACCCGGTAGGCGCCTGTGTTGGCATGCGCGGTGCACGGGTTCAGGCGGTTTCCAATGAGCTGTCTGGCGAGCGTGTCGATATCGTGCTGTGGGACGACAACCCCGCCCAGTTCGTGATCAATGCCATGGCGCCCGCAGAAATCGAGTCCATCGTGGTGGATGAAGATGCCGGTTCCATGGACGTTGCTGTCGCAGAAGAAAACCTGGCCATGGCCATCGGCCGCAGTGGCCAGAACGTGCGCCTCGCGTCCGAGCTGACCCAGTGGCAGATCAATGTAATGAGCATTGAAGACTGGCAGGCCAAGCAGGAAGCCGAGTCCGGGAGCATCATGGAAGTCTTCATGGAGCGCCTGGATATCGACGAAGACGTCGCCGGCGTGCTGGTAGACGAAGGCTTCACTTCTCTCGAGGAAGTGGCCTATGTACCGCTGGAAGAAATGCTCGGTATCGAGGGCTTCGACGAAGAGATCGCCGAAGAACTGCGTGCCCGTGCGAAAGACGCCCTGCTGACTCAGGCGCTGGCCTCGGAAGAGGAGCTGGACGCTTCAGAGCCGCAGGAAGACCTGCTGAATATGGAAGGCATGGATCGTCAGCTGGCATTCCAGCTGGCAAGCCGTGGTGTGGCTTCCATGGAAGACCTCGCAGAGCAGGCCGTGGATGACCTGTTGGACATTGAAGGTATGGACCAGGAACGTGCCGCAGCGCTGATTATGAAAGCTCGCGAACCCTGGTTCGCCGACGACAGTGACCAAGAGGCTTAATGCCCGAGTGCCGGGCGAGAGCCCGGCCCCGCGCACCACTGTGCTGTGTGTGCGCCCCGAATTGCCTGCTCAGCAGGCCAAGGGTGGAGCAGTAAAATGAACTAATACTGCTCCGCCACAAGCGACTTTTTAGGAGAAAGAATGGCCGAAGTAACAGTTAGCGAACTCGCCAAATCGGTAGGTGCCACCGAAGAGCGTCTGCTCAAGCAGATGCAGGAAGCGGGTTTGCCCCACACTTCAGCAGATGCGACCGTATCCGCAGAAGAGAAGCAGGTCCTGCTTAACTTCCTGAAAAGTAGTCACGGGGAGCAGGCTGCTGCACCGAAGAAGATTACCCTCAAGCGAAAAACCACTACGACGCTCAAGACCGGATCTGGCACCGGCCGAAAGACCGTGAACGTGGAAGTCCGCAAGAAGCGCACCTATGTAAAACGCGCAGGTGCAGAAAGCGAGGCTGAACTGGATACCTCCGCACTGCAGAAGGCCGAGGAAGAGCTGGCAGCGGCGGAAAAAGCAGCCGCCGAGCGCGCCCTCGCTGAGCAAGAGGCTGCCGAAGCCGATGCCAAGGCCCGCGCCGCAGAAGAGGCGAAGGCCAAGCAGGAAGCGGAAGAGGCTGCCAAGGCCAAGCAGGAAGCGGAAGCCAAAGCCGCCGAAGAGGCTGCCGTGAGCGCCGAACCTGAGAAGGCCGAAGAGCCGGTAGAGGCCAAGGCCGAGCCCAAGCCAAAACCCGCCAAGCCCGAGCCCACGCCAATTCGCTCTACCTATGTCGATGATATAGAAGCCATGCGTATTGCCGCGATGGAGCGTCGTAAAAAAGCAAACGAGCGCGAAGCGGCCGAGCTGGAAGAGAAGAAGGCCAAGGTAGAAGCCGAGCGTGCGCGTCTTGAACAAGAGCAGAAAGACCGCGCGGAACAGGCCAAGCAGAAGCCGGCAGCAGAGGCCGCTACCACCGCTGCCGCGGCCAAACCCGGTTTGCGTCGTAAAGTGGAAGCGGAAGCGACCACTGATCGCGACGACGACGAGCCGCGCAAGCGCCGCAGCCGTCGCAGCAAGAGTGGCCCCAAGAAGTCCAGCAAGACTTCTCTGTACGATGCTGCACTGGAAGCCTTTGAAAGTGACGAGGAAGAGAAGCGCAGCACCCGCTCGCTGTCTCGCCCGACGCTGAAAGTAAAGAACACACACGGCTTCAAGCGGCCGACAGGAAAGCAAGTGTACGAAGTGCAACTGGGTGAGACGATCACCGTCGGCGATCTTGCCAAGCAGTTGAATGTCAAAGCCGGTGAACTGATCAAGCGCATGATGAAAATGGGCGAAATGGTCACCATCAACCAGAGCCTGGATCGCGATACCGCGACCCTGATCGTCGAAGAGATGGGTCACAAGGTTGTCCTGCGCTCCGAGAACGAGCTGGAAGAGAAACTGGTCGCCCAGTCCCAGGATATCGAGGGCGAAGAGGTGTCCCGCGCACCGGTAGTGACCGTAATGGGTCACGTCGACCACGGTAAAACCTCTCTGCTGGACTACATCCGCGAGACCAAAGTGGCATCTGGCGAAGCCGGCGGTATTACCCAGCACATCGGTGCTTATCGGGTGAAGACCAGCCAGGGCGAGATCGCCTTCCTGGATACCCCGGGACACGCGGCGTTTACCGCCATGCGCGCCCGCGGTGCCAAGGCTACCGATGTGGTCATCCTGGTGGTGGCGGCAGATGACGGTGTCATGCCGCAGACCGAAGAAGCGGTTGCCCACTCCAAGGCGGCGGGTGTGCCGCTGGTTGTCGCGATCAACAAATGTGACAAGGAATCGGCCGATCCGGATCGTGTGAAGAACGAACTGGCCGCGAAAGACGTTATCCCGGAAGACTGGGGTGGCGATACCCAGTTTATCGAGGTGTCTGCGCACACCGGTCAGGGCATCGATGAACTGCTGGAAGCGGTTTCCCTGCAGTCCGAAATGCTGGAGCTGAAAGCCAAGGTCGGAGTACCGGCCAGCGGTGTGGTGATTGAATCCCGCCTGGAAAAAGGCCGCGGTGTGGTTGCCACCCTGCTGGTCCAGAACGGCGAGCTGAAGCGCGGTGATATCGTGCTGGCAGGCCAGAGCTACGGTCGCGTACGTGCGATGACCAACGAGCTGGGCAAATCCGTCAAGGAAGCCGGCCCGTCCACCCCGGTCGAACTGCTGGGTCTGGATGCCACGCCGAATGCCGGTGACGAATTCCTGGTGGTTGCAGACGAGCGCAAGGCCCGTGAAGTGGCCGAGCAGCGCGCGGACAAAGAGCGTCGCGAGCGCATGCAGCGCCAGCAGGCCGCCAAGCTGGAAAACATGTTTGCCAACATGGAAGCCGGTGAGAAGAAAGTACTGCCGGTTATCGTAAAAGCCGACGTGCGCGGCTCTCTGGAAGCCATCCAGTCCGCGCTGGCGGAAATCGGTAACGAAGAAGTGTCCGTGAATGTGGTATCCAGTGGCGTGGGTGGTATTGCCGAAAACGATATCAACCTGGCACTGACCTCCGGCGCAATCGTGATCGGCTTCAACACCCGTGCGGATGTTGCCGCGCGCAAGCTGGCGGAAACCGAGAGCGTGGAAATCCGCTACTACAGCGTGATCTACAACCTGCTGGACGAAGTGAAGCAGGCCCTGTCCGGGATGCTGGATCCGGAGCTGCGCGAAGAGATCGTCGGTATCGCACAGGTGCGGGATGTATTCCGCTCGCCTAAGTTTGGCGCAATTGCCGGCTGTATGGTCACTGAGGGTACCGTATACCGCAACAAGCCGATCCGTGTACTTCGCGATAACGTGGTGATCTACCAGGGCGAACTGGAGTCCCTGCGTCGCTTCAAGGACGACGTCCAGGAAGTCCGCAACGGTATGGAGTGTGGTATCGGCGTTAAGGACTACAATGACGTCAAGCCTGGCGACCAGATCGAAGTCTTCGACATCGTCAAGGTAGCCCGCGAACTCTGAGTTTTTGCTGGGTTAGGTTCAGATGATGGGCGGCACATGGAGGTGCCGCCGCCGGCAAGCTGCCGGCGTGAGCCTGACGGTTGTCAGCAGTTCCTGGTAACTGCGCCTGCAGCTTTCAGGCGACGATAAAACCGTTCCGGGAGAACGGTTTTTTCCGTAGGTAAATAGGTAAAAAATGGCCAAAGAATTTCATCGTGCTGACCGGGTAGCCGACGCCATGCGTCGCGAGCTGGCCCGGCTGATTCAGCACGAAGTGCGCGACCCGCGTGTTGGCATGGTCAATGTCAATGATGTGGAAGTGAGCCGCGACCTCGCCACCGCCAAGGTGTTTGTGACCCTGGTAGGTGAGGACGACCGCAGCAAGATCGATATCTCCATGGAGGCGCTGAACAAAGCCGCGGGATTCCTGCGCAGCCAGCTCGCCAAGGAGATCCAGATGCGCTCGATCCCCCGTCTGCATTTCCGCTATGACGAAACCTCCGTGCGCGGCCAGCACCTCTCGGCGCTGATCGAAAAGGCGGTCAAGTCGGACAAGAGCAAATCAGAAGACGGCGACCAGGATGTCGACCAAGATAGCGACGACTGATGGGCCGCAGACCTAAATGGGGCCGGCAGATCGACGGGGTTTTGTTGCTCAACAAGCCCGCCGGCATTTCTGCCAACGACGCCCTGCAGAGAGCCAAGCGCCTGTTCTTCGCCAACCGCGCGGGGCATACCGGTGCGCTGGATCCCCTGGCAACCGGTGTGCTGCCGATCTGTTTCGGTGAGGCGACCAAGTTTTCCCAGTACCTGCTCGACGCGGACAAGCGCTACCGCAGCACTTTCTGTTTCGGCATGACCACGGAAACCGGCGATGCCGATGGTAATGTGGTGGCAACCAGCGACGCATCCGGACTTACTGAACAGCAGGTGCGGGATGCCATGGCGGCATTTCGCGGTACCATCAGCCAGGTGCCCTCCATGTACTCCGCCCTCAAGCACAATGGCCAGCCGCTGTACAAGCTGGCGCGTCAGGGCATTGAGGTAGAGCGGGAAGCGCGCGAAGTCGAGATTTTTTCCTACGAGCTGCTGAAGTTCATCCCTGCGGCGGAGGCGCCCGACAAGCTGCCGCGAGCGGAGGTCGAGGTGCACTGCTCCAAGGGCACCTATGTCCGCAGCCTGGCCGAGGATCTCGGCAAGGCGCTGGGTGTGGGCGCGTTTGTGGAAAAACTCCACCGCAGCGCCGCCGGCCCCTATCTGGAGGAAGATGCGGTCACTCTGGACGAACTGACCGAGGAGCGCGGTGAAGACCGCGCGGAAGTGCTGGATCACCACCTGCTACCGGCGGATTCACCCGCCTCAGGCCTGCCCAAGATGATCCTCGCGGATGACACAGGTTACTATCTGCGTCAGGGACAGCCGGTAATGGATCTGCAGGTCTACCGCTTGGGCGATGAAGGTGATATGGTGCGCCTCTTCCTGGAAAGTGGTGAATTTCTAGGCGTTGGAGAGATTACTGATGACGGACGGGTTGCACCCCGTCGGTTGGTAAAATAAACCGGAAACGGCCTGCTTGCAGGTGGATCCGGTTTTTCATGACTAGCTGGTCTGTAAACATGCACGGGCCAGCCGAATTTTCAAAGCATGTTACGAACGAGGTAATTCGTTATGGCACTGTCTGCAAACGAAAAAGCAGCCATCCTGAAAGAGCATGGCCAGTCTGAAGGTGATACCGGTTCTCCGGAAGTCCAGGTAGCCCTGCTGACTGCCAACATCAACAAGCTTCAGGGTCACTTTGCTTCCCACAAGCAAGACCACCACTCTCGTCGTGGTCTGATCCGCATGGTAAACCAGCGTCGTAAGCTGCTGGACTACCTGAAGCGCAAGGATCTGAGCCGTTACGCACAGCTGATCGCCAAGCTCGGCCTGCGTCGCTAAGACCCTGCAATGCCCGCCCCTCGGCGGGCATTGTTCTATATAGAATTCGGGTTCCTGAAGTACGCAGCAGATGTACCCGGGAACCGAGGGCGAAAGCCCGAAACAATTTCCGCTGTCGGTCCGCCGTCAGCGGATTTTGGCGTTTGTGTGGTCCGCAGTGTGGGTACGCAGCGCAGGATGAACAGCGAGTTTGTTCATCACATGTAGGCAAAGCGTTGCTGGAATGGGCCAGCACGCAAAGGAAACAGGAAAGATACTAGTGAATCCAGTAACCAAAACCTTCCAGTACGGAAAAGACCAGGTCACCATCGAGACCGGCCGTATCGCACGCCAGGCAACAGGCGCAGCGCTGGTCACCATGGGTGAAACCGTAGTGCTGTGTACCGTAGTTGGTGCCAAGGAAGCCAAGCCAGACCAGGGCTTCTTCCCGCTGTCCGTGCACTATGTAGAAAAGGCCTACGCGGCCGGCAAAATTCCCGGTGGCTTCTTCAAGCGTGAAGGCCGCCCGTCAGAGAAAGAAACCCTGACCTCCCGTCTGATCGATCGCCCGATCCGTCCGCTGTTCCCGAATGGCTTCATGAATGAAGTACAGGTAATGATCACTGTACTGTCCGCGGAAAAAGACGTAGATCCGGATATCGCCGGCATGATCGGTACTTCTGCGGCACTGTCTGTGTCCGGCATTCCCTTCAGCGGCCCGATCGGCGCTGCGCGCGTAGGTTACTCCGAGAAAGACGGCTACCTGCTGAACCCGCGTTACAGCGAGCTGAAAGAATCCGAGCTGGACATGGTTGTGGCCGGTACCAAAGATGCGGTACTGATGGTTGAGTCCGAAGCCAAAGAGCTGCCTGAAGACATCATGCTGGGCGCGGTGCTGTTCGCTCACCAGGAAATGCAGGCGGTGGTAAAGGTCTGTGAAGAACTTAAGGCTGAAGCAGGCAAGCCTACCTGGGACTGGCAGCCGGAAGCGGTGAACGAAGAGCTGAAATCCGCCCTGGAAGCACAGTTTGGCGAAAAAGTTGCCGAAGCGTACAAAATTACCGACAAGCAGCAGCGTACCACCCGTCTGGGTGAGCTGCGCAACGAAGCGGCGGAAGCCCTGGCGAGCGACGAAGTCGACGAAGGTACCGTCAAGAGCTACTTCGGCAAGCTTGAGAAGAAAACCGTGCGTGGTGCCGTGGTTCGCGGCGAGCCTCGTATCGACGGCCGCGACACCAAAACCGTACGTCCGATCAGCGTAGAAGTGGGCGTGCTGCCGAAAGGTCACGGCTCCGCACTGTTCACCCGTGGTGAAACCCAGGCGCTGGTCGTTTCCACGCTGGGTGCGACTCGCGATGCCCAGATCATCGACGCCCTGGAAGGCGAGCGCAAAGACTACTTCATGCTGCACTACAACTTCCCTCCCTACTCGGTAGGTGAAGCGGGTCGTGTAGGCGCTACCGGTCGTCGCGAAATCGGCCACGGCCGCCTGGCCCGCCGCGGTATCGCTGCGGTACTGCCGGATCCGGAATCCTTCCCTTACACCCTGCGTGTGGTTTCCGAAATCACCGAATCCAACGGTTCCAGCTCCATGGCATCCGTATGTGGTTCCAGCCTGGCGCTGATGGATGCGGGCGTACCGTTGAAAGCACCGGTAGCCGGTATCGCCATGGGCCTGGTGAAGGAAGACGAAGGCTTCGCCGTTCTGACCGACATCCTGGGTGACGAAGACCACCTGGGCGACATGGACTTCAAGGTAGCCGGTACCGCTTCTGGTGTGACTGCGCTGCAGATGGACATCAAGATCGAAGGAATCACCGAAGAGATCATGGAAACCGCTCTGGAGCAGGCCCTGCACGCACGTCTGCATATCCTGGCGGAAATGAACAAGGTGATCGGTGAGTCCCGCTCCGTGGTGAACGAGAATGCACCGCGCTACGCCACCCTGAAGATCCATCCGGACAAGATCCGCGACGTGATTGGTAAAGGCGGCGCGACCATCCGTTCCATCACCGAAGAGACCGGTGCTTCCATCGATATCGAAGACGATGGCAGCATCAAGGTATTCGGTGAAGACGGTGAGAGCCTGGAAGCGGCGGTAACCCGCATCGAGGAAATCACTGCGGAAGCCGAGATTGGCGCCATCTACGAAGGTAAGGTTGTTCGCATCGTCGACTTCGGTGCATTCGTGAACTTCCTGCCGGGTAAAGACGGTCTGGTACACATCTCCCAGATCGCCGAAGAGCGTGTAAACGCGGTTACCGATTACCTGAGCGAAGGCCAGATGGTGAAGGTCAAGGTGCTGGACGTGGACCAGCGCGGCCGTATCAAGCTGTCCATCAAGGAAGCCAAAGCCGAAGAAGCCGAGCAGGCGGATGAGGCTACTGGCGAGGAGTAATCCTCACCGCCCCGCGCTTTCATTGAAAGGCGCGGGATTGCATTAGAAAAGCGGTGGCTAGATGCCACCGTTTTTTTTGCCTGAAATTTGTTGGGGACGTTATGGAAGTGCTTTTGATTTACCTGTTACTGGGCATGGGCGCGGGTACCATCGCCGGCCTGTTCGGTGTTGGTGGTGGCCTGATCATCGTGCCCGCCCTGGTGCTGGTGTTCACGGCGCAGGGCGTCGCCCCGGAAATCCTTACCCACATGGCGGTGGGCACATCGCTTGCCACCATCATTGTTACTTCCATCAGCTCTATCCGCACACACCACGGCAAGCGCGCCGTGGACTGGAAGGTTGTCGCCACCATGGCCCCGGGGATACTGCTTGGCTCCTGGCTGGGCGGGATGACTGCAGACTGGCTGAGCGGTGCCTGGCTACAATTCCTGATTGGAATTTTTGCCGTGGGTATCGCGTTTAAAATGTGGGCTGACGGCTTGCGCAAGGCGGCGCTGCCCACCGACGGCAGCCGGCTGCCGGGCAAGGTAGGGCTTTCCGTTGTGGGCGCCTTTATCGGCTGGGCGTCCGCTATTTTCGGCATTGGTGGGGGCTCGCTTACCGTGCCGTTCCTGTCCCGCTGCCATGTGATCATGCAGCGCGCCGTGGCCACCTCAGCGGCCTGCGGGCTGCCGATTGCGGTAGCCGGGGCGGCGAGCTTTGCAGTGCAGGGCTGGGGCAACGCACAGTTGCCCGCATGGAGCAGCGGCTATATCTACTGGCCGGCGTTCCTGGGCATCGTCCTCGCCAGTACCTGGTTTGCCCGCCTGGGGGCACTGTTGGCACACAAGCTGTCGCCACAGCTGCTTAAAAACTGTTTTGCAGGGTTGCTGTTCATTATCGGCGTGCGATTTATCTGGTTGAACTACTCGGTACTGGCAAGCTGACACACCCATTGTGGGAGCAAATAAAAAGGCCGCTGCGGTTTCCCGCAGCGGCCTTTTTTACATCAAACGATCTCGATGATTACACGGTCTTGCCGGGCGCCTCGGCCGGCTCGATCGGTTCGATATGGTCGTCTTCTGCACCTTTCTCCCAGGCCTTGGACTTCAGGCTGATCAGTGCAATCACAGCACCGATACCAATGCTGAAGATGGCGATCTGGATATAAAGATTCGGCAGTTCAGAGACGTTGTTCGGGTCGAAGTTGCCCGCCAGCAGGCCGGCAATGATGTTGCCGATGGAGTAGGTGAGTACGAACACACCCATCATCTGGCCGGCAAAGCGGCGCGGAGACAGCTTGCTTACCGCACTCAGGGCTACCGGGCTCAGGCAGAGCTCACCCACGGTGTGCAGGAAGTAAGTGGTTACCAGCCACATCGGCGCTACTTTCAGGCCTTGTGCCGCCTGCTGGGCAGCGAAGAACATGACGATAAAGCCGGTCGCCATGATGATCAGGCCAATGGCGCACTTCATGCCGTAGGACGGTGTGATCATGCGCTTGCCGAGATTGATCCACAAAGCGGCGAAGAAAGGCGACAGGATGATGATGAACATCGGGTTCACATTCTGGAACCAGGACGCCGGGATCTCGAAGGAGCCAATAAGGCGGTCGGTGTAGTCACGGCCAAACAGGTTCAGGGAAGAACCCGCCTGCTCGAAGCCGGACCAGAAGCAGGCGGAAGCCACACACACCAGGAACAGGGCCCACATGCGGCGCTTTTCGGTCTGGTTGAGGTTGCCTCCGAAATAGATGTAGGCGTAGTAGGCAAAGAAAATGATGGTAAAGGCGACTGCTACATACTTGGCCACAACGACCGGGTCAAAAGCAATGATGCCGCTCATGGTCAGCGCGGTAACTGCAATCACCGCCGCAACAACGGTCCAGATGGTACCCCAGGCTTTTTTCGCGCCCTGGGTGGTCATGGGGTGTTCCGGCTTGAGGCTGGCGTCGCCCAGGTTGCCAATCGTTTTGCGGTACTGGATCAGGCCAATCGCCATGCCCACGGCAGCGGCGCCAAAGCCCCAGTGCCAGCCCACTTTTTCACCAAAGTAGCCGCACACCATGTAGCCCAGCACGGAGCCGATGTTGATACCCATGTAGTACAGCGCGTAGCCGCTGTCCCGGCGCACGTCATCTTCGGCGTAGAGGTGGCCGACGAGGGCGCTGATATTCGGTTTCAGCAGACCGGTACCCGTCGCGACCAGAATCAGGCCTATAAAGAAGGTGTGGTCGCTGGGAATAGCCAGCACGATATGGCCGCACATAATGATGATGCCGCCGTACCAGACTGTCCTCTGGCCGCCGAGCAGGCGGTCGGCGATCCAGCCACCCGGGAGACCCAGGAAGTACACCGCACCGGTGTAGAGGCCGTAGATGGCGGTGGCAGCTGCTACGGTAAAGGCGAGGCCTTCCTGTTGCAGGCTTGCGGTCATAAAGAGGACCAGCAGCGCACGCATACCGTAGTAGCTCATCCGCTCCCACATTTCGGTGAAGAATAGGGTCGAGAGCCCTTTAGGATGGCCAAAAAAGCCATCGCTGTTCTGTTGCGGTAGTGACGACATATCAGTTGTTCCGATTGTTATATCTTTAACTTGTTATAGCTTTAAATGAGACCCTCCCGAGTGTAACAGCGGTCTGCAAAACTGGCGAATGGTTACAGATGAAACAGGAAATGAACCTGCGAAAGGTATTCCTTCGCGACAAGAATCGTGGAAAATCAGGGATTCGGAAGACGATATGGGGAGAATGACGATGAAAACCCCGGAATATTCTGGGCTGCCAGTGGCGAAGCGGTCACTGGCCCGCCGTTGGCTCGGGAAATCTCTCGCTTTGGGACTGTGTCTGGTGCTGATCGGTGGTTGTGCCGGTACGCCTCCGCAGCAAAGCTCGCCGGTAGATGTCGGCTGGTTGTTATCTGGCAGCGCCATTTTCGGTGGGCCGGTATCCCTGGATGAGTTGCCGGAAGACGATATTCTCGGGTTGGAACCCGAGATGCGTGCCTACCTCGCGCAAGTGGCGCCGGGCGCCAGCCCGCAGCAGCGTCTTGCCGCCCTGCTGCGCGGATTTGAGAGCCGCAAGTTCCGCGTCGAGTACCGGGCCGATCAGACCCTAACCGCCGCGGAGACCTACCGCCAGGAAGTCGGAAATTGCATGGCCTTTACAGTAATGATGGTGGCCATGGCGCGGGAGCTCGGTGCGGATGCCTACTTCAATCAGGTAGAGGTGCCACCGGTGTGGGGGCATGACGAGGAGCATACCTTTGTGGTCTATCGCCACATCAATATGGTGAGTGAAAGCCCCCAAGGACGCCGCGTGGTGGACTTCAACCTCGCCGCCTACGACCCGATCTATGACCAGCGCCGTCTCTCCGATAAAGCAGCCTTCGCCCAGTACTACAGCAACCGCGGACTGGAGTGGATGCAACAGGGCGAGATGCGCGAGGCATTCCGCTATCTGCGCAAGGCGCTGGAATTGCGTCCCGGGGACAGCGACCTGTGGGCCAATCTGGGGGCCTTTTACAGTCGTAATGAAAAATATGGAGCTGCGGAAAAAAGTTACCTGCAGGCACTTCAGCTCGACAGCGGCCACACCATCGCCATGAGCAACCTCGAGCGCCTGTATCGTAAGCAAAAGCAGTTCGAGCTGGCCAACTATTATGCGGACAAAGCCCGCTACCACCGCCAGCGCAACCCCTATTACCTCTACTACCAGGCACGTAACGCCTATGAGCACGGAGATTTCAAAAGTGCCAAGCGGCAGCTGAAGCGCGCCATCTGGCAGTATGAAAACGATCACCGCTTTCATTTTCTGATGGGGCTGACCAGCTATCGTTTGGGCGACTACAAAGACTCTCGCGATCACTTCTTTGAAGCATTCCATCTCGCAGGCAATTCTACGGCCAGGCAGGTATATATGCGAAAGCTGGAACTGATGGATAAAAGCGGATTGGGTGATCAAAAAGAAGGGCGGTCTAGGCTGCGACATAGGGATCCGGGCATTATCAACGTTGACCCCTTGGGCTTGCCAGGAAGATTTTGAAAATGGGAAAGGTAAAAATAGTGCAGTAAGTACTAAAAAAAAGGGGGATGCCAATGGCATCCCCCTTTTTCGTCTACGTAACGTCAGCGACGTCGAGTCGACAACTTAGAACTGGTAAGAAGCACCAGCCCAGAAGTAGCGCCCCTGGAAGTCGTAGAAGCTGTTCCAGTCATTGTAACCAGAGGTGTCTTGCGGCTCCTCGTTGGTTACGTTGTCCAGACCGGTGGACACGCGCAGGTTGTCATTCACGTCCCAGCCCGCACGCAGGTTCAGGTAGGTCTGGCTGTCGATATCAACGGAGTAGGGAGAGGAGCTGACGCCACCGTCGAAGTACTGGGCTTCAACGCCTGCATCCCAATCGTTGCCGTACCAGGTAACGCTCGCCAGACCGCGCCAGTCTACGTACAGACCACCGGTAATACCGACTTCGCCGAGGTAGTCGGACTCAGTACCGGACTGCTCGTTGAACTCTTTGTACTCCAGCATGCGAGTTGCCTGAGCGCGCATAGCCAGACGGCCAGCGTCGAAGTGCAGGTTCTGCACTACGTCGATGTCAACGCCACGGGTATCGATCTGACCGATGTTCATCTTCGCACCTTCCAGTGCAACGATCTGGTCGCCGGCGCCGCGGGTTACGAAGGAACAGGCACTGGCGATACCGTCGCGGAAACAGTCATCCAGGATGCGCTGCAGATCCGGGGAAGTGATCGCGTCCTCGACACTGATGTCGTAGTAATCCAGGGTGATGGACAGGTCGTCTACGAAGCTCGGAGTCCACACGATACCAGCGGTGAAGGTTTTTGCCTGCTCAGGCATCAGTTCCTGGTTGCCGCCGATGTTGGTTGGTACCTGGTTACCTGCCTGCTCGAAGCCGGGGCTGACCATGTCGCAGTTGGCGCCTTGCCCTTCAGGGTTGCTGGTGCCTGTGCTACACGGGTCTGTCAGAGTCTCGTAGCTCTGCGCAGAACCGCTGTACAGCTCATAGATGCCAGGTGCGCGGAAAGAAGTAGAGTAGCTGGAGCGGAAGCGCACGTCTTCGATAGGCGCGTAAACCAGGCCTACTTTACCAGTGGTTTCACCACCGAAAGTGCTGTAGTCGGAGTAACGAACCGCAGCGTCGATAGAGAGTTCTTCAGCGTACTGAACACCAGCCAGAATCGGCAGGTTGAATTCCGCAAATACTTCCGCAACGTCGAAGTCACCGCCGGTGGCGTCTTGCTGGTTACCGAAGGTCTCACCGCTCTGGGTCTCCGGAGACGGATTGAATTCGCCGGACTCTTCACGGTATTCAATACCGCCAGCGAAGCCCAGTGCACCGCCCTGGAATTGAATTGCTTCAATGTCGCCGGACAGGGACGCACCGATGTTAACCAGCTCGTATTCGTTGTTTTCACGGTCGTCGTAGCGGAAGTAGTCCATGATTTCCGGGCTCATGCCGCCGGCAAAATCATAGTCCAGACCCGCTTCACCACTGAAGATCTCGTTCAGGCGAGTCTTATTGTAGGAGTTGGCAGTTACGTTATCGCCTTCGTTTTTGCCGTAGCTGAAGAAGGTGTCCCAGCTCCAGCCGTTTGCCAGATCGCCGTCCAGGCCAGCGGCCAGGCGGTAGGTATCGGTTTGCTGCTCATAGGAACGAGTGCCACCGGCTACCGGACGGATACGGAAGTCTGAGAAACCTTCAACCCAGGTTGCGCCGGGGAACGGGTTCACTTTGTCTTCAGGATCGGAACCGTTCGCTACCCAGGCATCATAGGCTTCTTGCCAGGCGTCCTGCAGTTGAGACTGAATTTCAGCTGGCAGGTGTTGCTCCGGGTCCAGAACGAAACCGTTGCCAGCGTACATTGGCTGAGCCGCGAGCTGCTGGTTGGTGGTTTTGGTGGTGTAGCTGGCTTCACCCCACAGCTCAACGCTGTCGGTGATGGAGAACTTACCGGATGCGGTTGCGGACGTACGCTCCATGGCGCCAGACAGCCACATGTGCTGGCCGATGTCGTAACCGGCGTAGTCGCCCAGAGTTACACCATCTTCGCCAACACTGAAGCTGCCGTAGTTGGTGAAGATGTTACCGTTCGGACCCATGGAGCTGGTCAAGCCGGCCCAGTCGCGATCGTTGAAGGTGATCTCGTCACGCTGGCTGTGGCTGATGTTGGCAATAAAGCTGCCGCGCTCACCTTCGTTACCAAAAGTGAGGGAAATATCGCCATTCTCGCCGCCACCATCGGAGGTAGAGCCCGCGCGGGCATTAATGCGAACGCCGTCGAAAGAGTCTTTCATGACCACGTTGATCACACCGGCAACGGCGTCGGAACCGTATACCGCAGATGCGCCATCGGTCAGTACTTCAATACGGTCGATCATTTCAACGGGAATGTTGTTCATGTCTACCGCAGAGCTGACGCCGGAAGCGGAAGATACGAAGCGGCGGCCGTTTACCAGTACCAGGGTACGGGCGGAGCCCAGGTTACGCAGGTCAACAAATGCGAGGCCCTGGCCACCATTGTTGTCATTTGCGTTGATACCGGTGGTGCCCATGGACGGCAGCTGGTTCAGCAGTTCGTCGATGGTGCCAACGCCGGAGCGGCTGATGGCTTCGGAATCCACGATAGTAATAGGGCCAGTAGTAGAGAGCGGGTCGCGCGCAATGCGGGAACCAGTAACAATCACTTCTTCGACGGTCGGGCCGGGAACGGCTTCCTGCGCGGAAACACCGGTAGCGGCGATGGTGCCGAATGCTGCGATAGCAATGCTCAACTTGGTCTTGATCATAAATGCATCCTTTATGTATTTAGAGGCACTTTTTAGGTTTTGTTGTATTTTTAGTGCGGGCTGACTTTAAAGGATGATTGTTGATAGTGGAACTAACCTGACATTGTGAGATCTTGTTGCAAATGGATTATTTGTTCCGTTTGTGATCGTTGTGGGCAAATTGTGAACGGTTGAAAGTGTTGATATCTTGATGATGGCCGCTCGTTCGAAAAATATTTGCACTAAACATTTATTTATTAGGATGAGTCTAGCTAAAACGGCGGTTTCTGGTGAGGAGAAAGGAGTTCGGTTGGCTGGTTTTTGTTCGATGCTGGGTTTTTAGAGTATGAATCCGAACTTAATTTGGCACATAAATAAAGTTTCAGATTAAAGCGCTAGGGGCGAGCGTCGCCCCCAGAGAAAAATAAAAAAATGAATTCTGTTTATTTTTTGTTCTTTCTAAATCGAAAAGAATCAGGCCAGGCTCTGTTTGATCCCGTCCAGGAAAAGTTGTACCGCGAGCATCACCAGAACCATGCCCATCAATCGCTCCACCGCAATCAGACCGCGGGTGCCGAGCAACTTGGCGAGCGGAGACGAGGCGAGCAGGATTACCGCGGACACCGCCCACGCGCCAAGTAGCGCCAGCGTCCAGTTCCACAGTTGCTCTCCTTCGCTATTAGTCATCAGCATAAGAATGGCCATGGTGGAGGGGCCCGCAACCAGAGGTACCGCCAGCGGAACGAAGAAGGGCTCCCCTTCAAGCCGCTCCCCCATAATTCCGCCCTCTATCGGAAACACCATCCGGATCGCGATCAAAAAGAGAATGATGGCACCGGCAATGCGGATCGCCTCCTGAGAAAGCCCTAGCCACGCCAGTACAAAGCGGCCGGCGTACAGGAACACCAGCAGCACAATCAGCGCAAAAATCAGCTCGCGCATGATCACATACAGCTGGCGCTTCGGCGGCACGTTCTTCAGTGCAGCGAGGAATACCGGAATATTACCCAGTGGATCCATTACAAAGAGGAGGGTAAGGAAGGCGGTTAATGTATCCATAAAGTATGCGTTTGAGTGGAGGTTAGTTGTAATTCCCTTTGGGAAACGGCGCTTTTGAGTTGGAACTGGTCAAATTGTAACGTGGACTGCACCGCGTACGGAAAGATCGTGCTGTTAGAGTTTAAGTCTGGATCTTGGGAATCGCAGGCAGGTAAGCACGCCAGGACTAAAAAGTGCATGCTTATCTGCAGTGGTTTTATTGGCCTTGGAAGCCAATGCGGAGGAGATTAACTGTGAAACCAGCCGCTGATAGCAATGCGGGGCTTTGGAGAAAATGGCGCGATAGCGGTCACAGAGTGCACATGCTTGACGTCGAACAGGCAGAGGCTGTTGAATGTCGGAGTCCATGCATCCCGCGTATCGCCATTATCGCGGAAAAACTGCAAGAGGCCTCCCCAATCGGGGTGCCAGTTTTGGCTCAGGTTTAGCACAAAGGCGATACGTCTGCGCTCGGCTGTCACTTCATCCCTGTGCCTGGTCAGGAAATCTCCCGGTGCAAATGATGTGATCTGTGCCGAAGGGCCCGTAAGGTTAGGGTTCCCGGTAATGGCCTGCACCGCCGCGATCACCTCAGGACTGCTTAGCCATCGATAGATATCTGCAAGGGGCGTTTTTGTTTGTGAGTCCAGGCCCTTGCGCCCGTACCAGAAGCCAATGCCATTCTGTGCTTGCCTGTAAACATCGCGGACAAGTTGGGAGCGCTCAGATACAGATAGCTCTGAGAACTCGGCTTTAGTTATCTCCCGGTACTGGTTGCCAATAATATGAGCCTGTTTGAACTCAGCGTGTAGCTGGATTGCCTCCAGCATTGACTGAGCGGACTTCTCTGGCATCAGGTCGATGACCCGGCAACGCATATCCTGCTGGAAGACTTCGCTCCAGTGCTCGAGGTTTAAGTTGTCTTGCAGTTTGTACATCATGCTGGTCAACGTCTGAAGAAAAGGGTCTATTTAGACTGTTTAGCTTGTAATTTAATGGCATCCATAAGGTCGTTTGCAACTTTTTTGAAGGGTTGCCACTTCATACTCTCCTGCCTGCTGATTTTACGGCGCACCTGGATTTCGCTAAAGGTGAAGGCCTGAGTGGAATTTTCAGGTGGCAGCAAGTTGTCCTCAGACCAGTCTTCGTTCAGGAATTCATAGAGCTCTTTTCCGATGGCATTCGGCTTTTCCAGGAACTGGTCAAAATCAATTTCAAAAATGTTTTCCGGAAATTTTTGTGACCAGAAATCCATAAGTGAATTTGCCTGATAGTAGTAGTGCGCCACATCATTGGGACTGCACGCGTAGTTGTGTCCCTCGGGGAAGGGCTTGGAAAAGATTGACAGGCAGACATCAAAAGGGTTTCTGCGCATCTGGATTATTCGCGCATGAGGAAACATTGATAATATATAGCCGACGTACAGGAAGTTGCTGGGCATCTTGTCCACGGACGGTCTGTCACTGTGTTTGATGCGCCTGAGGTACTCATTTGCTGCGTTATTCCAAGTCTCGGAGCTTGCCTGAGTGAGATAGTCTCTCAATGGGCCACCGGTACGTCGGGTTTGCGCAAAAATATATGGGAGTGCCTCACTTTCACCGATGCAGTTAAATTTTCCGGATGCATCAAGGACTCGGTTGATCATGGTCGTGCCGGAGCGGGGCATGCCGACCACAAATACCGGGCGGTGGCTGCATTCAGAATTGCATAAGTCACTGCTATCGGTGAACGCCGATTTTAGTTCGTTGAAGTGCTGTTCGGCTAAATCGGGATTATATTGGGTGCCCTGTCTCTTTAACTGTGCGGCCTTGGTGCGGTTTGCCGCATGCATGTAGTGATATGCAGTGGGGAAATCGCCAGCTTTTATATAAAGATCGGCAAGAGCGAATTGAGATAGCTCCAGGTCCTCTGGGGATATCTCCGGGAGTGTGAGCGCGGATTCCAGTGACGCGATCAGTTGGCTGTCAACTGCCTCCTTGTGAGTGAGCTCTGCGATAAGGCTCCAGGCTGTCCCAGTTCCCGGGGACGCCTGGGTCACTTCGGTTGCCAGGTTAAGGGCAAGGGGGTAGTCACCCTTCAGTCGGGAGATTCTGGCGAGGAGTAACTTGGCTGCCGCGCTGTTTTCTCCAAGCGATATCGACTTCTGGAGATGGCGCTCACTTTTTTCCACGTTATGGTTCATCAACTCAAGGTCGGCAAACTTGAGGTAGTCTGCGGCTGAGGGCTGAATATTACGCATATAGGCTTCATAGGCCTCGACCGCCGTATCGTATTCTCGAAATGCGGCCGCTGCGAGTGAAAGCTCTCTCGCAATTCTCGGGTTTTTCGGGTAGCTGGCAAAAAGCTTCCGGTATATCGGCAGTGCCTTGCCTGTTTCGCCAATTCGGAAGTAAGAGTAGCCCAGATTATGGAAGCTCTTTCCATCCATCGGATTTACGTGATTCAGCACGTGAATAGCAGTATGGAAATCTTCAATGGCTACGCATTCGTCGGCAATGAACTTAAGGTTCTCCTGGGTCAGGCTGCTTGATTTTAAAGCGGCTTGAAGATGTTTCCGGGCCTGGGGACGATTCTCTTTGAGCCTCGAAATATGTGCCAGTAATATGTGGCTGTGTGGGTTGCCTGGAGTTTTTTCCACCACATCAAGTAGCAGCGATTGTGCCGAGTTGCTGTCACCTCGTTGAATTAGAATTTCAGCGAGCATCAGCCGGGTAACTTCGAACTGAGCTTGATTCCCGAGGTTGTCCCTGAGTAGCTTCTCAGCTTCTCCGAGGTTACCGCTTTTGATGGCGCGTTTTGCCGATTCAAATAAGTCGGGCTGGTTCATGATTCTGTGGCTACTCTGGTACAATGCGAATGGTCGGTTCGGTTTCGAATAGGCGGGGAAGTCCCCTGATATGTTCGAAAGTTGAGTGCTTTTATTTTTTCGGTGTAACTCTGAAATGTACCACATTAGTGATTCTTTGGATATTCGGCGCTATTCATCAGATTTTGAAAAGCGGGGGTTCGTTCAGATCTCTGAATTTCTCAATAATGAATCGGCAAATGCGCTTTGGGAATTGCTGGAATCGCAGAGTGAGTGGAACCTGGTGTTCAATCGCCAGGGGAAGCATGTCGATCTTAGTTACCGGGATTACTGTTCCTGGAGTGAAGAACAGAAAAAGGCCCTGAACGAATATATTTGGCAGAGTGCTACGGATACCTTTGGCTATTTTTACAAGAGTATCCCTGTGTTCGATATTTATAAGAATAATATATTGCCAGGCAATCCACTGAATAATCTATATGAGCTGGTGAACAGCAAGCCCTTCCTTTCGCTCATGAGAATTTTGACCGGTGAAGAGTCAATAGCGTTTGCTGACGTTCAGGCGACCAGCTATGACCGAGGGCACTTTCTGAAAATCCATGACGACAATGTCTCGGGGAAAAATCGTGTTGCTGCATATGTAATCAACCTGACAAAAAACTGGAGTCCGGACTGGGGTGGGCTGTTCCACCTTTTTGATGGGGAAGAGAACGTTGTAGGGAGCTTGGTCCCTGCATTTAATGCGATCAATGTATTCAAAGTCCCCCAAAAGCATTCCGTGTCCTATGTCACCCCGTTTGCCGCAACCAGCCGCTACTCCATTACCGGTTGGCTGCGGCGAGACACGGATGCCAGTTAGTTTAAATGACCGCTTCTTGGCGTAACGTCAAAGGGCGTTGTTATCCTCTTCGGGGCGTTCTTTTCCAGTGGCAGGGGAACGGTTCCGTGCCAGGTGAACGAAGGAAATAAAACGAGTTTTCCTGCAGTGGGTGTTAAATGACACTCAATATCGTCACGCTCCCCAAGCTGATACGGCGATTGCCCGAAATAGATGTCGCCCGCAGCCAGTTTATCCCTGGATGCGTTGGGTGGGACCGCCGCATAGAACGCGGAGCTGATCCAGCCGGCCGGGTGGACGTGACTAACGTGGTGCCCGCCGCCCCTCAATAGCACCGACCACGACCCTGAAAACGTGAAATCACTGGATTTGCGCCGTAGCAAAGGGTGTGAAGTGTCGGTAGGCATTGACTCGATATAATGGCTGACGACCTCGGTGAAGCTCGCTTTCAGGGCCTGAATGACCGGGTTGGGTTTGTGTAACAGTCTGCCGGGGGTCTGAATGCCTTCTCTAACGGACTGATTTAACGGTTGGGCTTCAAGATTGTGTATGGCCAAAAGGTGTTCTTTCAATTGGTCCAGGAAATCATCCAGAGAGGCGAAGCCATCGGGAGTCGGTATTTCAAACTCCTGGATGAATCGGTTGTCTTGTATTAGCCATTCGTATTTTTCAGAGTCCGTCATTTTCCAGCATGTTCCCTGTAGGGCCCATAATAGCTGGTCATCAGGGTATCGACGCAGGTGTTGCGTAAGCAATTCCTGGGCCTTGTCAAATTGCTGACATTGGATTTGAGCAGTAATCAGCTGTTTGGCAATGTCTGTCGTTTTTAGTTGTTCGTAGGAGGACTCATAGAGCGGAAGGGCTTCTCTAAGTTGGGAGCGTCCTTCGGCGATTTTTCCCCTTAAGAACTGTATGTTGGGGTTCGAGGAGTCTGCCCAGTCACTCTCAAGGGCATGTTCGGCTTCGGCGACGTCGCCCGCAGCTAACAGGCTTTCAACGTGCGAAATGGTCAGTTCAGTACTCTTCGGGTTACTGGATCGCGCCGCAACGTAGCTCGCGCAGAACGCACTCTTCTTGCCTTGTTGCCAGTAAATCTCGTTAAGGGTCTTGTGCGCGTCGATATAAAGCGGGTGAATCGCAATCAGGTTCTTAAGGTTTGCTTCTGCCTGGTCAAACCTGTTCAGATTTAATTGAGTGAGCGCAAGGGAGTATTCAATCTCTGCTGTGTTCGGGCGTAGCCTGGATGCCTTTTCAAATAGTGGCAGTGCTTTTTCATCGAGGGCTATTTCTGAATACGTTGCCGCCAGACCATAAATGGCGGGGACGTACTCCGGCTTGATCGACAACGCCTGCTCAAAAAATGTTATCGCTTTTTCGAATTCATCAGTCTTCTTGCTGATGTTTCCGAGTAGGTTCAGTACGGGAAGGTTCTTTGGGTGCGCGTCCAGTGCCGATAGCGCTATTTTGCGTGCTTCGCCGTAGGACTGCTGGTCATACTCAAGGGTGGCCAGGCCAAGTTGGGCTTCCAGGAAATTCGGGCTAAGTGATACTGCTTTCTGAAAGTGGATCTTGGCGTTTGAGATCTCTCCCATTTTTTTGAGCAAATTCGCCAAATTATTGAGAACCGCTGGCTGATTCGGGGCAGATTGCAGTGATTTTTTGAAATAGGAAAGGGCTTCAGCGTTCCTGCCAGTAGCAGCGCTGGCGATTCCCGCCAGGTGCAAGAGGTTTGGCTCGGTGGGCGACAGCGTTAATTGCCGGTGTATCTCTGGCAGAGCCGCTCTGGACTGTCCGCTGTTGATGAGTGCAAACAGTTGATTAAGTAGCGCTGGATTGATCGGTTGATTCTTCATTGTGTTCATTGGAATTGAAAACGGCGAGCAAAGCTCGCCGTTTCCATACTACCTTAGGTTACAGGTTCAACTTAGTCGAACTTGTAGCTCGCGCTCAGGAAGTAGCGCGGACCCAGCAGGTCGTAAGTGGACGGGAAGGTATTTGCCTGCTCCTGAGCATCGCCGAGCGGAGTCGGTTCGGTGTCCAGGGCATTCTTGATACCAACGTTCAGGTCCAGGTTTTCGCTCATGGCGTAGCCAACGCTCAGATCCAGGTAAGTTTCTGCATCGATAGTCGGTACAACCAGGTCGGAAGCAGCAACGTCGCTGTTCGCGATCACATCGTCATCGCTTTCACCCAGGTAGCGAACCAGTGCGGACAGAGTCAGCGGGCCGCTGGACCAGGTGATACGGCTGTTCCAGTTGAACTCCTGACGCGGAGCTCCACAGGTGTTGCCGAAGGAGCCTGCACAGTAGTTTACACGCTCAGGCAGATCAGCGATCGGAGTTTGATCGAAGTCCAGCAGGTAAGTGCTGTTGAAGGCAACGCTCAGGTAAGAGCCGCCATCAATACCGAAGGCCAGATCAGTACCGTAGTTGACGTTGAGGTCAATACCGCTGGTTTCGATCAAGCCGATGTTTTCATTCAGAACTTCTACGATCTGAACGTTGCCATCGCTGCGGCGGGTAATCGCCTGACAGAACGGAGAGCTGATGTCCTTAACAACGTTGTAGCACAGGTCCAGAACATTGTTTACACCACCGCCGAGAACGTCGATCGCGTCTTCGATTTCGATGTTGTAGTAGTCAAGTGCTACGTCCAGGCCGTCCATCGGTTCAACCACAACACCGAAGGTGAAGGTGTTGGAAGTTTCTTCCTGCAGGTCCGGGTTACCACCGAACAGACCTTCAATCTGGGAGTTGGCCTGGTTGAAGCTGCCAGCGGTCACGCCAGTGGCGGAACACAGAGCAGTATCAGTTTCAGCGGTCACGTTGCCAGCTGCACAGGGGTCGTCAGCTGAAGGGAAGCCATTGGACTGACCCAGGAACAGCTCGGAAACGTTAGGAGCACGAACCGCTTGCTGGAAACCAGCACGGATTTTCACCATGTCGATCGGTGCGTAGTTCAGAGCAGTTGCGTAGGAAGTTACGCCGCCGATGTTGGAATAATCGGAGTAACGCGCAGCGCCCCACAGAGTCAGGCTCTCAACACCCGCCTTGCCTTGTACCAGAGGTACGTTAACTTCGGTGAAGACTTCGTCGGCGCTGTAGCTACCAACGGTGGCTTTACCGGCGTTGAAGCCCAGTACGTCACCAGCGGAGAGGAAGGAGTCCGGACGGTAGGTGGACTCGTCGTTACGGTGCTCGATACCGAATACGACGCCGACCGCCTCATCTGCGGTTGGCAGGGTTGCCAGGGAACCGGATACGCTCGCGGAGAATACTTCCTGAGTGATGCTGGTTTTGTTGGTGGCGCCAACATTGATGAAGTCGATTGCTTCCTGGGAAATGTTGCCGGCACCCCAGATGTTCAGCGGAGCACAGCCATTGGAGGTGTCCTGACACGCCATGCCGTCATCGGTTACCAGAAGCGCCTGACGGAAACGAGACGCTGCAACGTCGTTGTTCAGCAGGTTGGTATTTTCCAGGTTGCTGTGGCTGTAGTAGGTGTCGTAAGACCAGTCATCGTTAATGTCACCGCGAACACCGGCCAGGATGCGGAAGGCATCACGGGTGTCCAGGGACTGACGAGAACCGTTCTCAACCATGCGGCGGCCAACGAACAGATCAACCGGAGTGTTGACGTCCACTCCAGCATCGATGTTCATCTGGCGCAGCTCGTCTTGGTAAGCGGCATCAAAGAACGGAGTGTTCGGGTTTACAGAAATAGTGGTAAACGCCGGAGTCGGGGCCAGTTCCTGAGGCACTTCGTTGTGCGCGAATGCCATTTCACCGTAGGCGGTGGCATTTTCGCTGATGTCGTAGTGCGCGAAGGAGGAGATCAGGAAGCGCTCTTGCGGCAGCTGCAGATAGTTGTCTGGAGCGTAGTTGAAGCGGTCAGCCGGATCTTGGAAAGCGCGGGAAGTACCGTCGGAGTTGAAGGTGGTTCCGGTGTCGAATACCAGGGTGCCAGGAATACCGGAAGAACCGCCGGCAATCAGCTGGCCACCGCTTTCAGTCAGTGCAACACTGGAGAAGTCGCGGTCGCCCTGCATTACGGACTCACGCTCAGACCAGGAGGCGTAGACTACGGCGTTACCACGGCCATCGGCAAAGTTGCCGCCCATGGTCAGGTCGATGTTGGACTTGGCGCCATCACCTTCGGTAGTTACGTCGTGCAGAGAAGTGATCTGTACGCCTTCGAAGTCGTCAACCATCTGGAAGTTGACAATACCTGCCAGTGCGTCAGAACCGTATACCGCGGAAGCACCGCCGGTTACAACGTCAACATTTTTGAGCAGGGTGCCCGGGATGGTGTTCAGGTCGACAACGCCAGTCTGGGTAGACGGGATGTAGCGACGGCCATTTACCAGAACGACGGTACGGTAAGAGCCCAGACCACGCAGGTCGACACGAGCGGTGCCGTCACCCGGGTTGTTGGAGCTAGGGCCAAAGCTGGGCATGGTCTGCGGCAGTTCCGCAAGCTTCTGCTCGACGTTCAGGTTGCCGGAGATTTTGAATTCTTCTGAGCTGATAGAAGTGAAGGGGCTAACTGATTCCAAGTCTTGGCGCTTGATACGTGAACCAGTAACGACAACCTCTTCTACCATTTGTGCGTCTTGCTGCGCAAACGTGGGCATAGCAGGAACCAGGATCGCAGCAGTTACCGCTGCGGACAGAAGGTTCTTTTTCATTGTAAATCCTCTCTTGATCGTTGGATTTATATTGTGTTGCCAGATTTGGCGTGTGTGAGAACGACTACCCCCAAGCGGTCATTCTCTTCCCAACGAGTATTTAACGGATGAGGAATAAGTTCCCTCAAAAGAAATTCAAAAAATAATAAGCATGGAACAAATGACAGGTAAGGCATGCATGGCCTTCCTGATCTGGGGACGATCGTCTAATTTTCTGAATTGGATCGAGGGGGGCCGGGAATAGTAAGAGAGGGGGAGAAAGGAGGCCCCGCCAGAGTGGCGGGGCCGGAGAGTTTTAGAACTTCAGGGACACGCTACCGTAGAAGAAGCGGCCGACGGTGTCGTAGCTTCTCATCAGGGTGTTCATGTCGTCATTGTTGGTGACGTACGGAGGCTGCTGATTCCATACGTTGCGGATACCACCGGTCAAGGTGACGTTTTCCCAACGGAAATAGTTGAAGTTCACATCCTGGTACCAGGTGGTATCGATGTGAGTGGCCAGGTCACCGGGGGACGGGTCGAAGTCGTCCACTTCGCCGAGCATGCGCACGGTGGTAAAGGCGCTCCAGCAGTCGTACTCATAGCCCACGGTGCCGTAGAACTTCCACTCGGGGAAGGCCACGATGGCGGTGGTCACCGGGTCTGCGCCGAAGTAGCCCGCCAGGTCAACGGTGGGGTCTTCGGAGCTGCCACGGTACTTCCATTCGTGCAAATAGGTTGCTGTTGCATTGACGGTCACTACACCGGGTCCTGCGTCGATGCTGTAGTCGAAGCCGAGGTCGACACCGGACGTTTCAAAGGTGGCGACGTTCTGGCTGTTCAACAGCTGGCCTGCAATGGTCAGGTCAGAGGCGCGTCGGGTCGGCGCTCCTTGTGACGGGCTGGTGCCCACTGCCGGTGCGCCGGTAATCAGGTCACACAGCGGCGAGCTGAAGTTGGCACTTTCGTAGCAGCCTTGCACGATGGTGTTGGTGGTCAGGGTGCCGATCGCATCGTCGATACTGATATCGAAGTAGTCCACGGTGAAGCCCAGGTCGTCGGTCCACGTCGGGGTCCATACAATGCCGAGAGTCCAGCTTTCGGACTTTTCCGCTTCCAGGTCGGGGTTGCCGCCGAACAGGCCGGTGGCCTGGGTAGAGGCAATCGTGGTGCCTGGGGCGATACCGTCCGCCTGACAGTTGGCGATCACGTTGGCGTTGTCGCCTGCACCGTATTCATTACAGGGATCTGCGTAAGTTTCCGCAGAGACGGTGGGGGGCAGGAACAGGTCGTCCAGGCCCGGTGCACGGAAGCCCTCTGAATAGGTGCCGCGGAAACGAAGCTGATCCAGTGGCGCGTACTCAAGTACAACACCAAAGGTGGTGTCATCGCCGATAGTACTGTAATCCGAGTAGCGGAAGGAGGCTTCGAAGGCCAGGACCTGTGCCCAGGGGCGTCCGTCCAGAATGGGTACCCGTACCTCGCCATAAAACTCGTCGACGCTGTAGTTACCGCCCCAGGCATCACCGCTCACGAAGTAGATCTGCCCGATTTGCGCTGCGCCGTCCGGAACAATTTCAGCGCGCTCTGCGCGATTTTCATAACCGACTGCCCACTGCGGTGCCTCACTCGCCAGGCTCCAGTCCCCAAAGTCGCCGACCAGGTTGGCCTGGAAGCTGCGAAGGTTGGAGCGCTCCACTGGTGAGTTGGTAACCAGCGCATAATCCTGCATGGCCGGGGTCAGCGATCCTTCCACAAAGGGGTTCCAGGCGGGTACACCGCCAGAATCTGCCAGCGCTGCGGAACATTCTTCATCTGCCGCGCAGGCGACGGGATCCAGCAGGTTCTGGAAGCGGACGGTATTGCCGCGGCCGCGATCGATCTGGGTGTCGACCCAGCGCGAATAGTTGTAGGAGAGATCCCAGGTCCACTCATTACAGAACTCACCTTCCAGGCCAACAACGCCACGCCAGGTGTTCAGGTCCTGGGAAAAGGCCCGGCCGCCCGTCTCTTCCAGGCGGCGACCGATGTTGACCGGCTCGCCAATCGGGTTATAGGGGCTGGTGATGGGCACTTCGGGGCCCCAGAAGGTACCCTCGGCTGCCAGCAGCTGGTCTGAGCGGCGGTTTACAAATGAAAGCTCGCTGAACGCGTTAAACGTCGTGACGTCCTTCCAGTCATACAGTTCGTAGGTGCCGTAGCCGTACATTGAGGCGACTTCCTGCGGCGTGATCAGGTAACTGACCGCGGCGAAGTTATACGCGTCGGTGGCGGCATTGAAGTCCCGAACCTCACCGGTAATGGGGTCAACGATCAGCTGATCGGAATTTGCCGTAGGAGAGAAGCGCGCCGGTGTGGTGGTCGCACTACCGCCGCACACCACATTGCCGCCAATTTCTCGCAGCGGGCACTCTGAAAACCTGCGATCCCCCTGGCCGATTTCATCGCGCTTGGTGTACTGGGCATTGAGCATCACATGGCCGCGGTCATTGGACGCGCCGAGGGTCATCGCCGCCAGATACTCGTCTCCGTCACCGTGGGTGGAAGAGCCGTAGTCGAAGGTCAACTCTGCACCTTCGAACCCTTTCTTGGTGATGATGTTGATTACCCCGGCAATCGCATCGGAACCGTAAATGGTGGATGCGCCGTCGCGGAGAATTTCAACACGCTCAATAATGGAGGTGGGAATGGTGTTCAGGTCCACCACGCCGGTTGCTCCGCCGGATGAGCTGAGTCGACGGCCATTCATCAGAATCAATGTACGGGATGAGCCAAGGCCGCGTAGAGATACGGTCGCGAGACCGGCGCTGCCGTTGTTGACGGATGACCCCAGCTGGCCACCTGTCATGGATGGGATGTCCTGCAGGAAGTCTTCCAGAGTTGTCTGGCCTGACTGTTCCAGCTGCGCTGCGTCGAAGACACTGATCGGGGTGGCGCTATTGGCGTCCGTCGCACGCTGAATGCGAGAACCGGTTACAACAATTTCCTCAACCTGCGCCTGTACATCCTGAGCAATAGTAACGGTAGAAAAGCTGGATGTGACGGCGGCAGCTGCGATCGCGCCCTTGATTGCCCGAGAAAGACGGGTTTTGTCCATGGTATACCTCTCCTGATACCGGTGATGTTCGCCGAATATGGCCATGCCCTCCCTGACAACTGCACACTTCTATCAACAGAGGCTTGCTATCAACCCTAGAACAATTTTTCTTCATTCAAGGATATTCGTGAATGAAATTGCGCCTTTGGTTCTTGGGGGCCGATTGTGACGTCAAAAAAGGTGAGAAATGCGAACAGCATGTGCGCTGGTTTTTATTGGAAGGTGGGCAGTGAGGCCATTGAGCCCGTCGCTTGGGTATCTGTGCGATCGCTTAATCGCTCCGGAACAACGAAATCAGCGAAATACCGGCGAAAAATCGTCGGCCGGGCAGAACTGTGAATGCTCCAGGGTAAGGAGGTCAGCAATCAGGATAGGGGGGAAAATGGGATGTTGTGAAATCGATTGGCGGTGCTTGCTTCACATGTTGAAGCTGAATGTGGTGTACCAGTAGCGACCGGCTAAATCATAGGTGCGCGCATCAAAATTGTCATTGAATGCCGATGCGGCAAAGGGGGGGGCATTATCGAGCAGGTTGTCGATACCGATGGCGAAACGGAATCCGAGGGGGACGCCATAGGCGAGTTGCAGATCGTGCGTCGACCAACTGTGGATAGAGCGGGTGACGGACTCATTGTTAAGCGTGAAGCTTTCTTCAAGCTCGTCGACGTAGTGCACGGTGTAGCCGCCTTCCCAGCGGCCACGCTTCCAGTAAATGCCGGTGTTGGCTTTCCATTCCGGCAGGGAACCGGCGCCGCCACTGGCGGAATCGACAAAGGTGCCAGCGAGGTTTTCGACAGGGCTCCCGGGGGCCAGCTGGTTCAGGTAGCTGGCCATGTGGCTGCTGTTAATAGACCAGCGGATCAACCCCAGCTCCCGGGATTGATACTGGTAGCGCATGCTGGCGTCCACACCCCGGACTTCGCGTGCACCAATATTCAGGCGCGTGGCAACCACGCGGGTGATGTCACCCTTGTCATCCCTCAGCACGCGATCGCTGAACAGGCCATTTAGCGCGTTCTGGTTGATCAGGTACTGGGGGTTGGTATCAATAACGTCGTTCTGGCGGATATCAAACAGGTCGAGACTCGCGTGAAAGCCGGTAAAGTCTCCCGGTGTCCACACGATGCCGAGCGAGCGGTTGTCAGAGGTTTCCGGTTGAAGGTCCGGGTTACCACCAAACTCGGTGAGGTATTGGATACGGGCCTGGTCTGCGCGGCCATTGCATCCCGGCAACGAGGCTGCATTACTGTTGGTGCAGGGGTCAAAAAGAAACTCCTGGCTCTGTGATCCGGTCTGGTTCATGTCGACCAGTGTCGGTGCCTTGAAGCCGGTTGCGTAACTGGCGCGTAACAGCAGGGATGGCCATGGGCGCCAGCGCAATGCCATTTTGGGATTGGCAGTACTGCCGAAATCGCTGTAATCGGAATAGCGCACGGCGCCATCGAGCCACAGGGATTTCGCGATCAACGGCACGGAGATCTCGCCGAAGGCTTCCCCGATCAGGCGCTCTCCCTGTGCCGCGCCGGAGGCGACACCGCCAATCAGGGACAGCCCACTGGCATCCGTCGAGGTAAAGTCGATGGCTTCGCGCCGAATTTCCACGCCGGCTGCCGCAAGTATATCGCCGGCGCGATTATGCCCCAGCGGGCCGTTGGCGACATAGGTGAGGGAGGCCATGCGGGTGGCGCCGCTGACACGGTTTTCTCCGCGAATGTAATCCAGCTGCGCCTGGTCGATGCTGCCTGAAGGACCCAGCAGGTTTACCGGAACGCAACCGGCGTCTGCATTGCAGACGTCGGCGCCTTTCAGGCCAGTGGAGAGCCGGTTTGGATTGATCAGGTTACTGAGGCGTTCTTTTGCGCGGGTGTAATGCGCCGCTGCAGTCAGTTCCCACTGCCAGTCTTCCACCGTCCCTTTCAGGCCAGTGTTCAGGCGCCAGGTATCCGTGCTGTTGTACTGCACCCGTGGGCCGAGCTCCAGTACCCGCTTGCGCACGTCAGTGATCTCTTCACCAAACGGGTTGTGGATTTGATCGGCAGATATCGTCAGGTCGCCATTGTCGAATCGGGTGAATACCGGTGTGGCCGCCATGGTGGATTCGGAGCGTGTGCGTATCGCCATCAGCTCCGCGTAGGCTTCCACGGATTCACTGAGGTTCTGGTTGCCTGCGACATACAGGGATTGCCTTTCTGACGGCACCAGTGCGGAGGTGTACTCGCGAAAGTTATACAGGTCTTCCGGGGTCCAGGTGTCGTAACCATTTTCCGTGCTGGTCACTACACCGTCGGACAGCGCGATATATCCCTGGGGCGAGGCAGAGGAGCGCAGGTCGGTACCGCCCCGTGCGCGGTTGTCCGCCGAGGCTGAAAGGGCGCGGTCGCGGCTGTAAATTTCGCCCTGGCGGTAATCCGCCAGGCTGAACATAAGATGACGATCGTCGTCCCCCGCTCCCCAGGTCACGCTGTAGGAGTTGGTCTGCTGGTCACCGCGCTCCGCCTGGCCGTAGTAACTGTTGACCGAGAGACCGTCAAAATCCCTGCGCAGGATGATGTTGACTACCCCGGCAATGGCATCGGATCCGTATACCGCCGAGGCGCCGTCCTTCAAAACTTCAATACGGTCGACGGCCGACAGCGGAATGGTGTTCAGGTCGGCCGCTTCGCCTCCGAAGCCGTTGTTGACGATACGGCGGCCATTGATTAGAACCAGTGTGTTACTGGCGGGCAGACCGCGCAAGGTCACGGTGGCGGTGCCGTTGCCGCCGTTGGTGACAGAAGTGCTGGTGGAGTTACCGGATACCGCGGGCAAGAATTTCAGCAGTTCCGCAATGGTCTGGGCACCGGTAATTTCCAGTTCTGGCTGGGCGAGCACATCGATAGGGGCGTAACTGTCCAGCTTCAGGTGGCGAAGGTGGCTACCGGTCAGGTTGCGGCCGGTCACGGTGACTTCTTCAGCCGGCAGCAGGGGGGACTCGGCAGCCTCGTCCTCTGAATCTTCGCTGCGGGCCACAACGGCAATCGCATTGGTGCCGGTGTGGGTGAAGGTCAGCGTCGTCCTCTCCAGCAACTGGTGAAGTGCGGGGGCGATGCTGCCATCGGGCGTCTCGAGGTGTAGCTCGGGGATATATATAGAGGCGGCGCTGTTGTCCTGGACAACCAGGGACACCCGGCATTCGCGGCCGAGGGCGATCAGGGCACGGGAAAGCGGACCTTTGGCGATCTGAACCCCGGATTCCGGGCAGGCAGCAGCGGCACTCTTAGTGAGTACCAGCAGACCGGTCAATGACAGTGCTGCCCAGTGCCTGAAGTTCAATTCTTCTCATCCCACCCGCAAATCCGGTGCGATCGGCGGCCGGATACAGCAGTTTATTTCTGTTTAATAGTGTGGTGTGGGTGATCGGCAAGCTTTTGGCTAAAAAAAGAACGATCACCCGGGGTGGGATTTATATCTTAGTTGGGCTTGGCTGACAAGAGAGTCAGGTTGGGGTCGCTGTGGTCCTGCGCGAGGTCGAGCGCCGTGGCGATCGCAGAAAGGGTGCTTTCCGGGTCTGTCAGCTCGAAAGTGCCGGACAGGGTCTGGTCGCTGACTCCGGGAGCTGCTGCTGCCGGAACCTTCAGGTAGCGGTTGAGTTCTTCCAGGGCTTCGCTGAGTGGTGTCTCATCGAAGACCAGCTGGCCGTGCGTCCAGTCCAGCGCTTCCTCCGGCGATGTGTGGCCTACCGTAGAAAGGCCGTTGTTGGACACGCTCACTTTCTGGTTGCGGGTCAGTTTGACGGACTCAGGCTGCAGGCCGCTGGCGGTGCGAGCTTCGCTCACCGCGACGGTGCCGCCGGTGACGGATACCCGGGTGTTGTCCGGGTTGCGCTCTACGTTGAACTGGGTTCCCAGTACGCGAATGTTCGCACTGCCGGCAGCCACGGTAAATGGGCGCGAGGTCTGGCGCGCGACGTCGAAGAAGGCTTCACCGCGCAGCAGCTGGGTGCGGCGCTCATCCCGGCTGAAATTGACGATCAGCTCGGAGTTGGTGTTCAGTTTGACCTCGGATCCATCGGCCAGTGCGATGGTGCGGGTTTCGCCGATGGCGGTGGTGTACATTTGTTGTTGAACCGGAGCCTGCTGAAGCCACTGGTTGCCGATCCAGAGCGCAATGCCCAGGCAGGCAGCTACGGCGCTTCCGCCCATCAACCACTGGGGGAGGTTCCAGCCTGTATTATCGTTAGCGGCACGGGAAGCGCGCGCGGGGCGCTCGGGTTTCACCTGCTCGCGGTGTTCGGAGCTGGGTACGCTTTCGGGATAGAGTTCATCCAGCGGAAGGTGTGAAAGGACGCCGAGGTCGCCCCAGAGCTCCGCCATTTCGTCAAAGGCCTGGCGATTGGCGGCGCATTCGGACATCCATTCGGCAAAGGCACGGCGGTCAGCAGCGCTGGGCGCATCGGAACGCAGGCGAGCGATCCAGGCGCATGCCTGATCCAGCCTGTCTTCCGTGGGTACATGTTGTACTTCCTGAGAGTTCACCGCACTTAATACCTTGTGTTCCGATAATCAGTTTAACTGCCTGTCAAAGTTGTCATTTGAAGGATTAATGCCTCCCGGCACTTTCCGACGCCATTTTTTGACCAATTGCACCAATATGGTGCTCTTTGGTGGCGCTCAAATCAACTTTTTATCTGTCTTGTGCAATTTTTGCGATAAATCGCCATAAAATTTAGCACATATTGTCTACGGAGTCCGTATTTTCTTGCTTGGATACCGTTGCTCATAAGTAAGACGAACCATCGCCTTACTCCCTCAAACAATTTCCATATTATTTGCTGCAAGGCGGTGCACTCATCTGGTTCAGTGCGCCAAAGTTGTTCAGCGCGTATTTACGCGCAGCCAACGCCTTGCCTGGCCCGGTAGTGTGACGTTATGAATCGATGGTTGAGATGCGGTAGTGGACTATAAGTTTCCGACTTTTTTTCGGCACGCCTTCAGGGCCTGCAGTATGTACTTCTCCACGCTGCTCACGGAAATGTTCATTTCATGGGCGATTTCGGAATAGGAGAGTCCGCGGCTGCGGTGCAGGAGGAATGCCTGGCGGCATTTCAGGGGCAGGCTGTCCATGGCCTCATGGATGGCCTGCAGCTGTTGCCGGGCGGCCAGGACCCGCTCGGGCGACTGATGGAACGCATGGTCGTCGTCGGTGGCAGTAGCGCCTTCCGCCGGCAATTGCTGATTAATGTACTCGATATGGAGCTTGCCCCGGCGCAGTTGATCCACAGCCAGATTGTTGGCGATCTGGAACAGGTAGGCGCGGGGATTATCGAGATCTTTCTCGTCACTGAGCTTCTGCAGGCGCAAGTATGCGTGCTGGGCAATATCTTCAGCGTCTTCGGTGCTGCGCACAATGCGGGTAATGAAGCGCACCAGTGCTTGGCCGTGATCGGCAAACAGCTTCTCCAGAAGTGTCTTCCGGGCTTTATTCATCAGTCAGCGGAATCCCCATACAGCGCTCGTCGTGATTGTTGTTCTGGTTGCTTTGTTGCGAGCTCGGGCAAGTTATAACACAGGCGTACAGCAATCGACGAGTGGTCGTTAAGACACGACGAGATGACCGGAACAGAGAAGCTGCTTCATTTAGAGGGTATGGCAAGGCGCGTGGCCGGCAGCCAGTCTGGCAGCGCATTTGGCAGGACCCGTGGCGGGTCACTATTCCTGCGCGTTGATGCCGGTATAATGGCCGACTTCTTGGATGCCGGCACCGGCACATATCCTTTAAACCGTGTTAAACCGTGGCACCAACAGGTGCGGAGAGCGAATGAGTTATCAAGTACTGGCGCGTAAATGGCGGCCGCGACTGTTCCGGGAGATGGTGGGGCAGGAGCATGTGCTACAGGCCCTGATCAACGCCCTGGATAACAATCGCCTGCACCACGCCTACCTGTTTGCCGGTACCCGGGGGGTGGGCAAGACCACCATCGCGCGGATCCTGGCCAAGTGCCTGAACTGTGAAACCGGCGTCAGCTCCGAGCCCTGCGGTCAATGTTCGGTGTGTACGGAAATCGCCGACGGCCGTTTCGTCGACCTGATTGAAGTGGATGCCGCGTCCCGCACCAAGGTGGAAGATACCCGCGAGCTGCTGGAGAACGTCCAGTACGCGCCCACCCGGGGCCGATACAAGGTGTACCTGATTGACGAGGTGCACATGCTCTCCAACAGCTCGTTCAACGCGCTGTTGAAGACGCTCGAGGAGCCGCCGCCCCACGTCAAGTTCCTGCTGGCCACCACCGACCCGCAAAAACTGCCAGTGACCGTGCTGTCCCGCTGCCTGCAGTTCAACCTCAAGAATATGAGCCCGGAGCGTGTGGTAGAACATCTGCGCTTCGTGCTGGAAAAAGAGCTGGTGCCGTTTGAAGAGGCCGCACTCTGGCATCTGGGGCGCGCCGCAGACGGCAGTATGCGTGACGCTATGAGCCTCACAGATCAGGCGATCGCGTTTGGTGGTGGCAAGATCAGTGAGGCCGAGGTGCGGGCGATGCTCGGTACCCTCGACAGTACGCTGGTGTGGAAGCTGATCAGGGCACTGGCTGAAGAAAACCCGTCGGCCCTGTTTGCGGCGGTTGACGAGCTCTCCCAGCAGGCCCCCGATTACAGTGCGGCGCTGGCAGAGCTCGCCGCCATTCTGCACCGTATTGCAATCGCCCAGGTATTGCCCGGGGCGATTGATAATGCGCTGGGTGATGCCGAGCAGCTGCAGCATCATGCCGCCTCCATGGCAGGGGAGAACGTACAGCTGTTTTACCAGATGGCGCTATTGGCACGCCGTGACCTGCCCCTGGCGCCGGATCCCCGCGGCGGGTTTGAGATGGCACTGTTGCGGATGCTCGCGTTCAAGCCGCAGGGGGTCGCGAACATACCCACGGCAACGTTGTCGGGCGCAGGCCAGCCTGCCCCCCAGGCGGCGCCAGCTGCCCGGCCTGCCGAAGGTGCCGCACCATCGCCAGAAATGACACCGGCAGCGCAAGCCGCTAATACTGGTGCGCAAGTCATGCCGCAGCAGGCTCCCCAGCCCCCACAGGTGTCATCCGCAGATATTTCGCCGTGCGAGGCGCCAGTGCCAGCAGCACCCCCGGGCGCAGAACAGGCGGCGCCCGTATCTGCTCCGGTACCGGTAGACGACGCGCCTCCCTGGTCTGAGGATCCCGAGCCGCAAATGTCGTCTTCCGGGGAGGGCGCCCACGAAAAAAAGCCGGTAGCTGATGCTCCGCCGCAGTACGCTGCGGCGGAGGCACCCGTGCCGCAACCACCGCAGAGAATGCCTCAGGAAGTAGAGGCGCCTGCGGAGGCATCGACTGCCGATGTCGGGGCGGTTGGTGCTGCCCCGCATCGGGCGGACGACCGTGCGGCAATGCGCGAGCGCCTGCGTCAGCAGGTGGCGAATGTAGAATCGACACCGAGCCAGGCGTTTCAGCCGGAAGTGGAGGTTGCACCGCAACCCGCCGTTGAAGAGGTTCCGGCGGTTCCCGCTGCGCGCCTTGATGCGCTGTCTCCCGGCAGCTGGCCGGCGATGTATCCACAAGTTGGTGTGACCGGTATCCTCCACTCCATTGCCTCGCACCTGGAGTTACTGGGGCGGCAGGACAATATACTGTCCTTTACCCTGGATCAGTCCTTCAGCAGTCTGTACGACGAAGGCCACCAGCGCCGTCTGGCGGATGTGCTCGGGGATTTCTTCGGCCAGCCGGTCACAGTCCAGATTCAGGTGGGCGAAGTGCACGGTGGCACACCCGCGCGACTGATTGCTGCGACCAGGGAAGCACAGCTGCTTTCCGCCCGCGATGCGCTGAATAAAGACCCCCTGGTGCATGAGTTGCAAACCGAACTGGGGGCGCAACTGGTCCCCGAGTCGGTCGAGTTTCTCGGCTGAATTCTGTCTCGGGCACAGAGTCGTAGCCCGGGTACAGCAATTGATGAACGTTATGAATGTGTTGAGTGAACGGTGGGTTCCAAGATGAAAGGTTTTGGCGATTTGATGCAGCAGGCCCAGAAGATGCAGGCCGACATGCAGGAACGCATGGAAAAAATGCAGAAAGAACTGACGGAGCTGCGCGTAACCGGTGAGTCCGGTGCGGGTATGATCAAGGTCACCATGAATGGTCGTCACGACGTGGTGGATGTCAGTATCGACCAGAGTCTGCTCGGCGAAGACAAAGAGATGCTGGAAGACCTGCTGGCCGCTGCGGTCAATGACACCGTGCGCCGCGTAGAGGAAGTGACGCAGAAATTGCAGAAAGAACAGATGGGCGGCCTGGCGTCAGGTATGAATCTGCCGGAAGGTTTTAAATTCCCCTTCGGCTGAAGCGCACTCTGCCCATGAAATTCCCGGGCCCGGCATGGGCCCTTTTTCTTTTTATTATTATCGAACACACACTATGTTCAGCCCCCTGATTGAAGACCTGATCCGCGCATTGCGTTGCCTTCCCGGTGTCGGTCCCAAGTCCGCCCAGCGCATGGCCATGTACCTGCTGGAAAAAGACCGGGATGCCGCGGGCCTGCTGGCCAGTTCCCTGCAGCAGGCAGTGGAGAAGGTCGGCCGCTGCAGCCGCTGCCGTACACTGACGGAACAGGATGTCTGTTCGTTGTGTCACAACCCCCGCCGCGATCACACATTGCTCTGCGTGGTGGAAACACCGGCGGATGTGCTCGCGATTGAGCAGGCGGGGAATTATCACGGGCTGTATTTTGTGTTGCACGGGCACCTTTCTCCCATCGACGGTGTCGGCCCCGCGGACCTTGGCCTGGATTTGCTGGGTGAACGGCTTGGGGAACAAGTGGAGCAGGGTATCAGTGAACTGATCATTGCCACCAACCCGACGGTCGAAGGTGAGGCAACCGCACAGTTCATTGCCGAGCGCGCCCGCGCCAAAGGGGTGGCGGTCAGCCGCATCGCACACGGTGTACCGATCGGCGGTGAACTGGAATACATAGACGGCGGCACCCTGGCGCACGCCTTCAACAGCCGCACGGTGTTGTAATGATGGATCAGAAAAAAAGCACTCCGGTGTTTGAGCGGAAACTGGTCGATACCGCGCCAGTCTGGATAGACAGCGATGAACAGCTCAAAGAGCTGTGTGACCGGCTGCATACGCAGGGTGCGGTGGCGCTGGATACGGAATTCATGCGCAGCCGTACTTTTTACCCGCTGCCGGCATTGGTGCAGCTGGGGGATGGCAAGCGCTGTTACCTGATCGACAACCTCGCCATCGATGACCTTGAGCCCCTGCGTGCGCTGTTGCTGGATTCCCGTGTGGTGAAAATCATGCACAGCTGCAGCGAAGACCTGGAAACTCTGGATCGGTTACTGGGGGTGGTACCGGAACCGATTTTCGACACCCAGATAGCTGCAGCCATCAGCGGAATGGGGGCCGGCCTCGGCTACGCAGCCACGGTCAGCCAGTTGTTGCAGATCGACCTCCCCAAGAGCGAAACCCGATCGGACTGGCTGCAGCGGCCGCTCAGCGAATCCCAGAAGAATTACGCCGCACTAGACGTTGCCTGGCTGCCGCTGGTTTATGCCATGTTGCTGAAAAAACTGCGCGAACAGGATCGGCTGGACTGGTTGTGGGAAGACTGTAACGCGATTGTTCAGGCCGCCCACACACCAGAATCCCCGGAGTCGTATTACCGCAAGGTCAAAGGTGCCTGGCGGCTGCGCCCCAATCAGCTGGCGGTACTGCAGGACCTGTGTGCCTGGCGGGAGCGGGAAGCGCGCGTACGCAATATGCCTCGCAACCATCTGCTGAAAGAAAATGTGTGCATGAGCCTGGCCCAGGCCATGCCCAAATATCTGGCCACTCTGTCGCAGCCGGGGCTGGAAGGTAAAACCTTGCGCAAGTACGGCGACACCCTGCTCGAGATCATCAACCGGGCCAGTGAGCGCGACGATTTGCCGCCGCGCCTGCCGCAACCGCTCAATCGCGAGCAGGGCGAAGTCCTGAAGTTACTGCGCAACAAGGTCAACGCGCTGGCTGAAGCCGCTGGTTTGCCGCCAGAGATCCTGGTGCGGAAAAAAGAACTGGAGCTTCTGGTGCAGGCGGATAAGCCTGAGCTGGAAGGCCGCCTGCAAGGCTGGCGCCGTGCGATCGTCGGCGAGCCCCTGCTTGAAGAACTGCAATCCCTGAGACAAAGCCAGTGAAAGTCCTCTGTGATATCTACCGCAGCCCGCGGGAACAAGAAATGTACCTGTATGTGGAAAAGCAGCAGGGGCTGAGTGGTGTGCCGGAAAAATTGCTGGCGCTGTTCGGGAAGCCGGTGCACGTCACCACCATGTTGCTCACTGGCGAACGTAAACTTGCACGCGCGGATGTGGAAAAGGTCATGCATGCGGTGCAGGATCAAGGCTACTATTTGCAGATGCCGCCGGTAGTGGACGATGAAATGCGGGCGATTGCCGCGCAGAACAGCAAGCTCCCCCGGGGCTGAGCGGGTTATTTGTGGTAAGCCAACGGCCGTTTTGGCAGCGTAAATCCCTGGCGGAAATGACCGCGGCGGAATGGGAGTCCCTCTGTGACGGCTGTGGCCGCTGTTGCCTGCACCGTCTGGAAGAGGAAGAATCCGGTGAGGTGTTTACCACCTGCGTGGCCTGCAAATTACTGGATACGCACAGCTGCCGCTGTAGCGATTATCCACATCGAAAAAAACAGGTCCCGGACTGCATTCAGCTAACGCCGGAGGACGCCGCGGGCTTTACCTGGCTGCCGGCCACCTGCGCCTATCGCATACTTGCGCAGGGTGGGCAGTTGCCGGACTGGCATCCACTGGTATCCGGTGATCCGGATAGCGTGCATAGGGCTGGTATTTCGGTGCAGGACAAGGTGATCAGCGAAGAGGGTGTGAACCCGGACGACTTCGAGGATTACATTATTACCTGGGTAGACGACGACTGACGGCACCCGGCCGTATTACCGGGAAAAACCTTTACCAACGTGGAAATACAAAAGCGAAGCAAAGCATGGCGGAAGAATTCAAAATTGCCTGGGCAGTATACGCAGGCGGCGTGGTTATCCTGCTGGCCGCGGGCTGGTGGTTTATGCGCAACTGGAGCTGGTCCTGGGTGCGTAACCTGATTCTGCTGGAAGCGGCCACCTTGTTACTGGTCCCGGCCCGTGGTACCGCGCCCGATGGTCCCCTGACCCCGGTTCTGCCCCTGTTTGTCTACCAGACCGTGTTTGAGGAAGAGGGCGCAACACCGGAGGTATCCGCCAGCCTGGTGTTTGCCGCTGCCGGGGCTTTCGCGGTGATGTTGATTGTGGGCATCATGATGCTGATGGTGCGCCGACGCAAAGAC
The DNA here is from genome assembly GCF_009931115.1 of Microbulbifer hydrolyticus. Classification (NCBI taxonomy): domain Bacteria; kingdom Pseudomonadati; phylum Pseudomonadota; class Gammaproteobacteria; order Cellvibrionales; family Microbulbiferaceae; genus Microbulbifer; species Microbulbifer hydrolyticus. Next base: position 3,260,066 of record NZ_CP047491.1, on the reverse strand, counting down.
CGCCCAATGACTGAGAGTGACCAGTACTGATTGTCCATATCTTTTAATCGGCGCCAGTTAACCGCGTAGGCGATAACTGGCGCCAATTCCTTTCCTCCGCTGTATTCTGCAGCTTCCGACCATCGCACTAACTGCTATATCTAATAGAGCCCGCAGCAATCTCCTCCGCCTTTATTCGCCGTTGGAGCCTTCGACAGTGCGGCGCCGAATGGCACTTACGCCAGGACGCACAAATCGGAAACGGCCTGGAAGCCGAAGAAAAACGCACAAAACACAATAGTGCCTGCAGTGCATGGGATAAAGGGACAGGGATGCTCGATCACCTGCTTATACTGACCGCCGTTATGCTGGTTTCCGGTATCCTCGGTGGCTTGGTCAACTACTACCAGATGCTATTTACCGAGGAAGACCCGGCAGGTCTGGCGCGCTGCCTGATCATGGGCCTGTGCGGCGCCCTGATGGTGCCCATTTTCCTCAAATTCACCCAGAGTGACTTGTTGATCGAAATTCAGGGCGACCCATCCCGTCTTCTGATCTTCACCGGGTACTGCCTGCTCGCTGCCATCGCCTCACGTATGTTCGTTTTCAATGCCGCCCGCCGGCAGTTGCGGGACGCGAGCATTGCGCGTGCGCGGGTGGAAAACCTCGAGCAGGAAATCCGCGCGATGCAGCTTGAAATGATGCCGCTGCTCGAACACGAGATTGAAGGGGACCCGGACCAGGGGCCGACGCTGGACTTCAACCAGATCCGTAAGCTGGATGACAATGCTTTGCATGTATTGAGCCTGCTGAATAACGGCGACTGTGTTTTCCGCTCGCTCGCTGGCATGGTGCAGGAAGGCAATATGGAGACCAACTCCGTAGCCCGTGCACTCAACAGCCTGCTGGTGCTGGAGATGGTGGGTAAAATTCACAGTCATCTGGGCATCCGCTGGTACATCACCGACAAGGGCCGCCAGGTGGTTCGCCGCCGCCGCGCCGAGGTCGCCTGATCGTCGCCCGGTTCTTCATTCCTGGCAGTCTGTGACTGCTTATTCTATTTTGGTCGCATTTCGTCCGGATGCGGCCGCTGCCGTCATTTAATCTGACCGTTTCCGCCTTTGGCGCCTCCCCGTGCTTCCTTTACCATGATTGCTTTTCGACCACAGGAATTCGGAGCGGCTATGAAATTCACCGGAACCGACAGTTACGTTGCCACGGACGATCTGCAAATGGCGGTGGACGCAGCAGTTACCCTGCAGCGCCCGCTGTTGATCAAGGGGGAGCCCGGCACCGGCAAGACGCTGCTGGCGGAAGAGGTGGCAAGCAGTCTTGGTCTGAAGCTGATCCAGTGGCATATCAAGTCCACTACCAAGGCCCAGCAGGGCCTCTACGAATACGATGCGGTATCGCGCCTGCGGGACTCCCAGCTGGGGGTGGACCGGGTGCACGATATTGGCAACTACATCAAGAAGGGCAAACTGTGGGAGGCCTTTGAGGCCGACGAGCGAGTGGTGTTGCTGATTGATGAAATCGACAAGGCGGATATCGAATTCCCCAACGACCTTCTGGTGGAAATCGACCGTATGCAGTTTTATGTATACGAAACCGGCGAGACGATTACGGCCAGGCAGCGCCCGATTGTCATCATCACGTCCAACAATGAAAAAGAGTTGCCGGACGCATTCTTGCGCCGCTGCTTTTTCCACTACATCAGTTTCCCCGACCGTGCGACGATGCAAAAAATTGTCGATGTGCACTACCCGGATATCAAGAACGCGCTGGTTGCGGAGGCGATGGATATCTTCTTCCAGATCCGCGATGTGCCCGGCCTGAAAAAGAAACCTTCCACCTCTGAGCTGATTGACTGGCTCAAGCTGCTGATGGCCGATGATATTTCAGAAGAGGTTCTGAAGAACCGGGATACCAGCTCCGCTATTCCACCGCTGTACGGTGCCCTGCTGAAAAACGAGCAGGACGTGCATATGCTGGAACGCCTGGCATTTATGGCCCGCAGAGAAAACCGCTAACGCGCACAGGGAAGCCCATGCTGATCGGATTTTTCCTGAACCTTCGCCGCTATGACCTTCCGGTATCCATCACCGAGCTGCTCTCGTTGCTGGAAGCCCTGCAGCAGCGGCTGGTGTACGCCAACCTGGATGATTTCTATTTTCTTGCCCGCACCTGCATGGTCAAGGACGAAAAACATTTCGATAAATTCGACCGCGCCTTTGCCGCCTACTTCAAGGACCTGGAATCGCTGGACGACATCCTCGAGCAGATGATTCCGGAAGATTGGCTGCGTGCTGAATTCATGAAGCAGCTAAGTGAAGAAGAAAAGGCAAAAATCGAGTCCATGGGCGGGCTTGAAAAGATGCTGGAGGAATTCAAAAAGCGGCTCGAAGAACAAAAGAAAAAGCACAGCGGCGGCAACAAGTGGATCGGCACCGGTGGCACCAGTCCCTTTGGCAATAGCGGTTACCATCCCGGCGGTATCCGCGTGGGCGGGCAGAGTCGCAACAAGTCTGCATCCAAGGTGTGGGAGAAGCGCCAGTTCCGCAATCTGGACGATAGCGTCAGCCTCGGCACTCGCAATATTCAGGTAGCGTTGCGCAAGCTGCGCAAGTTCGCCCGCAGCGGTGCCGCGGAAGAACTGGACCTCGACAACACCATCCGCTCCACCGCCCGCAACGCCGGCCTGCTGGACATCAAAATGGTACCGGAACGCCACAATGCGGTGAAAGTGCTGATCTTTTTCGACGTCGGTGGTTCCATGGACCCCTACGTGAAACAGTGCGAGGAACTCTTCTCCGCCTGCCGCAGCGAGTTCAAGCATCTGGAATATTTCTATTTCCACAACTTCGTGTACGAGCATGTGTGGAAAGACAACCACCGCCGCTATTCAGAGTCCACTCCTTTGGTGGAAATACTGCGGACCTATGGCAAAGACTACAAGGTGATATTCGTCGGCGACGCCTCCATGGCCCCCTACGAAATCACCAGCCGTTTCGGCAGTGTTGAGCACATGAACGAAGAGCCTGGTGCGGCCTGGATGCAGCGGGTCACCAACACTTACGAAAAACTCGTGTGGCTAAACCCCACGGCGGAAGAGTACTGGCAGTACACCGCCAGTATTGGCATGACCCAGAAATTGGTAGACCGGCATATGTACCCGATGACGATTGAAGGGCTGGATAGGGCGATTGCTTACCTGGTTAAGGGGCGCTGAGGACCTTGGGTGGGTGGCTTGAATTCCTCTAGTGGCGGCCAAGCACCGGGTACGGGTTTTCAGGACCGCTGTGAACCCATCCCTGGGCGCTGCGGCGCAAACATCCTGTTTGCGACGCTCCTGAAAACCCGTACCCGGCACTCCGCCTTCATATCTAAGCCTTCACTACGAGCCAAAATTTACAGATTACAGGGAAAATGGTTTGCTGAAGGCCAGGTTCCGGAGGAAGGTTTTCAGGAGCGTCGGCGACAGGGACGTCGCCGACGCAGCGTACAGGGATGTATACACAGCGGTCCTGAAAACCTTCCTCCGGTGCCTGGCCGCCACGGGCTATCCTGCACTTCGCGGAGGTTGGAGTGTTACTCCCCAAACTTCCGTTGAGGCGCCACATCGTGGTCGGCGGTGATGCCGATTTCTTCCTGGGTGGTGTCTTTCACCACGGTATGCTCTTCTTCCGCACCGTGCATCCAGTCGACCAGTTTCTCACGGATAAAGAACAGAACCACCCCGGCGAGAATCGCTGCCGCGGCAACGCCACCAAAGGTCGCCAGCGGACCGGATTCGCCCACCAGCTTACCGATCTCCGCCGCACCCTTGTTGGCAATGCCGATAAAGGCAAACCACAAACCCATCATCACACTCAGATAACGTAGCGGAGCGAGCTTCGTCACCATCGACAGCCCGATCGGTGACAGGCACAGCTCGCCAATGGTGTGGAAAATATACGCCACCACCAGCCACCAGGGGCTCGCCTTTGCGGTTTCCGAATCCCCGATCTGCATCGCCGCACCCACCATCGCTAGAAAACCAAGCCCGAGGAAAATCAGGCCCAGGCTGAACTTTCCAGGCGAGGTCGGCTCGCGGGAGCCAAGGCCAACCCAGATGCTCGCCACAATCGGCGCAAGGATGATGATGAACAGCGGGTTGACCATCTGCAGCCAGCTCGCCGGAATTTCAAAACCGAAAATGTGCAGGTCCGTGTTGTACTTGGCAAACAGGTTCATCGAACCTGCCGCCTGTTCAAACCCGGCCCAGAAAATCACGGTAAACAGGCCCAGTACCAGGATTACCTTGATGCGGTCGCGTTCCTCCACCGTTAGCGGGCGCTTTTTCTCTTCGCCGCCAAGGTTCGGCTTCAGTCCCAGCTTCGCCGAAGGCTGATTGCCGATCTCGCCGAGCATCTTGTCTGCCTGGGTCATCTGCAGGATCAGGCCCAGCAACATACCAAGGCCGGCCACAAAAAATGCCAGCTGATAGTCCACCTTCTCGCCGATCCAGCCAATCACCAGATAGCCAAGAATCGAACCCAGGTTGATCCCCATGTAGAAAATCGTAAACGCCGTATCCCGGCGCTTGTCGCCCTCGTCGTAGAGGTCGCCCACCATGGTGGAAATATTCGGCTTGAAGAAGCCGTTACCGATGATCATCAGCGCGAGCCCGAGCCATAGCCCGTAGATCTCGGTGCCGTCCGGCAGCCACTTGTGGGGGAAGCCGAGGGCGAACTGCCCCAGCATCATCAGCACCCCGCCGAACATGATGCAGCGCCGCTGGCCCCACTTGTTGTCCGCCATCCAGCCGCCAATGATCGGCGTCAGGTACACCAGCATGGCGTAGGTACCCAGATAGCTCAGAGCCTTGGATTGAAGCTCGGTATCCGAAAGCGCATCCCAGCCAAAGGCCGCTGCCGCCGCTGTGGAGGTGAGGTAGAACACGAAGATCCCGCGCATACCGTAGTAGCTCAGGCGCTCCCACATCTCGGTTCCGAACAGCAGGTACAGCCCCTTGGGGTGCCCCATCATCTCCCCGGCGCTGGCCGGAGGTCTTGGCTTGAGGTCTTGCATCGGTACTCCTGTAGATTGCTCGCGCTGGCGACAGCCTGCCCACGTTGGTAGAGAGTGTTAAGCAGTGGTAATCACGGCTCACGTATTGGCATCAATTGGAAAAGTGTCGCGCACAGGGCCCGGTATGAGGGGTGTAATGCGCGCCATTGATCTGAGTATAGGTCAGGCGTAACGTTCGCAAGTTTAGGCACAGACCCCGGTAGTCCCCAGCGGGTATAATCGCCGGTTTGCCGTTTTCCTCTGAATAAGCAGTCATATGAGTCGAGAGTCCGCCAATTCCGATCTGCAGCAAGTTGAACAGTTGCTTCCCCAGTGCATGGGGCGCGACCGTTTTGAGCTGCAGCGCACCCTCAAGAATGCCCGCCGGCGCCTGAAGGAGGGCAAGCCTGCGGACCGGATGCTGGCACAGCTGGAGTCCCGGGTGGCCGCGTCGGTGGCGCTCGCCGAGGCGCGCCGGCAGAAGCTCCCCAAGGTGGAGTGGCCGGAGGCGCTGCCGGTGGTGGCGCGAAGAAAGGAAATCGCCGAACTGATTGCCGCCAACCAGGTGGTGGTGCTCGCGGGCGAGACAGGCTCCGGCAAGACAACCCAGTTGCCCAAGGTCTGCCTGGAATTGGGGCGCGGCATCTTTGGCCAGATTGGTCACACCCAGCCACGCCGGATTGCCGCACGTACGGTCGCCAACCGTATTGCGGAGGAGCTGGGGCAGTCGCTCGGTGATTCGGTTGGTTACCAGGTGCGCTTTACCGACCAGAGCACAGAGCACACCCACATCAAGCTGATGACCGACGGTATCCTGCTGGCGGAAATCCAGCGGGATCCGCTGCTCAACAATTACGACACCCTGATAATCGACGAGGCCCACGAACGCAGCCTGAATATCGACTTCCTGCTCGGTTACCTGAAAACCCTGCTGCCGCGGCGCCCCGACCTCAAGCTGATTATCACCTCTGCCACCATCGACCTGGAGAAGTTTTCTAAACACTTCGATGATGCGCCGATCATCGAGGTGTCCGGGCGTACCTACCCGGTGGATATCCACTACCGCCCACCGGCCGATAGCGATGCGGACCTGAATGAGCAGATTATCGGTGCGGTGGAAGAGTTACTGCATGAGGAGAGGTCCTCCCCTCGTCGCGGCGGTGACATCCTGGTTTTTATGAGCGGTGAGCGGGAAATTCGCGAGTGCGCCAAAGCGCTGCGGGATGCGCAGTTGCCCCACCTGGAAGTGCTGCCGCTATATGCCCGCCTGAGTCTCGCCGAGCAGAGTCGGGTGTTCGCGCCGCACAAAGGGCGGCGTATTGTGCTGGCCACCAACGTGGCCGAGACCTCCATTACCGTACCGGGCATCCGTTATGTGATTGACCCCGGAACCGCGCGCATCAGTCGCTACAGTTATCGCAGCAAAATACAGCGCTTGCCGGTAGAGGCCATTTCCCAGGCCAGTGCCAACCAGCGCGCCGGTCGCTGTGGCCGGGTCAGTGCCGGTGTCTGTATTCGCCTGTACGAAGAGACCGATTTTATCCAGCGCCCGGAATTTACCGATGCGGAAATCCTGCGCACCAACCTTGCGGCCGTAATCCTGCAAATGCTGCAACTGCGCATCGGCGATATCCGCGAATTCCCGTTTGTCGACCCGCCGGACCAGCGCCTGATCAACGACGGCTACAACCTATTGCAGGAACTGCAAGCGGTGGACGGCAAGGGCAAGGTCACCCAGCTCGGGCGCGCACTGTCGCGACTGCCGCTGGATCCGCGCCTCGGTCGTATGTTGATGGAGTCCGGACCCGCCGGCAGCCTGCGCGAGTTGCTGATTATTGTCAGCGCGCTGGCCGTGCAGGACCCTCGCGAGCGCCCGGCAGAAAAACGTCAGGCCTCGGATGAAAAGCACAAGCAGTGGCAGCACGAACAATCGGACTTCCTCAGCCTGGTGAACCTGTGGGATGGCTATGAAGCCCAGCGGCAGGAATTGAGTCAGAATCAGTTGCGCAAGTGGTGCCAGAAAAACTTTTTGTCCTGGCTGCGCCTGCGCGAATGGAGAGACATTCACCACCAGCTGCGTCTCGCCATACGCGACCTCGACCTGAAATTAAACCGGGAGCCCGCGAACTACGCCAGTGTGCACAAGGCGATTCTGCCCGGGCTGCTGGACAACATCGGCGTGCGTGATGAGAACAAGGAGTTTCTCGGCTGCCGTAACCGGCGTTTCCATATCTTCCCCGGCTCCGGCCAGTACAAGAAACCTCCACGTTGGGTGGTGGCGGCTCAGCTGCTGGAAACCAGCCGCCTGTTCGCACACACCGTGGGCAAGATCGAGCCGGACTGGGTGCTCGACTGTGCCGCACACCTGGTCAAACGCAACTACTTTGAGCCCCACTACAATCCGCGCTCCGGCGCAGTGATGGCGTTTGAGAAAGTCACCCTGTACGGCCTGGTCCTTGTTGATAAACAGCGCATTCACTTCAGCAAGCTCGATCCAGTGGTTGCGCGCGAGGTATTCATTCGCGAGGCACTGGTGGAACAGCGCTACCGCGGCAAGGGCAAATTTTTCCGGCATTACAAAGCGCTGCTGGAAGAACTGGAAGATCTCGAAGCAAAATCCCGCCGCCGCGACATCGTGGTGGACGACGAGGTGGTGTTCCGCTTCTTCGACGAGCGTGTGCCGGCGGAAGTGGTCAATCTTGCCGGCTTCGAAAAGTGGCGCAAGCAGGCGGAACAGAAAGACCCGGAGCTGCTATTCCTGCCGCGGGACCTGATGATGCTGCAGGATGCCGCACACGTGGGCGAGGCACAGTTTCCGGATTCGCTGACCAGTGGCGGTATCGAATACCCCCTCAGCTACCACTTTGAACCCGGCAGTATTGAGGACGGTGTCAGTATCCAGGTGCCCGTCGGAGCGCTGCACCAGGTCCCCGCCGCGCGCCTGCAGTGGGTAGTGCCGGGGATTCTTCGCGACAAGTGCATCGCACTGGTAAAAAACCTGCCCAAGCAATACCGCAAATATTTCGTGCCGGTACCCGCTGCGGTGGATAAAGCGCTGCCGCGTATGCAGCCCGGGAATACTCCGCTGTGGCAGGCGCTCGCCCACGAACTGAAACGCCAGACCGCCCAGGAGTTACCGGAAGACGCCTGGCTTCAGGCAGAGCAGGGCGTAGAAGATTTTTATCGCCTCAATATCCAGGTGCTGGATGAAAAAGGCCAGCTGCTGGACCAGGGACGTGATCTGGAAGCTCTGCAGGCGCGCTACCGCGACCGGGTACAGCAGGAACTGGCCAGCGCCGGTGACGACTTCGAGCGCGAGGGTATTACCGAGTGGGATTTCGGCAATCTGCCAGAAACCCACCAGCTCGATCAGGGCGGCCTCAAGGTGCGTGCCTATCCGGCATTGATCGCTGGGAAAGACAGCGTGGACCTGAAATTGCTCGACAACCCCGTTGAGGCACAGAGACACACCCGCGCGGGCATTTGCCGCCTGGCTATCCTGCACCTGCCGGAGCCAGTGAAGTACCTGCGCAAGGAGTTGCTGAAGGGCAAGGAACTCGGCCTGAGCGCTGCCGATCTGGGACGCCGGGAAGCGGTGGCAGACGACATCCTGATGGCCGCGGTACGCGAATGTTTCTGGGCCGATGAGAACTGGCCGCGCACCCAGGAAGCGTTTCTCGCTGCGCTGGCGCCGCGGGAAAAGTTGGTTGGTGTCGCCCAGGAGTTCGCCGACCTGCTGGTTAAGGCGCTTTCCCAGCTGGTACCCCTGCGCAAGCAGATCAAACAACAGAAAAACCTCGCCGTCGCGATGGCGGTCGGTGATATCAATCGCCAGCTAAGCGGCCTGTTTTATCGCGGGGTACTCTTCCATACACCACTGGAAATGCTGCGTCAGTACGGTCGCTACCTGAAAGGGATCGAGCTGCGGCTGGAAAAAGCCGCACTTGATCCCAACCGCGACCGGGTGCTCACCGCTGAATTCCAGGAGGCGGAGGAGCCCTACCTGGCCGCTGCGAGTAAATCGGAACCGGTGTTGATGGCCGGCGATGCCGGAATGGTCCAGTACCGCTGGATGCTGGAAGAGTTCCGCATATCCCTGTTCGCGCAATCGCTGAAAACCCTGATGCCGGTTTCCATCAAGCGCCTGCGCAAGTTCTGGGCGGACCGGAATGGTTGATCATCCAGTTTGCTGTTTTTTTCGTAAGTTGCCGGTGTAAGAAAGCCTTTGCAGCAGCGACTGAACAAGAGGTCGCTGCTGAGATGGCCACTTTCGGACCTGGTTCACACTATGGGGAAAGGCATTGAACCTGTATTCTGAACCGCTGGTCTGACTGAGGGGGCAAATCAGTCTCGGGAAACTATAATCCGGGAGCGGCGGTTTTCGCGCCGTATGCGTGAAGTGAAGAGTCCTCAACAACTGGAATTCCAACAGGAGATCAACCATGAACAAAAAGAACCTGCCGATCGCAGCCGCCGTGAGCGCTGCCTTTATTGCCTCCGCCACCATGAGCGCCTCTGCGGCCGCTAACCCATTCACCGCGACCGAGCTGACCGCCGGCTACAACCTGAAAATGGCCGATGACGACGGTAAGAAGAAAGAAGGTAAGTGCGGCGAAGGAAAATGTGGCGAGAACAAGAAAAAAGAAGGTAAGTGCGGCGAAGGTAAATGCGGAGAGGGTAAGAAAAAAGAAGGCAAGTGCGGAGAAGGTAAAAAGAAAGAGGGAACTTGTGGAGAAGGTAAAAAGAAAGAGGGAACTTGTGGCGAAGGTAAAAAGAAAGAGGGGACTTGTGGCGGCTGATCACCCTTTCTCAATAGGTATCGGTCACGGTCCGGCCTGGTGCCGGGCCGTTGTCGAATTAATGATAGTGAAAAATAACGCCCCGCGTTAATGGGGTGAGAGAACAGGAACCGGGGCTCCCGCAATGAGTGAATCGCACCAGTACCCCGTTCAGGGCGCCGGCCTGGGCCTGCGCCGTTCCATGAAGGGAGAAATCCTGACCCCTGAGCATGTCGACTTTCTCGAAGTTGCGCCGGAAAACTGGATCGGCGTGGGCGGCGCCTATGGCCGCTGGTTTCGTGAATTCACCGAGCGCTTTCCGTTTGTCATTCACGGCCTCTCCCTGTCGATTGGTGCGCCAGACCCGCTTGATGAGCAGCTTGTGCATGCCATCAAACAGTTTATGCGGGATCACAATATCCGCTGTTACAGCGAACACCTGAGTTATTGCTCCGACCAGGGTCACCTGTATGACCTGTTGCCGATCCCCTTTACCGAGGAGGCTGTGCACTATGTGGCAGGCAGGATACGGCGGGTGCAGGAGATTCTGGAGCAGCGTATCGCCATGGAGAACGTTTCCTATTACGCCGCTCCCGGGCAGGAAATGTCCGAGCTGGAGTTCCTGAATGCGGTATTAGAAGAGGCCGATTGCGACCTGCTGTTGGACGTTAACAATATTTACGTCAACGCCATCAACCATCGCTATGACCCGGAAGCCTTCCTGCTGGGGTTGCCCGCGGAGCGCATTCGCTATGCCCATGTGGCAGGGCACTTCGATGAGGCAGAAGATCTCAAGGTGGACACCCACGGTTCACCGGTGATCGACCCCGTGTGGCAGCTGCTTCAGCGCGCTTATCGGGCGTTCGGCCCAATCCCGACTCTATTGGAGCGGGATTTTAATATTCCCCCACTGCCGGAGTTGTGTGAGGAAGTGGCGCGCATTCGCAGTTTTCAGGCGTCCGCGGCGTGCGGTGCGCGGGGCGCGAACCTGCTGCGTCCCGCAGCGGAGGTGTCCCATGGGCGCTGAAAAGGAAGCGGGCTTCCAGTTGATGCAGGGCTACTTTACCGCGCATCTGCGAGCGCCGGATCAGGTGGCGGCACCGGCGGGTATTGAAGAGCGCCGTATGGGCATTTACCGGGACCTGATTTACAACAACATCGAATCTTTCATCGCAAGCGGCTTTCCAGTATTGCGCAGTATTTTCGATGATGAGCGCTGGCACGCGATGGTGCGCGACTTTGTGCATCGGCATCATTCCCGCAGCCCGTATTTTCTGCAGATCAGTGAAGAGTTCCTGCAGTATCTACAGAGCGAGCGCGCGACGAGCCCGGCGAGCAAGCAGGACCCTCCGTTTATGCTCGAGCTTGCGCACTATGAATGGGTGGAGTTGGCGCTGGATGTAAGCGAAGAGCAATTCCCCGGCGATCTGGCGCGTGAATACACCGATGAGCAGTTGTTGAATTGGGTGCCGGTTGCCTCGCCCCTGGCGTGGAACCTCACTTACCAGTTCCCGGTGCATCACCTGGGGCCGGCATGTCAGCCCGTCGATCCGCCGCAAACCCCCACATTTCTGGTTGTTTACCGCAACCGTGCTGATACAGTCGCGTTCCTTGAGGCCAATGCCGTCACTTCGCACTTGTTGTCGCTGATTCAGTCGCACGGTGAGGGAAGTGGCGAGCCGGCATCCGATGCCTTAACAGGACAAGCGCTGCTGCAGCGTCTCGCTGCGGATATTCACCATCCTCAACCGGAGCAGTTGGTGGCGTTTGGCAAGGACATTTTGAAAAAACTGCACAGCCTGGACATCCTCGCAGGCTTCAGGCGGGGGTAACCCCAGGCCTGGGCCTGTATAAACGGCAACAAGTCGACCGTTGCTATTTAATCGACCAACGCGCTTGGCCAAAACTGCCACCTGCTATGCTGGCTAGGCGGCCAATGGTAATATTGCGAAAACGGAAATACAGATTCTGGTTTGAAAAATCGAATTAATTTTGCGAGGAGCAGGGAATTGCTTGAGCGCACACACGTAATTGCCTGGGTGCTGGCCGCCATATTGTCGGCGCCCCTGGCCATGGCGCAGGACGCGTCGGATCCATTTGAGGAGCTCCCGGACGATGCTCCCGCCGCCACCTCTCCCAAGAAGCCGGAGAGTGAAACCACTTCCGAAGAAACTGCTTCCGATGCCGCTGAAGTTGATGATTTTGGCGCCCCTTCAGAGGGGGAGGCCGAGGAAGCGGGTACCGGAACAGAATTCGAAGATGACTTCGCCTCTGAGTTTGAAGATGAGTACGGGTTTGACCCGGCCGGCGAGTTTTCCAGCGAAGAGGAGCCGGAAGATCGCGATCCCTGGGAAGGGTTTAATCGCGCCATGTTCCGCTTTAATGACACCGCGGATCGTTGGTTCCTGAAGCCTGCGGCAATCAGCTACCGTCAGGTCACCCCGATTTTCATGCAGACCGGGATTTCCAACTTTTTCTCCAACCTGCACGAAATCAATAACGTGCTGAACAATGTCCTGCAATGGAAGTGGGGGCAGGCGGGCAATGATACCGGCCGCTTCCTGGTAAACAGCACCGTCGGCCTTGTCGGGCTGTTTGATGTCGCGCAGCATATGGGGCTGGAACCCAGTGACGGTGAAGACTTCGGGCAGACACTGGCGGTATGGGGCATGCCATCCGGACCCTATCTGGTGGTGCCCTTCCTGGGGCCGTCCACCGTGCGCGATGTGCCCGGTGAGGTGGTTGAGTGGTATACCAACCCGCTCAGCTATGTTGATGACAACGCCGTAGAATACACGTTCAAAACCGTCGATCTGCTGCAAACCCGTGCGAGCTATTTGCAGGCCGAGGCCCTGCTTCAGGGCGATCGCTACGTGCTGATGCGCGACGCGTATTTGCAGCGGCGGGAATTCCTGATCAACGATGGCGAGCAGGAAGACGACTTTGGTGGCGACCTGGATGAATACGATTTCTGATTCGCACTTCATGCTACCGTCACCCATAGCTTGCGGGTGTCAGCCATTTCCTATCGCAGGGGCGCCGTTATGAGCGCCCCGACGCATGATTGCACCTCTGACCCTTCCCCCTCTACCGGCACCTCTCAGCCGGACCGCGAACGTCATACCTTACTTCTGATTGACCCGGATTCTCCGCCCTGCAAGCTGGTGCAAAGTGCGCTGGAGCGGCTCGGGTATGCCGTAACTGTGCGAGATAATGGCGTCCAGGCTATCGGCGAGTTCACCTCGGAAGAATACCAGCTGGTAGTCACCGACCTGCACCTTCCGGATATGGGCGGGCTGGAAGTGCTGCGCAAGGTGAAACACCTGTCGCCGGATACGCCGGTAATGGTGCTGGCTTCGGACAGTGAAGTGGACGACGTGGTGCAGGCTCTGCGTCTGGGCGCGAGTGATTACTTGCTCAAACCCATCGCCGACGAGGGCGTGATTGATCACGCGGTAACGCGAATCATGGAGGCGCGCGATCTCGCGGCGGAGAATCGTAAATACCGCGAGCAGCTGGAATCGCGCAACCGCGAGCTGAATGAGCACATAGAACTGTTACAGCGGGACCACGAGGCCGGGCGGCAGTTACAGCAACACCTGCTACCGCGCACACCCTATGAGTATCCGGCGGGGATCAAAGCCGAATACCGGTTGTTGCCGTCGCTGTATTTGAGTGGCGACTTCATTGATTACGGCCTGTTCGGTGAGCGTTTTGTCGCTTTTTACCTGGTGGATGTATCCGGGCACGGCGTTTCTTCCGCGCTGGTCACCGCATTGATCAAACACAGCATCATGCACCTGTTGCGCGAGCGTCCGCTGTTCAGCCAGCTGAATACCCTCGACCAGGATCTCACCGAAATCCTTGAAATGATCAACCGCGAGTTGCTTTCCACTCGGCTCGACAAGCATGCCAGTATGTTTGTGGGCGTGGTGGATAGCCGTGCTCGCCAGTTGCACTATGCGGTAGCGGGGCAGGTGCCCATGCCCGTTCTGGTGACCAGTGACGGCGCCGAATGGCTCGGTGGAAAAGGACGCCCGCTGGGACTGTTTCAGCATGGGGGTTGGGAGGTGCGCCACTGTAGCCTGCCGGCAAGCTGGCGGCTGGTAGCCTGCTCCGACGGCGTACTGGAGCTGTTGCCCGGCGACCTGCTGCAGAAAGAAGAATGCCTGCTGCAGACAATCGACCGCAGCCGTGGCGACCTCGGCAGCCTGTGCGCCGCTCTCAAAGTCGATACCGCCGAATCCTTCCCCGACGACATTACCATTCTTACCCTGCGCCAGGACGAGCGTTAAGCGCCAAACAGGCCCGTTTCTTGCTGGACCTTTTTCGTTCCTGACCAGTGCAATTGCGCCTGATACATTCCGGCCTGCCGTAAGTACGGGGTGCTGATATTCATGGGCTGTTCATGAAATGTATCGGAAACTGGCCCCGTGAACAGGTTTTTCTGAGGTGTGTGGATAGCCCGGAAACATAAACTACCGGACTTTCCGGTCACACCTGTTAACTGGTTCACACTGGTCTTGTCAGCACCTGTGGGCAGGAGTAAGCTCCGCCCAACTTCTGGCCCTTCGCACGGATCTACGGATCGGCGGCTTTTGGGCTAGGCTTGCACAAGGAACTGTGCCGCGGCCACAAGCCGCAAATCATCCACTCGCCCCTGGCTCGGGACAAGAGCAGGGTGCGTTAGAGGTTACTATGCAGTCCGGGCAGATAATGGTTGGCGACCACCAGGGCATCTACGTGGTGAAACTGGTGGGCGACGTACGCCTAAATCTATGTACGTCTTTTGATAATTTTATCGACAAGATGTTTTCCCACGGCGAATTCCGCGGTGTGGTGTTCGATATGCACGACACAGATGGTGTCGATAGCACCACGCTGGGGTTGATGGCTAAGATCGCTTTCCGCAGCGCAGAGCGCAACGGCGGCAAGCCTCTTGTGCTTTGTGAAGATCGCGGTCTCCTGCACCTGCTGGACTCCATGGGCTTCGAAGAGCTGATGGATATTTCCAGTGATGCCGATAATGATGCATACCAGGTGGAGCCTGCACCACTAAAGTGCAATGCGCCGGATGAACACACCGCCCGCGACATGGTGCTGGAAGCGCACCGTGTGCTGATGAGTATGAACGAGCAGAACGAAGCTACGTTCCGGGACCTGGTGCATGCGCTGGAGACAGAGCAAGACGCACAGGACGCCAAGTCAGTGGTCAATCACTAAATGCCGTTCGGCATCTCGCTGTTACCCCATTTTCTCAAATTGATGACCTTTACTCGGTGAGACCACCATCCCGGGCCTCGGCGCGCGCGCGGGTAAACAGCCCGTGGGGCAGGTAGATCAGCTCGGATACGCGCCGGATCAGATGTTCCTCGAACGCGTCGATCTCCCCATCCGCGAAGGCGACCTCCCACATCTGCTTCACCAGCAGATACTTGTCCCGCTCACTGAAGTTGTCGTTGACCGTCTGTGTGAACTCGTAAAGCGAAGTGGCCTCGTGCCGCTCTGTCAGCGCCTGCTCCACCATCCCGCGGGCGGTCTCTTCGTCCAGCTGGTAGTGTTCCCGCAGCAGGCGCACCAGGGCAGAACGCTCGCGCTCATCCACCTTCTGGTCCGCCGTGGCGATTTCTGCCATCAGTGCCGCACTGATCATGCGCACATCTTTCTCCGTCTGTACTTCCACACTCTCCCCACGGCCAATCTGGTCGAACAGTTTGCGAATCTGTTGCAGCATGGTAGAGGTTCCTTCTTCAGTAACAGCGAATGATGGCGTTGGCATTCCGTAGGCGAGGGCGTTACCGCGACTGTTGCAGCAGCGCCTCCAGCTTCAATTGATCGGCGACAAAGTTGCGGATGCCTTCCGCCAGCTTTTCCGTCGCCATCGCGTCGGCATTGAGCTGGTAGCGGAACTCCGGCTCCTGCATCGTACTGGCGGGGCGCTCCTGGCTGGCGATGTCGCTGCTCAGGCCATCGGCGAGGGTGCCGGTGTCGTCCTGAAGCTCCTGTAACAGTTGCGGGCTGATGGTGAGCTTGTCGCAGCCGGCCAGCGCTTCGATCTCCCCGGTGTTGCGAAAACTCGCACCCATGACGATGGTGGGGTACTCGCGCGACTTGTAGTACTCGTAGATGCTGGTGACGGAAAGTACACCGGGATCATCGTTCGCAGTGTAGTCATCGCGCCCGGTGCTGGCCTTGTACCAGTCGAGAATACGGCCCACAAACGGAGAGATCAGGGTGACCCCGGCTTCCGCGCAGGCAATGGCCTGGCTCTCGCTGAACAGCAGCGTCAGGTTGCAGTGAATACCCTCGTGCTCTAGCACGGATGCAGCGCTGATACCTTCCCAGGTAGAGGCGAGCTTGATCAGTACGCGCTCGCGCCCGATTCCCGCCTGCTCGTACAGGGCAATCAGCTGGCGGGCGTAGTCGATACTGGCCGCGGTATCGAAAGAAAGGCGTGCGTCCACTTCGGTGGAAACAACCCCGGGCACGATCTGCAGAATTTCGTGGCCAATGGCCACGGCAAGCTTCATGGACGCGAGCGAGATCCCACCGCCGCCTTTCTGCTCGGCCCAGGCGAGGGAGTCTTTCAGGTGTTGCTCGTACTGGGGAAGTTGCGCCGCCTTGTACAGCAGCGAGGGGTTGGTGGTGGCATCTTCCGGTTGGTAGCGGCGAATGGCTTCAATATCGCCGGTATCCGCCACAACCAGACTGCGCTTTTTGAGTTGATCAAGTTTATTCATTTTCCCCACTTCCTTTTTGAAGACTGATTCTTTCTGTGCGCTGATTACGCGGCGACCGTCACCAGGGCCAGTGCCTGTTCCAGCACTTCCGGCCCCGCGCCGGCGGTGTGTGCGTGCTCACTCAGGTGCCGGCGGAAGCGCCGCGCACCGGGAACCCCCTGGAAAAGCCCCATCATATGTCGCGTAATATGATTCAGCCGCTGCCCGCGTGCGAGTTCGCGCTCGATATACGGCAGCATATTGTGTATGACCTCAGCCGGGGTTGGCCCGGGCTCGCCACCAAACAGCGCCGCATCCACATCCGCGAGCAGACCGGGTGTCTGGTAGGCCGCGCGTCCGAGCATAACACCATCGAGTTGCTGTAAATGTTCACGGCACTCGTCCAGTGTGTTGATGCCACCGTTGAGCACAATTTCCAGCTCGGGGTAATCCCGTTTCAACTGGTACACCATATCGTATTTGAGCGGCGGTACTTCGCGGTTTTCCTTGGGGCTCAAGCCGTTCAGCCAGGCTTTGCGGGCATGCACGATAAAGGTGGTGATACCGGCGCCGGCCTGGGCTTCCACAAACCGAGTCAAGCCGGCGTAATCTTCCATGTCGTCGATGCCGATGCGGTGCTTCACGGTGACGGGAATCGACACTGCGCTTTTCATTGCACCCAGGCACTCCGCCACCAGATCCGGCTCCGCCATCAGGCAGGCGCCGAAGCGGCCACGCTTGACCCGATCACTGGGGCAGCCGCAATTCAGGTTCAGCTCACTGTAACCCCACTGTTCTGCAATCTGCGCACAGCGTGCCAGGTCTTCCGGATCACTGCCGCCGAGCTGCAGCGCCACTGGTTGCTCCTCCACATTGAAATCCAGGTGGCTCTCCTGGTCGCCAAACAGGATCGCGCCGGTGGTGACCATTTCCGTATAGAGCAGCGCATGCTTGCTGAACTGCCGCCAGAAATAGCGGCAGTGCCGGTCGCTCCAGTCCATCAGCGGTGCAGTGCAGAAGCGGTGAGAGACCGCGGTTGCTGTTCCGGAGGTGATGGGCGTAGGGGGCGATGCGGTGTGGGGAGACTGGGGCATAAACAACGATCAGGCGATAGAACTGCGCGCAGTATAACAAGATAACGAGCGCTGACCCGGCCTGCTTTCAGCCGCGGGCTACAGGTTGCGCTCTTTGGCGCTGACCTCGGCATCGGCTTCCTGCGAAGCAACGGCCGGTGCCCAGTCTTCTTCGTCAGCGAGCAGCGGGCGCAGCTTTTTCACCACGCTGCGGGCGGTTGCCCGGTAACTGGTGAGCTTGCCACCGGCGACCGCCACGATGCGAGGGCGTTTGGGATTATCACTGCAGATCATGGTCTCGCGGCTGCGGGAGAACGGGTTGCTGTTGGCGAGGGGCAGTACCCGCAGGCCGGCGAAGCTGTCGCTCAGTTCGTTCAACTGCAGCGGGCGGGTTTCCGGGAAATACTGCTTCAGGGTGCGCAGCAGGTACGCCTTTTCTTCCAGCGTGGGAGCGACCTCGGATGGATCGCCGTGATAGGGGCGCTCAGTCGTACCCACCAGCGTCTCGCCCTGCCAGGGCATCACGAATATCGCGCGGCCGTCCTCGGCTTCCACGTAGAAAATCTTGTTGGCGAGTTTCAGTGGCACCTGGATATGAGTGCCGGCAACCAGTTCCAGCGGCGGCAACTTGGCGCTGGGGGAGCACTTGCTGTTGGTGTCTTCGATCCAGGGGCCGGAGCAATTCACCAGTGCGCGGCAGTGCAGGGTATTGAGCAGGCCCTCATGGAAGTAATCCACGCGCACAAACTTGTCGGTGACCTCGGCGCCCACAAGGCTTCCCGGGCAGATCAGCTCGGCGCCACCGCGCAGCGCGCTCTGGATGACCTCTCGGGTGAGTGCGGCATCGTCTGTCTGCGCGTCGTAATAGCGGTACACCGCCAACAGGTCGTCGCCGTTGAGCCCGCACAGCGCGTCGTAGTCCTGAAGACTGATGGAGCGAAAGCGCGACTGCGAAGAGAAGAGCCCGGCCAGCAGGGCGTACAAGCTGAGTCCCAGGCGAATTTTCCAGGCGGGGCGGCGGCTGTGCCGGTAAACCGGGATCAGGAAGGGCACCATGTGCACCAGGTCCGGCTTGTTGGCCAGCAACCAGCGGCGCTCCTTCAGGCATTCGTACACCAGTGAGAACTGCCCGCTTTCCAGATAGCGCAGCCCGCCATGAATCAGCTTGGAGGAGCGGGAAGATGTGCCGTGGGCGATGGACTCCTGCTCCAGGATGGCCACACGGTGGCCTTCAGCGGTCAGCGCTTCAGCGACCCCTGCACCCTGGATACCGGCGCCGACAACCAGAACATCATATTCCATAGACATTGCTGGCCTCCCGGGAGCGCATCAACAGCGGCAGGTTCCCCGTCAGGATGTGGTGGGCCCCGCGGTGGCGCCAGTGCACCGCGCCCTGCGCCGTGTTGATCTCGTGCACCACCCATTGCCAGGGCCCGGGCGGCAGTTCCTGGCAATCGACGGTGGCGTGGTCAATGAACAGGTAATCCGGCGC
Source organism: Microbulbifer hydrolyticus (assembly GCF_009931115.1). Taxonomy (NCBI): domain Bacteria; kingdom Pseudomonadati; phylum Pseudomonadota; class Gammaproteobacteria; order Cellvibrionales; family Microbulbiferaceae; genus Microbulbifer; species Microbulbifer hydrolyticus. The sequence goes on along the minus strand of NZ_CP047491.1, from coordinate 3,240,976 downwards.
CAGAGTCACGACTTCTACGGAGAGGCTGCGCGCCACATTGGGAACGCGCAGGGCCACCTGATCAAAGCCGAGGTTGCGCGCCAATCGCAGGCTGCGCAGATCCGATGTGAGCACCACGAACGGATCGGTAGAACCGTGAATTTCATCCAGCAGCCGGTGAAGTGCCGTTTCCGCGCCGGTGGCCTGCAACGTCTCCGGGCTCAGCTCCACAAACCATTCCAGGTGCCGGTGCCGGATAGCCCATTCCACCAGGTCCCGGAAACTTGATACCGGCAATGTGTACAGGTCCTTGTCTTTGAGAAGGTGCAGCGGGGTTGAGATTCCCGCATGGGAAAGTTCGACGCCAACGCCGGCGCAGCACCACGGGGTCTGCTCCTTGCTGAACTGTACTTCCGTGGCAATCGCACAGGCACCCAGACCATGGGCCGCCTCAAACGCGGGCAGGGTGTTTTCGGGGTGGTGAATTTTGTCGCCTAAATGCGCAATCAACATCGAAGTGCGTTCCTGCCGGGCGTGGCCTTATTGTGTGGGTCGGTGGGTAGGAGTACTGCGCGATCTCTACATGAAAAATAGTTGTTATGGGGGGGGTTGCAAGCAGGTTTTGGCATCGGAGGGGACTGTCGAAACGCGATTCGAACCTCTGGCCCACTGTGCGCCCCTTGATCCGACCGATATAATGCCGCGCCTCAAATCCAGCCATTGATGTAAATCAACCTAATCAGGCGACTTATGACCGTAAGAACCCGTATCGCTCCTTCCCCCACCGGTGACCCCCACGTAGGTACTGCCTATATTGCCCTGTTCAACCAGTGCTTCGCCCAGGCCCAGGGTGGCCAGTTTGTGCTGCGTATCGAAGATACCGACCAGGCCCGCAGCACCCCGGAGTCCGAACAGGCGATCCTGGACAGCCTGCGCTGGCTCGGGCTCGACTGGCAGGAAGGGCCGGACGTGGGCGGCCCCCACGGGCCGTATCGCCAGAGTGAACGCGGCGACATTTACAAGAAATACTGCGAAGAGCTGGTCGCCAAGGGTCACGCTTTCCATTGTTACCGTACCGCGGAAGAGCTGGATCACCTGCGCGCGCAACTGCAGGAGTCTGGCAAGGCAACTCTCAAGCCCTCCGACCTGGCATTGCCGGCGGAAGAGGTGGAGAAGCGCAAGGCCGCCGGCGAGCCCTACGTGGTGCGCATGAACGTGCCGGAAAGCGGCACCTGTGTGGTAGAGGATCTGCTGCGTGGCCCCATCGAGATCGACTGGGCGCAGGTAGATGCCCAGGTGCTGCTCAAGTCCGACGGCATGCCCACCTACCACCTGGCCAACGTGGTCGACGACCACCTGATGGAAATCACCCACGTACTGCGCGGTGAGGAGTGGATCAACTCCGCCCCCAAGCACAAGCTGCTGTACGAATACTTCGGCTGGGAGATGCCGGTGCTGTGCCACCTGCCACTGCTGCGCAACCCGGACAAGACCAAGCTGTCCAAGCGCAAGAACCCCACCTCGATCCTTTACTACCAGCGCGCCGGCTTTATGCCCGAGGCCCTGCTGAACTACCTCGGCCGCATGGGCTGGTCCATGCCGGACGAGAGCGAGAAGTTCACCCTGGACGAAATGCTCAAGCACTTCGACATCCAGCGCGTGTCCCTCGGTGGCCCGGTATTCGATGTGGAAAAACTCAGCTGGCTGAATGGCCTGTGGATCCGCGAGCTGGAAGACGAGCAACTGGCGGACCGCCTGCAAAGCTGGCTGCTGAACCGCGACAACCTGCTCAAGGTGCTGCCCCAGGCCAAGGGCCGCATGGAGACCTTCGGTGACTTTATGCCACTGGTGAGCTTCCTCGCCGCCGGCAAACTGCCGCTGACCGAAGACAGCTTTGCCGGCAACAAGCTGGAGCTGGATGAGCAGAAGAAATTGCTGCAGTTCGCACTGTGGCGGCTCGAAGCCCTGCGCAGCTGGAGCAAGGACAACATCTTCGCCGCCGTGAAGGAGCTGTCCACGCAGATGGATATCAAACTGAAAGATTTTAACGCGCCGCTGTTTGTGGCCATCAGCGGCACCACCGCCAGCTTCTCGGTGATGGACGCCATGGATCTGCTCGGCCCCGATCTCAGCCGCGCGCGCCTGCGCCAGGCCATCGATGTGCTCGGCGGCGCGGGCAAGAAGGTGCTGAAGCGCTGGGAGAAAGAGTACGCAAGCCTGGCCTAAACTTGCTCGCACCTCTGGTGTCGATCGGAGGTGCGGGCAGCCGCATGCCACCCGGTTGCCCGGAGTGGCATTTTTTTTGCGTGTGTATATTTATGCGCAAACGGCGGTCAATTGAACAAAAATGCAACAAAATGTAGCAATCCGGGGATTTTGTGTGACAACTGTCACATTTCGCCGGTAGAATTCCACCAGATCTAGGATTAATGGATTAACCGAGCAGTATTTCAAGAAAAAGGAAAAAATATGACTAATGTGAAAAAAGCAGTCATTCCAGTTGCGGGGTTGGGGACTCGTATGTTGCCGGCCACCAAGGCCATCCCGAAAGAGATGCTGCCGATTGTCGACAAGCCGCTCATCCAGTACGTAGTGAATGAAGCGGTCAAGGCCGGGATCAAGGAAATTGTCCTGGTTACTCACGCCAGTAAAAACGCCATCGCCAACCACTTTGACACTTCTTTCGAGCTGGAAGCCCAGTTGGAACACCGGCTGAAGCGCCAGCTGCTGGACGAAGTACGTGCAATCATCCCGCGCGACGTAACCGTAATCTCTGTGCGCCAGGCCGAGGCGAAAGGCCTTGGGCATGCCATCGCCTGCGCGCGCCCGGTAGTGGGTGACAACCCCTTCGCGGTGCTGCTGCCAGATGTGCTGGTGGATGAATATGCGTCCGACCTGACCAAGACCAACCTGGCTGCCATGGTGCGCAACTTCGAGCAGACCGGTGCCAGCCAGATCATGGTGGAGTCGGTCGACTGGGAAGAGGTCAGCAAATACGGCGTAGTCGATTGCCTGGGTGCCGACCTGAAGGTAGGCAGCGTAGCCAAGATTGACGGCATGGTAGAGAAGCCCAGCGTCGATGCGGCCCCCTCCAATATGGCCGTGGTAGGCCGCTACGTGCTGCCCGCGGAAATCTGGGCCCTGCTGGAGCAAACTCAGCCCGGTGCCGGTGGTGAGATCCAGCTGACCGACGCGATTGACGAGCTGTTGAAGATCCAGAGCGTGGATGCCTACCGGATTGTTGGTCACAGTCACGATTGTGGTAACAAGCTGGGCTACATGAAGGCTCAGTTCGAGTACGGCCTGCACCATGCGGACATCGGTGCTGGGCTCCGAGAGTTCCTGGAAGGGCAGCAGCAGCGCGAAGAAGCCGTGGCCTGAGCTGCTTTGAGGGTGGGTGCGGGGCCAGCGGCTGACCCTGCATCCACAAAGAGCGGCAGGCGAACTTCTCCTGTACGCCTCTAACTATTTGATTAAAAAGTTGTTTTTTCTGGTTGACACGCGAGGGGCCGCTGTTAAAATGCGCCTCGCTTTCGGGGGAAACCCAAACAGGAAAGCAACTTTGGGGCTATAGCTCAGCTGGGAGAGCGCAACACTGGCAGTGTTGAGGTCAGCGGTTCGATCCCGCTTAGCTCCACCAAATTAAAAAAGGCCGCATCCGAAAGGATGCGGCCTTTTTTAATTTGGCAGAACTGCCCGGGAGCGAGGTAAAGCTCCCGGTTCACAAGGAGCCGCAGGCGACGCAGAGCGCCCGTAGGCGGCAGGGCTGGCGCACCAGCGACCCCGAAGGGGTGAGCAGGCAAAGCCTGCGAATCATCCCGCGCAAATGAACAAGAATTCCACTGCGGGGGGAATTGAACTCCCGGTTAAATGGTGGGAGTAACACACGGAAGTAAAAGCAGTGATTACGTCGAGGTAAGTAGCCTTCAAATTACTGTAAATTATCCAACCAATAAGTACTCAAAATCTCAATTGGGGGAGTAGATGGAAACAGGGAATGCATCCAGTCGAAAAGGAATCATACTGGCGGGCGGCTCCGGCACCCGGCTGTACCCACTGACCAAAGGTGTCAGCAAGCAGCTCATGGCAGTGTACGACAAGCCCATGATCTACTACCCGCTGACCACGCTGATGATGGCGGGCATCCGGGATATCCTGATTATCACCACGCCGGAAGAGCAGTCGCTTTTTCAGAAGCTGCTGGATGACGGAAGCCAGTGGGGTATTAACCTTACCTATGCAGTACAACCCTCCCCGGATGGCCTGGCGCAGGCCTTCCTGATTGGCCGTGAGCATGTGGGCAACAACCCCAGTGCACTGGTGCTGGGCGACAACATCTACTACGCGGAACGTTTCAACGAAGTGCTGAAAAATGCCGACCAGCGAACAGAGGGCGCCACCGTGTTTGGCTATCATGTCGCCGACCCGCGCGCCTACGGTGTAGCCGAGTTCGACAGTTCCGGTAAAGTCATCAGTATCGAAGAAAAGCCGGCCCAGCCAAAGTCCAATTATGCGGTTACCGGTCTCTACTTCTACGACAATCAGGTCTGTGACCTGGCGCGTGAAATCAAACCCAGTCACCGCGGCGAGCTGGAGATCACGGATCTCAACAGCATGTATCTGGCGCAGGGCAAGCTGAACGTTGAGTTGATGGGGCGCGGTTCCGCCTGGCTGGATACCGGTACCCATGACAACCTGCTGGAGGCCGCCCAGTTTGTGCAGACCATTGAGCGCCGCCAGGGCCTGAAGGTGGCCTGCCCGGAAGAGGTGGCTTTCCGTAAAGGCTTTATCGATGCAGAGATGCTTGAGAAGCAGGCGCAGCCACTCATGAAAAGTGGTTACGGAGAGTATTTGATGCAGTTGATCGCCGAGTCCGGCCGCGACCACCGGTTCACACGTTGATATGAAAGTAATCGATACCACAATCCCCGATGTAAAAATCATCGAGCCCAAAATCTTTGGCGACGAGCGCGGTTTCTTCCTGGAAACGTTCCGTCAGGACTTCTTCAACCGCGAGTGTGCCGAACGCACGTTCGTACAGGATAACCACAGCAAATCCGGGCAGGGCATCCTGCGCGGCCTGCACTACCAGACCCAGAGCACCCAGGGCAAGCTGGTGCGCGTCACCGCCGGTGAAGTGTTCGACGTTGCGGTAGATCTGCGCAAAAGCTCAGCCACGTTCGGCCAGTGGGTAGGCGTCTTGCTGAACAGCGACAATATGCGGCAGCTGTGGGTGCCGGAAGGCTTTGCCCATGGTTTCTACGTCACCAGTGAGTCCGCTGAGTTTGTATACAAATGTACCGACTACTACGCGCCCGAGCACGAGCACTCCCTGCGCTGGGACGACCCGGAAATCGGCATCGAATGGCCGCTGGTCAATGGTGAGCAACCCAGGCTTTCCGCCAAAGACGCCGAAGGCAAGCTGCTGAAAGATGCCGTTGTCTTTGATGATCTTTGATGGATCGGGAGCGCGATAAAAATGAAAATCCTGATCACCGGTAAAAACGGTCAGCTGGGCAAGCAGCTTCAAAAACAGGTGCCTGCTGGCGTAACGCTGGTCGCCCACGGTCGCGACACCGTGGATGTTGCCAATAAAGAGCAGGTGTTCTCTGTTCTGGGTGGGGCAAAGCCAGACGTTGTCATCAATGCCGCTGCCTATACCGCGGTAGACAAAGCGGAATCCGATATCGAACAGGCGCACGCGATCAATGCGCGTGGCTCGGAAAACCTGGCCCTCGCATGCCGTGAGCTGGGGGCGCGCCTGATTCACGTTTCTACGGATTTCGTGTTCGATGGCCAGCAGTCCCACCCATACAAGCCAGAAGATTACCGTAAACCTCTCGGTGTATACGGTGAGAGCAAGGCCCGCGGTGAAGAGGCCATCGAGGCCATCCTGCCGGAAGCCATCATCGTGCGTACGGCCTGGGTGTACGACCGTGAGGGCGGCAACTTCGTAACCACCATGTTGCGCCTGATGAATGAGCGGGATCAGCTCGGCGTAGTGGCCGACCAGATCGGTACCCCGACCTGGGCCGGCACCCTGGCGCAAAGTATCTATGCACTGGCAGAGAACAGCGAAGCCAAAGGCATATACCATTGCACCGATGCCGGTGCCGCCAGCTGGTACGACTTCGCGGTGGCCATCTTCGAAGAAGGCAAATCGGCTGGCCTGTTGCCACAAGACAAACAGGTAAAGGTTGGCCCCATCGCCACCGCCGACTACCCGACCCCGGCCGCGCGTCCCGCATACAGCGTGCTGGATAAAAGTCGACTGGTAAAAGAGGCGGGCGTCGAGCTGAAGCACTGGCGTCAGGTACTCCGGGCTGCCCTCAACACAACGGAACTGCAAAAATGAGCAACTTACTGGTCACCGGCGGTGCCGGCTTTATCGGCGCCAACTTTGTCCACTACTGGATGAAAACCTACCCGCAAGACAAGGTCGTTGTGCTGGATGCGCTCACCTATGCGGGCAACAAAGCCAGCCTGGATCCGGTAGCGGATAACCCGAACTTCGTGTTCTGCCACGGCGATATCTGCGACACCCCGTTGGTGGAGACCCTGCTGAAAGAGCACCACATCGACACCCTGGTGCACTTTGCCGCGGAGAGTCACGTGGACCGCTCCATCACTGGTCCGGATGCCTTTATCGAAACCAATATCATCGGCACCCACAGCCTGCTCAAAGCGGCAAAGAAAATCTGGCTGGATGAGGGGCTGAATAAAGAGGGTCACCGTTTCCACCACGTCTCTACCGACGAGGTCTACGGCACACTCGAACCCAATGATCCCGCCTTCAGCGAGACCACCCCATACGCGCCCAACAGCCCGTACTCCGCGAGCAAGGCCGCGTCCGACCACCTGGTGCGCGCCTACCACCACACCTATGGCCTGAATGTCACCACCAGCAACTGCTCCAACAACTACGGGCCTTACCACTTCCCGGAGAAGCTGATCCCGCTGGTCATCACCAATATCCTGAATGACAAGCCGCTACCTATTTACGGTGACGGCCAGCAGATCCGTGATTGGCTGTATGTGGAAGACCATGCGCGCGGTATTGAGCTGGTGATTAAAAAGGGACGCCTGGGTGAGTGCTACAACATTGGCGGTATCAACGAGTGGGCCAATATCGACATCGTCAAACTGATCTGTGAGCTGGTCGATAAAGAGTTTGCCGGCAAGCCGGATCTGGTTGACCGGTTCCCGCACGCAAGCCGGGCCAAAGAGGGCCGCTCTGCAGATCTGATCACCTACGTCACCGACCGCTCAGGTCACGACCGCCGCTATGCCATCGACCCGTCCAAATCTCGAAGTGAGCTCGGCTACGAACCGGTGGAGTCTTTTTCCTCCGGAATTGAAAAAACCATCCAGTGGTACCTGCAGGGCGAGTCCTGGTGGAGCCCGTTGGTAAAGTCTTCCAAGGAGTGACGGGAACTCCTGCGGCCTGGTCAAAAAATGGCCGCGGGACGTTGTTTTCCCTGTTACACCCGGTTACAAGTCCATGCTGTCTGTAATGGTATGTAATCGAGTTACAGGTGTTTTTAGACGCCTGTTCTTGTACAATTCCGCGCTTGTTGCACGGAACCCTGTCACATTTTAGGTGGATGGGTGGTCGAGAAGGATCTCTTGACAGAAATTTTCCCCAATTAGGGGGGCTGCCTTGGGGTATATCGGCGGCACGTCAGTAGTAATAAGAATCCGAACGCTCAACATGCATCCAAACATCCACCGCAGCCCCTGGCAGATCCAGCGTGACGTGATCCGCGCACTCCTGATCCGCGAGATGAAGACCCGCTTTGGCAAGTGGCGTCTCGGTTATGCGTGGGTGTTGCTCGAAGCAGCCATGCACATGCTCGTTCTGGTGGCCATATTCAGTCTTATCGGCCGTGAATTCTATCCGGGTATCCCGACAGCACTGTTCATGCTGGCCGGAATCGCCCCATTCCTGTTTTTCAGTCACTGCTTTTCCAAAGGTCTGGCGGCGGTCTCGGCCAACCGCGGGTTGTTCAATTACCGGCAATTGCGCCCGTTTGATGCGGTCATTTCCCGAGTGCTACTCGAGTTCACCATCTATATCGGCAGCCTTGCCATATTCTGGTTTGGCTTCCGCTGGTTTGGTATTTCCGCGCCCTTTAACAGCTTCCTCCTGTTGGTGGTCGCGAACCTGGCAATTCTTGGCTTTGGCCTGGGGCTGGCGCTGACACTGTGTGTGGTCGGCGAGCGCTACCCAGAGGCGGCCAAGTTTGCCCCTGTCATCCAGCGCCCGATGTACTTCCTCTCGGGGGTCTTCTTCTCTCTGGAGCAGCTGCCGGAGAAGTTCCACCCCTATCTGTCCTGGAACCCTGTGCTGCACATGATCGAGCTGACGCGCAGCGGGCTCTATGCGGACTACCACGGCAAGTTCGCCGATTTGCAGTACCTGGCGATGAGCGCCCTGGTAACGCTGGCCTTTGGGTTGCTGGTGTACCGTGGCCAGTGGCGAGACCTGGTGCGTAGCCGATGATTGAGCTGCGCAACCTCACCAAATCCTACCGCACCCCGCATGGGCGAAAAACGCTGTTCCGGGGTGTCAATGCCGTGTTTCCCGAAGGCAAGAATATCGGCATTCTCGGGCGCAATGGCGCCGGCAAGTCCACCTTGCTGCGGATTATGGGGGGGATCGATTATCCCGACCACGGTCGCGTCATTACCGATCAGCGCATTTCCTGGCCGATGGGCTTGTCGGGCGGCTTCCAGGGCAGCATGACCGGCCGTGAAAACGCCGCGTTTATTTGCGGCCTCCACGGTATCTGGGGCAGCGGACGTCGACGTGTACTGGACCGGGTTCAGGAGTTTGCCGAGATCGGCAATTATTTCGATGCGCCGGTCAAATCCTACTCCTCTGGTATGCGTTCGCGCCTCGCCTTTGGCCTGAGTATTGCTGTCGATTTTGACTGGTATCTGGTGGATGAAGTGATGTCCGTAGGCGATGCCCACTTCAAGCACAAGTGCCGGGAAGTGATTGCCGAGAAGCGTAAAACCGCAAACTTCATCATCGTTGCCCACAGTATGTCCACACTGCGGGAAAACTGCGATGTGGGTATCTACCTGGGGCCGGAAGGAATGCAGCTGCACGATACCGTCCAGGCAGCAATTGATATTTACCAGAACAACGTGCCCGCGCCAAAAGCCAGTGCGCGTGCACAAGCAGTGATTCAATAAGCCTAATGAACAGTGAACAGAAAGCATCAAACTTGCCGGTAAAAAGTGGTAACCCCCCAGTGTTGAAAGCCGTAAAAAATGTCGGTGTCCGTTTGAAAACCCGAAGCTACCAGCTTGCGGACAGAGTTGGCCGCATGAGCACAGTGGCTGGCGTCGGCCTGGTGGTGGTATTGCCTCTCCTGCTGATGACGGCCTACTACATGTTTTGGGTATCTGAGCGTTACGTCAGTACCACACAACTGATCGTAAAGGAAAATGGCGCGGAACAGAGCGTTGATGGCACCCTCGGCATGCTGATGCCGGGCATTTCCGGAAGTAGTCAGGACGCGCACTTGGTGGTGAACTATATCCAGTCGCTGGATATGGCGCTTTACCTGGATGAAGAGCTGGAGCTTGCCTCCTACTATAAAAGCGATCGGTACGATTATTTCTCGCGCCTGGAGACGGACGCTTCCCGTGAGGACTACCTGGATTACTACCGCGAACACATCGGAGTCTCCTTCGATGAGGTCACGGGCATTGTCAGTATAGAAGTCCAGGCCTTCGAGCCGGAATTTGCCCGCAAACTGATCCAGACCATCACCAGAAAATCCGAAGATTTTGTCAATGCAGTCAGCAACGAGCTTGCCGAAAAGCAGGTGAACTTCGTGCGTACCGAGCTGGATCGAGCACAGGAAAAGTTGCGCGCGGCCAAGCAGGAAATATTGGACTTCCAGAATCAAAATGAGGTGGTCAGCCCGGAAGAATTGACCCGCGGTATCAGCAGTATTATCCAGGGGCTGGAGGCCCGCCTGTCTGAACAGAAAGCCAAGCTCTCGGCCTCGAAAACCTACCTCAATGCGGGCTCTTCGCAAATCGTCTCGATCGAGACAGAAATTGCCGCCCTGGAAAATCAAATCGAGCAGGAAAAAGCGCGTATCGTCGGTGTTTCCGGTGACCACACAGGGGTGCGTCTCAACAGTTTGAGTGCCAACTTCCAGAACCTGCAGCTGGACCTCCAGTTTGCCATGGACGCGTATCAGGCAGCGCTGAAAGCACTGGAAACTGCGCGTATGGAGGCATCCAGCCGATTAAAGCACCTGATAGTGGTATCCCGCCCGTCCATGGCGGAAGAAGCCAGGTTCCCAAGGAAAATATACAACCTGATCAGCCTGGCAGTCGTGCTGCTACTGATCTATGGCGTTATTCGCATGATGATCGCGAGTATCAAAGATCACCGGATCTGATACCGCAGCCACCGGATAACCTGCAGTTCACTTTTGAGTTCCCGTATTTGCATGAACAGAAAAACATCGAGAAAAATGATCAACTGGCTTTATCGCGTCAGCGCCTTGAGCATGCTGTGCCTTGGGTTGCAGGTACAGGCGCTGGAAACACAGCAGATCGATAAACTCACCGAACAGCGGCTTGCCGCCGCGGGCATTGCCGGCGAAACATCTCCGGCCTTACCGGGTCCGCAGCGTCGCAGCGACGGTGGGATCCCGGTATTTGGTGAGTCCCTGTTCCAGGGTGCCTTCCGCGATCAACCATTCAGCGGCTTCAATCCGAGCTACCGCATCACCATTGGTGACAAGATCAACCTGCAGCTTTGGGGTGCCTACAGCTTCAGTGCGAGCCTGCCGGTGGACCCACAGGGGAATATCTTCATCCCCGAAGTCGGGCCGGTGCATGTGGCGGGCGTGGAGAACGGCGCACTCAACGAATTTGTACTGCGCCACGTAAAGCGCGTATTCAAGAGCAACGTCAGTGCCTATGCCAACCTGGAGGCCAGCCAGCCGGTCAAGGTGTTTGTTACCGGCAACGTGGTGCGCCCGGGACTCTATAACGGCTATTCCTCGGACTCGGTGCTGTACTACCTGGACAGCGCCGGCGGTATCGAGCGTGAAAGCGGTAGCTACATTGATATCCGGGTTCTGCGCCAGGGAGAAATGCTGCAGCGCGTCGATCTGTACCAGTTCCTGGTGACGGGCAAGATGCCCGCATTGCAGTTGCGCAACGGCGATTCCATTGTGGTCGGCGCGCGTCAGGGGCACATCACGATTGAGGGTGATGTGCAGCAGAGTGCGCAAATAGAATTTCTTGGCCAGTCCACCAGCCTGAGTGAAATGCTCATGGTGGCAAAACCCAAGCCGCGCGCCAACTACGCCCGCATTACCCAGATTATTGATGATCAGCAGCAGGCCAGCTACCTGCCACTGGATCAGGCAGTGCAGGCCACCCTGTACCCGGGGGCACATATTGAACTGGTCAGCGACAGCGACATCAGCTCCATCTCCGTACGGGTAAAAGGCGAAGTGGAAGGCCCCGCAGCCTATGTACTGCCATACGGCGCAACGCTTGCCGACCTGATCGACCGCATCCGCTACCGCGACAATGCGGACCCGTTCGCGATCCAGCTGTACCGGAAGAGTGTGGCCGAGCAGCAGAAGGTTGCCCTGAACCGTTCCCTTGACGCGCTGGAAATGGAGGCGCTCACCCGCCAACCGGTTACCTCGTCCGACAAGTCTTCCCTGAAAGACAGTGCGGCCATGATTCAGAAGTTCATCAGTAAAGCCCGCAAGGCGCAGCCTCGCGGTCAGGTGGTGCTCGCGAATAATGATCGCGCTGGCGAAATGCTTCTCGAAGATGGCGATGAACTGGTGGTGCCACTGAGAGCGTCGACGGTTTCCGTGGTAGGCGAAGTGGTCTTCCCGACGTCACTGGTATTTGACGAGGCGAACACCCTCGAAGACTACATAGAGATGGCCGGTGGCTTCTCTAATAACGCGGACACTGAAGAGCTGGTCGTCCTGCATCTGGACGGCACCATCAGCCGCATCAAAGAGCGAAAGTTCAACAACCGTTTACGCGGCACGCTGCGCGCGGGTGATGAAATAATGATTATGCCCAAGATCCAGGCGGGAGAGCTGCAGGTGACCAAAGACATCACCGAGATTCTTTACCGTATAGCCGTGGGGACTGCGGCCGTACTGTCATTCTAATGGCCGGTAGGTGACAGCCAGCTGCCGGGGCGCAAAGTCGTGCTCCGGTATCCACCTTTTCAAAACCGCAAAACTCGAAGTCAGATGCTGGTCACGATGAAGGATTCTACGCGACCCGTCTCGTTAAAAAGGCGATCTCCATCACGGAACCGGTGAGTCGCAGTCGTAACAACGTTATTGAAATTAATTTAAAGCAAGAAAGTACACAGTTAAAATGAAAATTGCAGTTGCAGGAACGGGCTATGTAGGCCTGTCAAACGCTTTACTTCTCGCGCAGCACAATGAAGTGGTTGCACTGGATATCGACGAATCCAAAGTCGAGCGGATTAACCAGAAGCAGTCCCCCATTGAAGACACCGAGATCGAGTGCTTTCTGCAGAATGACGCACTCAATTTTCGTGCGACCCTAGACAAGAAAATAGCCTACGCGGGTGCTGACTTCGTCATCATCGCAACGCCGACGGATTACGACCCGGATAGCAACTACTTCAATACCAGCAGCGTCGAAGCCGTGATCGACGATGTAATGGCGATAAACCCGGGTGCGGTCATGGTAATCAAGTCCACTGTACCGGTGGGCTACACAAAGAAAGTACGCGAAGCGTTCCGCACAGAAAACATCCTGTTCTCACCGGAGTTCCTGCGCGAAGGGCGCGCACTGTACGACAACCTGCACCCGTCCCGCATCGTCGTCGGAGAGCAGTCCGCCCGTGCAGAAACCTTCGCTGAACTGCTGAAGCAGGGCGCAATGGAGCAGGATGTACCAGTGCTGTTTACCGACAGCACCGAAGCCGAGGCGATCAAGCTGTTCTCCAACACCTATCTGGCCATGCGCGTTGCCTACTTCAACGAGCTGGATACCTACGCGGAAACCCACGGCCTGAACACGCGTCAGATCATTGACGGCGTAGGCCTGGATCCGCGCATTGGCCAGCACTACCACAACCCGTCCTTCGGTTACGGTGGCTACTGTCTGCCGAAGGACACAAAACAGCTGCTGGCAAACTATGAAGATGTGCCCAATAACCTGATTCAGGCCATTGTGGAAGCGAATACCACTCGCAAGGACTTTGTTGCCGAAAGCGTGATCAAACGCAACCCCAAAGTGGTGGGTGTTTACCGCCTGATCATGAAGTCCGGTTCGGACAACTTCCGCGCTAGCGCCATGCAGGGCGTGATGAAGCGGATCAAGGCGAAAGGAATCGAAGTTGTCGTATATGAGCCGGTGCTGGAGGAAGATGAATTTTATCATTCACGGGTTATTAAAGACCTTGGAGCGTTCAAGACAGAATGTGATGTGATCCTTGCAAACCGACTTACCTCCGAAATTTATGATGTGCAAGATAAAGTCTATACCCGAGATATTTTCGGTACCGACTAGGGAATTTTATTTAAGGCAAGGCTCTGTCCGTGTTGGATTTGGGGCGCAAATTTTTAATTTGGTCTTTGGGGAAATAAGCAGGAAATTGAAGTGAAGAAGAAAGAAATCGAGAAAGAGCGAGACCTGTTGATAGCTCAGCTTCACGATGTTCAAGAGCGTCTGGAAGAACTTTATATAGAGTCGGGCGAGAAGTATAAAAGAATTGCAGAGAGTGAAGCTGCCAATGCTTCATTGAAAGAGAAGTTGGATTCCGCAGTATCTGAATTGAATGAAGTTCGTCCCGTCTATAACGAGATTGTCGACTATCTCACGCGAGAGCTAGGTGCTAGTGCTTCCGTTTGTGATGCTCAGGATGGCCCGCTGTCTGCTATCAAACTCTTGATGGAGCAGAAGGCTCGGGCGGAAAAGGATGCCACTACTGTTGCCAGTATGAACGAAAGATTGCTCACTCAGCTACATGGGGTGCAGGAGCAATTCGAGTCTTGCTTCCTTAAGTCACAGGAGCAGGCTAAGACCATCGAGGACCAGGAAGAGAAGATAAGGTCTAAAAACAAAAAGCTGCAGAAACTCAGTCAGAGAAAGAGAGAGGCCGTGGAAAGAGCTCAGGCCCTTGAGGTGGAGATCGAGGAGCTTCGTGCTGTGACTGAAGTTAAACCTGATTCTCAGGGGGAGCGATCCCGTTCTTTCAATATTCTGGGGAAGGCTCTATTAAAGAGATCTCAGAAAGTGGATCTATATTCGAAAGAATTGTCATTAATAAAGTCATGTTCACTTTTTGATGAAGTCTGGTACCTGGAAAAAAACAAGGACGTTGCGGAAAGTGGAATTGACCCCGCATTGCACTATTTCCTCTATGGCGCGGAAGACCGAAGAGATCCAAGTCCGCATTTTTCGACGGAATGGTACCTGAATACCTACCCGGACGTTGCGCAAGAAAAGATCAACCCTCTATTGCACTATCTGATCGCAGGAAAGTCCGAGGGGCGGAAGCTTAGTTCGATGTGATTGATTTCGCTAGACCATGTCCTAGGTAACAGGCTGCTTGAGGGTAATCACGCTATGACTCACCTCTTGATAATATCAATACGGAAAGCATGAGAATGGAAGTTAAAGACGGTAATGAAGAGCTGAAAAATTTGATTATTCAGCTAAAAGCGCAAATCGAGCAGGAAAGAACTGAGCGTAAAGATTTGGAATGCAAAATAACCAGATTGTTTAGTGAGAGCCTGGATGCGCAGAGGCAAGATGCTAAAGCTTTCAAGCATTCCATTGAGAGTGCGATTCAGAGGTCTGTTGCGAATAGCGTAAAGCAAATTGAAGCTTTTATCGGCATTCAGGACTTCTTCCAGACCGGTGAGCCAGCGCTGAATTTCCACGGTTGGCCGATCAGTAGTGACGTTGCACAGTACTTGGTGGAAGTGGTAAGTACAGAACGCCCCGACTTGGTGCTTGAGTTCGGGAGTGGAACTTCCACCGTCCTATTTGCCAAGGCGATGAAGGCGCTAGCGGATAGTCGGAATCGTGGCGCAGGCGAAAATCAGAAAGAATGCTCCCCAAAAGTAATAACTTTTGAACATCATGACGACTATTTGAAGAAGACCGCTGATATTTTGGCAAGTCATGGCGTGCAAGCGTTTGTGGATCTGGTTCACGCGCCATTGGTTGAGCAGACCGTGGATTCGGAGAGCTATATCTTTTACGACTGTTCTCAAAAGCTTTTCGAGATGGCAGCGCTTGATAAAGGTATTAAGCAAAAGGTGGTGGTGCTTATAGACGGTCCCCCAGGAGCAACTTGTGATAATGCGCGTTATCCAGCGCTTCCTGTGTTGCTGGATTATATGGCAGGACACGAAATATTCGTGATCCTTGATGACTATGATCGTCCTGAAGAGCATGAGATTGTTGAAAAGTGGAAGGCGCTCCTGGATAAGCGCGAGATTCCATATTCATTCCAGCGCCTACCCTTCGAGAAGGGCGCCGCCCTACTAAAAATCAATTAATTTATAAAACCTGACTTTGTTTTAAGTGTAATTGTATGAGACTTATAAAAACTGCAAACGATCTTTTTTCCAAAGGAAAATTTGGAGAAGCCTTGGGGTTGTATAAAAAAGCTTCTAAGGTCTATGGAGACTGTGTTGTAAAGTTCAATATCGAGCTATGTGAGAAAGCGATTGCGGCCAATAGTGACCAAGGTGTTGCTGCTGCAGTATTGGATCCGGTAACGAAATTGATGCTGCATAACGCCGGTGAAATTGTGTTGGATGAAACGGAAGTTTCATCGATTCATAAGTTTTGCGAGCAGCAGAAAAAGCGGAAATCCGAAGACCTTGGGGATAAAGCCGTTAATCCGATCCCTTCAGACTGGCCGAAGGGATTGACGCTGGCCCCACTGCCGGAGGGGACAAATGACTTTTCCTGGGCAGACGAGAGAGTAACTGTCCGGGAGTCCAAAGGAGCAGAAAATGTGGGCTTGAGTATTGTGGTTCCGACGTTCAATCGGTCCCGAATACTTGACATCACGTTGTCTTGCCTGGCAGCCCAGATTACAGATTTTCCATACGAAGTGATAGTGGCCGATGACGGTAGCAAGGAGGATCTTGCCAAGGTTGTTCGTAAATACGAAGACCGGCTGGATATAAAGCTCGTTCGCCAACGTGATTATGGCTATCAGCTCTGTGCAGTGCGAAATCTTGGTCTTCGGACTGCGAAATATGACTATGTTTCCATTCTTGATTGCGACATGGCGCCTGGCAGAATTTGGGTCCAGTCATACATGGAGCTGTTGCTCTCCAATGACGACGTGGCTTTGATTGGCCCCAGGAAGTATATCGACACCGAAGAGCTGACTGCGGATGACATCGAAAAAAATCCTGATTTACTAGCCTCGCTGCCGGAGGTGAGAACCAATAGCACCGTCGGCAATACGGTCAAAGATACCGTTTCAGTGGACTGGCGCCTGGAGCATTTCGCTAAGACCGACAATCTTCGCCTGTGCGATTCCCCGTTTCGCTATTTTAGCGGTGGCAATGTCGCGTTTGCACGAAAATGGCTGGATAAAGCCGGCTGGTTTGATGAGGAGTTTACCCACTGGGGAGGAGAAGACAACGAGTTCGGCTATCGCCTGTACCGTGCTGGCTGTTACTTCCGCGCTGTGGATGGTGGTATGGCTTACCACCAAGAGCCGCCTGGAAAAGAAAACGAAACCGATCGTGCAGCAGGTAAGCAGATCACAATTAAGATAGTTCAGCAGAAGGTGCCTTATTTCTATCGCAAGATAGAAGACCTGAAGCAATCGGTCATGAAAAAGGTACCTCTGGTATCAATTTATATTCCAGCGTACAACTGCAAGGAAACAATTGAGCGCTGTGTCAACAGTGCGTTGAATCAGACCGTATCAGATCTCGAAGTGTGCATCTGTGATGACGGTTCGACCGACGGCACTGGAGAGTTGCTGCGATCTCTATACAGCGGTCACCCGCGTGTACGGTTCGTGTCCAGAGAAAATGGTGGTATTGGCGCGGCGTCGAATACTGCGGTTAAGTTGACCCGTGGTTTTTATATCGGACAGTTGGATTCCGATGATTATCTCGAGCCCGATGCGGTTGAAGTATGCTTGCGTGAGTTCTTTGCGGACAAGAAGCTCGCTTGTGTGTATACCACGAATAGGAACGTGGATGCCGAAGGCAAGTTGATTTCCAATGGGTATAACTGGCCTCAATATTCCCGAGAAAAATTGACCACGGCGATGATTTGCCATCATTTCCGTATGTTTACCGCGAGAGCCTGGAATTTGACGGAAGGTTTTGATGAGAAAATCGTAAATGCGGTCGACTACGATATGTACCTCAAGCTCTCCGAGGTTGGCCCGTTTAAGCATGTCAATAAGATTTGCTACAACCGCGTTTTGCATGGAGATAACACTTCGATAAAACAGCTTGGCGAGCAAAAGGAAAACCATTTTCGCGTGGTGAATGAGTATTTAAGTCGTCAAGGGGTTCGTGATTTTCGTTATATCCCCAAAGATCTAGGTGATGATTCATCGAGAAAGTATGTATTCGAAGTTTCCAAATTTTAGAATTGTCTTAGTGAAGTGAGTTGTCGGTTTTTAAATGAAAGACTCGGTCGTTTTGAAAAAGAGCGTTTTTAGATTTTAAGATGTGCCGTCGCTGCATTTTGGCGATGTATCCGACATTTTTAGGTTGGTTTTATGAGAGTTGCAGTTAGTATTACAGCGCATGAAGAGCCTGCGGTGATAATCGATCAATGCCTTAATATTTTAAATTTTTTGGCAGATCCTCTTATCGTTATGCATGTTAATAAAGATAGCGAATCAGTGTATCAAGAGCTGATCTTTTGGGTGGGGAATTTGCGACCGGATGTGGCATCGAGAATACATATAACCGCAGATAGATTTTCTACGGGGAAGGATTCCTTTAGCTTGCATAAGGCTCATGGGAGTAATTTAAGGGCGCTTAGAGATAGTGGAGTAGGATTTGATTACTTTATGCTTGAGGCAAGTAACTCTCTGTTTGTTCGGTATGGTGTGGAAGACTATATCAAGCGATTTGATGCCGGGATAGGAAAAGGGAAGGTAGCTGGTTTTTGGCGGGAATCAATTTTACGGCATAGGTCGCTGGAGTCCTTTGGGGCTTTAGCTTTGGGAGAGGAGTTTGATATCCGCACAGATGGTGTAATGAAAGGGTGTCATGAAGGCGCATTTTTTAGCGAAAAATTTGTCGATGACGTGTTTCATGCTGTTGGTGAATTGGACGAATACTGTAGCTTAAGTTCCGATCCCCCCTTATACCCGACCGAGGAGGTTTGGTACCAATTGGCTATTAAAATAGTCTCTAGGAATGCTCCAGGGTTCGTTCTGGGTAATACAGTGACTTATTTACCTTGGGATAGATCGTTGGAGTGGGATCGTTCAGAGATTGATGTTTTTATAGATGATTGTAGTGTGGGAAAAGATAAATATGCAATCAAGCGGATTCCCAGGGAATTCTCAGAGAGTGCTCGATCTTATATAGCCAATAAATTTGGTTATAGGCTTCCATGTTCGCGTTTCGATTGAAGGTAGGTTTTTGTGAAAAGATTGATTATCGATTTGGACCATACGATTTCAGTAACCACTGACGGGGACTATCGGAACGCTAGACCGGTAGAGGGTGTGGTTAGTCGAATTAAAGAGTACAAGGCGCTTGGGTTCGATATCGTCATTAATACAAGTCGAAACGTACGGACATATCAGGGTAACGTGGGGAAGATAGCGGCTAACACTCTTCCCATAATTGTCGATTGGCTCAAGGAGCACGATATCCCCTTTGATGAAATCTATGTGGGAAAACCTTGGTGCGGGCATGAGGGTTTTTATGTGGATGATCGGGCGATTCGACCATCAGAGTTTTTCAATATGTCGAGAGAAGAGGTTTCAGAGCTCCTGGCCAAAGAGAAAGATGCCGTGGAGTTAGTGTGATGATACTGATCACTTCAGGTTCCTATATTGATCAGGACTTCGCATCAGAGGTTGGTCGGTTGCCTCCAGCTTTTCTCCCCGTTGGTAATCGCCGACTATATTCGTACCAGATTGAATCTATTTCCAGCTTGGAGGGTGATAAATACCTGTCGTTGCCAAGCTCTTTCAAGATCGATCCTGTGGATGAGGCTTGGCTGGAAAGCGCGGGCATCTCTATTCTTCGCGTACCAGAAGGTATTTCACTCGGTGAATCGATACTGTACTGTTGGAATCTGACTGGGAAGCAATACAAGTCTCTTGCTGTTCTTCATGGGGATACTTTGTTTCGTGATTTGGCCTACCCTACAGGTGACGCCCTTTCTGTGCATAAAAATTCGGGTTTCTACCAGCGCGCGACTTTTAGTTACGTTGAAGGTGTTCCTATTCTCAGTGATGTCTGGGCAGGTGAATCAGAAGATGTACTTTCCGGGTATTTCTCCTTTTCTTCCCCCCATGTCTTAATGAAAGGTATTATCGAGAACTCCGGAAATTTTACAGAGGCTCTGAAATATTACTCATCGAATTGCGAAATGACTATATCTTGCGAAGGTGAGTGGTTGGATTTTGGACACATTAACAGCTACTTTAGAGCAAGAAGTAAGTTAACTACGGAGCGTGCATTTAATGAGCTTAGTATTTGCTCGAGATCGGTAGTAAAGAAGAGTAGTAATAATAAAAAAATCCTTGCAGAGAAGAATTGGTTTGAGTACCTGCCTTCACGTTTGCGTATTCATTGTCCCAATTTGCTTAGCCCATCGCATGGAGTTTCTGATGATGACGGCTACAGTCTTGAGTATCAATACTGGATGCCGCTGAATGATCTGTTTGTATTTGGCGCCCTGGGTGGCCGGTCGTGGATATCTATTTTCAGGGCGGCAAGAACGATACTAGACGATTTTTCAAACTACCGTCCCGATGCCCCTAATCTTGAATCCCTTAATAAGCTATATCTGACAAAGACCCTTGAGCGATTGAGGCAGTTTTGCGATTCATCCAATATTTCGATAGATCAGGAGTTCCGCGCAGAGGTGGGCGAGTCTGGTGTTTCCCTTAGGCAAATGGCTGAGCGATCTGCTGAACTTATATCAGAGGCGAATGATTCACATGTGGTCATATCTCATGGGGATTTTTGCTTTAGCAACCTTTTGTTCGATAGCCGCACCCAAGCGATTAAGGTTATTGATCCACGAGGGATCGATTACGATGGGAATTTTTCCATTTTTGGAGACTCCAGGTACGATGTTTCAAAATTCTATCATTCTGTCGTCGGCCTTTACGACTTTATTGTCGCCGGAAGATACTCGCTCAATGTCGATCGGGATCTCGGTGTTTGGAAGATAGATTTTTCCACACAGTGTGAATTGATTGATATAGAAAAATACTTTAGAAATGAATTTTTTTCTTCTGGACGATTTGATGAGGTTGAGATCCTTGCGATTAACGTGCATCTATTCCTCTCAATGTTGCCTCTGCATTATGACAGACCTGATCGTCAGAAAGCGATGCTGGCGAATGCGCTTCGTTTGTACCGGAAGCTAGAAATTCAGATACGTAATCGGGTTAGTTAACATGATTGTTTTTCCTATGGCTGGCCTTTCCAGTCGTTTCGCCAAGGCTGGGTTCGATAAACCGAAATATATGCTGGAAGCAAAAGGCGAGACGTTGTTTGAGCATAGCGTCAAGGGGTTTTCATACTATTTCAACTCTCAGGCGTTTCTCTTTGTTACGTTGGATCAGCCAGGTATCAAGGATTTCGTTGCCGAGAAATGCCAAAAGCTGGGGCTCGATAATTTTGAGGTTGTGATATTGGATTCACCTACAAAAGGTCAGGCTGATACTGTGTATCAGGGGCTTAAGGCGAGCTCTTTTAATAGTGATGAGTCCCTGACGATTTTTAATATAGATACTTTTCGTCCGGGGTTTCGATTCCCTGATTTTTTAGATGATGGTGTGGAAGGATATTTAGAAACGTTTGTTGGATCCGGAAAAAATTGGAGTAATGTTGTCCCGGAAAATAAGGATAGCCAAACAGTCGCCCTCACTGGTGAAAAGCAAGAGCTTTCTGAGTTTTGCTGTACAGGGTTGTATTATTGGCGCTCTATAGCATCCTACATGCGCTACTTTGAACTGTTTCAAGAAGGCTTTGGTTCCGATGCGCAGTTGCAAGAGCTTTATATTGCGCCAATGTATAATTTGGCAATTTCTCAGGGCCGGTGTGTTAAGTACAGTGTCGTACCCTCCGAGAGTGTTATTTTTTGTGGTGTTCCTCAGGAATATTACGATTTTATCGAATCTTGAGTTTACTGAGACATGACAAGAATCGGCAGTCCGGGCTCTCTCGATGAAGCGTTGGAGATCATCGAAGCGCAAAATTTGAAGCTCACCCAGCAAGCCCAGCAGCTAAAGCTGTTGAGTAGTCATCGTCGTCGATTATCCTGGCGTAATTTATTTGGCGTTTTGGGTCGCGCTAAAGCTTCTTGCGAGGGGCGGGCGGAAGTTCAGGAGATTGTTGACAGCGGTTTATTCGATTATAAGTTTTATTCAAGTCAAAAATGCTCTATCAGTGACCAAGGAATGGATTTGGAGACGGATCCAATAGGGCATTATCTAAGGATAGGGGGACGAGTTGGGCTGGATCCGAGCGCAAGCTTCGATTCTGACTGGTATCTGGATACTAATCCCGATGTAAGAGCTAGTGGTGTTAACCCGCTTCTGCACTATATTCGCCACGGTAAGGATGAGGGGCGGCTTCCAAAGCATGGGGCGCAAGCTGTCGAGGAGCGTCATACTCCCCAGACCACAGCTGGTTACAACAGCAGGCTCTGGAATGGCTTTATGCACGTTGCCTGGGCTGCACTTGAGCGACGGGCCGATCAACTGTTTGACGGTCGCGCTTCCTGGAACCTTGCAGCCTGGCTTTTTGCGCACGGCGACGTGGAGGCCGCGCAAGGGCGTGTGAGCCAGTCCATTGCGCATTCTCCCGATGGCGCTTCGCGCAGGGCCCTGGTTGGACTTGGTAAGTGCTATTCAGTGCTCGGTGAGTACGGGGCGCTCCACTCTCTACTCTCTGATCCGCAAAATGCCCAGCGCCTCGGCGCGACTCTGCCTTACCTGCAAGCGAACGCCTGGCGCGGTGACGACGCCAAGCGGCTCGCATCTATCAATGAAATTTTCTACCGCGCTGGGCTCGCGGATGTTGTGCGCAAGTGCGATTCGACACCTCTGGCTCTGGATAACCTGAGTTCCGGTGAGCAGTACACTGCTGAAGGCCGGGCGGCGCTGGCGGAGCATCCGCTGGTCAGCGTGGTCATTCCCGTATTCAACGCTGGCGAGACGTTGCAGATTGCTCTGGACGGTTTGCTGGAGCAGTCTCTTCGGTCTCTGGAGGTCATCGTTGTGGACGATGGCAGTACCGACAATACGGCGGATGTGGCGCGTGACTACGCGGAGCGGGATCCCCGCGTCCGCTACATGCTGAATGACGTCAATATGGGGGCTTACCCTACGCGCAACAACGGTATGAAGGCGGCCCGCGGTAGATTTGTCACGGTTCACGATAGTGATGACTGGTCTCACCCGCAGAAGCTTGAGCGCCAGTTGCAGCCGCTGCTGAAGGATGAGAGCAAAGTCGCTTCGTTCAGCAGCTGGGTGCGAGTGCTGGATGACCTCACGTTTGTGGGGCCCTGGCTGTTGAATGAAACCTTTATAGAAAAGAACCATTCCTCCGCCCTCGTGCGCCGCTCTGCGCTGGACGTTATCGGCCTGTGGGACAGTGTGAATGTTGCCGCGGATACTGAATTCCTGTGGCGGCTGGAGCACCACTACGGCCACCAGGCCATCGTGCATGTGTTACCGGGTACGCCGCTGTCTTTTGCACTGTCGGACGATACAACGCTTACCCGTACCAAGGCCACTCACGTCAAAACCATCCATTATGGTCTGCGCCGAATTTATCGTGAGGCCGCGCGCTGGTGGCACCGCCAGAACGACAACAAGCCGGTAATGCCGGAGGATGATGCGCGTCCATTCCCGATTCCCCTGGGCATTTGCCGCGGTACACCCCGGGAATTTGATTGCGTTTTAGTGGCAGACTTCGCAGTAAGTGGCGAAAAGCTTGATTACACTCTCAGCGCGATTGCGTCCCGCGTCACAGGTGGGCAGCGGATTTGCCTGTTCCACTGGCCGGACTATAACGGCTGGCATGGCGCCACTATTGCCGACGAGGTTTTCGCGCTTTGTCAGCAGCATGGCATCGGGTTCGCCCATGTTGGCCTTGCGATTACGGCGCCACTGGTCGTGATGCTGGACGAGGCGTTGTGGGCGCATCCCCCCAGCCAGGTGGTGCAGGTGGATGGCCTCGAGCAAGTACATAATCGCGATGGATCAACTTTCGAGCAGCAGGGAGCGCTGAAAGTGTATTTCAGTAATGGTGGGGACGATGTCCCCGCTTTTGATCAGGTGGTTTAATGTTTGATTGGATGCAGGGGCGGGTGCGCAAGCCGGTTTCGCCCGTAGACACGCGCTTTGAAGTGGATCCGGTGCCCCTGTATTCACCCGATGATAATGAGGCTTTTTTTAGCGGCGCGGATGTGTCATCGGATCTCTACAAATACGGGTTCGTTGCTTGTATCAATGGCACCGCGGAGCCCAATCTCGGGCGGCTCAAGACCATCAATGGCTGGCCGGCACGCGCCTGGTCCGACTGGGTGGTGGCGCACCATCCGGATACCTCGCTGGTGTGTGCAGAGTCCTCTGGCTGCCAGCTGGCGATCATTGGTGAGGTGTTCGATCCTTTTTCCAAAGAGTTTGATGCGCAGGCAATTGCCGATTCCCTGTGTGAACTCTCAGCCAATGAGCCTTTGTTTCTTGATCGGCTGGATGCGCTCTCCGGACGGTTTGTTGTCCTTGCCCGGCACGGCCGGGAATGGTTTGTATATCACGATGCCTTCTCATCCCGTTCGGTGTACTACAACGCGCAGCTCCCCGGCGTAATTGCTTCCCATGCGGGATTGATGGCCGAAGTGACGGCTGAGCCTGTGGACTTCAATGTGATGTCCTTCACCATCAGCGAGGCCTACCGCAAACGCGATGTAAAGTACCTCCCGGGCTGCCGAACGGTTTACGAGAATATTTTTTATTGCCCGGCCAACCATCGGCTGAACATTTTCCGCAACCGCGCCCAGCGCTACTGGCCGCGCGAGGGCTGCGTGGGCTCCAATACACCTGATGGCGAGCTGATCCAATATCTGGATGGTTACGGTGACTATATTCGCAGCCGGTACGACCGCGAATTGTTCGGCCTTACCGGTGGGCTGGATAGCCGCACGCTGCTGGCTGCTCTGGCGGCCAAAAAGATGCCGATGCATACATTTACCCTGTATCGGGGGGACCAGAACGGTGGCAGTGCAACCGATATCGCTCTGGCGCGGGACCTTGCTTCGTCATTGGGGCTGGAGCACGAAACGCTCAAGGTTGATTTCACCCGCTTGAACCCCGAGTACTTTACCGCACCGATCCAGATAATCCGCCAGAATACCGGGTTTGCGCGGCTGAACAGTGCGTTTTCCAACGCGCAGCTTATGTCACATTTCCGGGGGCGGTTCCCCGGGGAGTCCCTGAGTTATTCCCGCGGTTTTGGTGGCGAAATCCTGCGTGGCTTCTATCAGGGGCGCTCGCATGAGATTCAATCCCCTACGGCGGATGCCTTTTCCCGTGCCTACGATGTTATGCAGGGTTCGT
Source organism: Microbulbifer hydrolyticus (assembly GCF_009931115.1). Taxonomy (NCBI): domain Bacteria; kingdom Pseudomonadati; phylum Pseudomonadota; class Gammaproteobacteria; order Cellvibrionales; family Microbulbiferaceae; genus Microbulbifer; species Microbulbifer hydrolyticus. The sequence goes on along the minus strand of NZ_CP047491.1, from coordinate 3,216,180 downwards.
CGTTTGTTCGTGCCAGCTTCCAGCACTTTATCGACAGCTCCGACTTCTCCAATCTCCACGGAGTGGATGTCAACGATGTGTTCTATTGGGAGCACCGCATGAGTGGCTGGGGTGCGTTGGCAATTGCCGAGACCGATCTCACCGCGCGCACCTTTGCCGGCTACAACTCTCGCCGGCTGTACAATGCATTCCTGGGCTTGCCGATTGCAGAGCGGCTGCAGCGCAAGGCATTCAAGAGTGCTATCGCGCACTTCAAGCCGGAGTTGCTGGAGTTTGATGTCGAATGATTCGGCCGCTTTCGTATCCTGTTTTCCCGTCTTCCCGCCGCTTTGAGCGCTAGAGACACTATTTATGGTCTCCGGTCTCAAGCGGTGGCTGGCCGGGCTCAGCACCCGGCGCAAGCCTCAACCCCCTGTTTGCTCTCCCGCCCGGTTCTTTGAAGCGGATTTTGACGCTGCCTGGTATCTGCAAGCTTACCCGGACATTGCTGATGCCGGGATGGACCCCTGGTTGCACTTTACGACCCGCGGGCTGGCTGAAGGCCGGTTACCCTGCGGCAATAAGGCGGCGGTCCTGCATTATCGACTCTGGAGTGGGCTGGAACAGCCGGTACTTTCGGAATTGCAGGCGCTTAGTGAAGGGCGAGATAGCCGCGGTGAGCTGGTAAGTCGGGAGGAGCGTGCCAGGGCGGCCCGGGCATTGGAGTGGTGGCGCGATCGCAAAGGTAGCGAAGGCATCGCACAAAACGCGCAGATACCCGGGGGTGAGCCAGACTGCGATGAGTCGGACTGTTTTGCTCTATCTCAACGGGAGCTGATCAAAAGCCGGCTATTTGACTGCAACTGGTATCTCACCCACAACCCCGATGTGCTGTATGGCACTATGGATCCATTGCAGCATTTCCGGGTGACTGGTGATGCAGAAGGGCGCGACCCCGGTCCCGGCTTCAGTACTACCGGTTATCGTTACCGCTATCCCGAAGTACAAAGTGACGAGTCGGCATTGGCGCACTTTCTGCGAGAAGGAGCCAGCAAAGGGTACAGCCCATTGGACACAGTTGCTGGCGATTTACCGGTGCATCCGGAAGCCGTGACCATTATGGTGTGTGCTCACCAGGCGGGATCGCACTTGTATGGGGCGGAGCGGAGTTTGCTCGATCTCCTGGAAGGTTTCCAGCAGGTTGGGGTGAATGTCATTGTCACATTACCGAGTGCGGAAAATTTACCGTATGTCCAGGCGGTGGCCGCCAGGGCACAGACACTGGCAATATTGCCGTACTTCTGGTGGAAGTCCGGCCTCGATAGCTGTGCGGATACCGTCAATACGTTCCGGAAGCTGCTGCGCGAAAGTAATGCACGAGCGCTATACGCCAACACCTCCGTACTGGACGAACCCCTGACCGCTGCCAGGGAGGAAGGCATCCCCACGGTTGTCCATGTGCGGGAGCTACCGCAATGGGATGATGCGCTTTGTCAGGTCCTGCATACGGATTCCGCAGAGTGGCTAAAGCGAATTCGGGCATCGGCCGATATCCTGGTCGCCAACTCCGCGACGGCAGCGAGCGCTATGGGACGGGATGATGTTATTGTCCTGCCGAACGTGGTAGACCCCTCCGTGCTCGAGAGCGCTCGCGCTGCGCGACAAAGCGCTGGAGGGTGTGTAAATGTTGCTCTGATCAGCAGCAACCTGCCCAAGAAGGGACTTGCCGATTTCCTGCTGCTTGCAGAGAAATTGAGCGAGAACAACGCCAATGTCCAGTGTGTGATTTTCGGTCCAAACAACGCCCATATCGAGGCGTTGCAAGGCGAGATTGCGGCAGGAAATATCGCGGGAAATATCCGACTGGCCGGATACGCCGCGTCACCGGAAGTCGCGCTGGAGCAGTCTGATATCGTGGTGAACCTGTCGCATTTTCAGGAATCGTTTGGGCGCACGGTGCTCGAGGCCATGGCTGCGGCGAAACCGGTGGTTGCCTATGACTGGGGTGCGCTCTCCGAGTTGGTTGAGGATGGCAAGACTGGGTATTTGGTGCCGTTCGGCGATGTTGATGCCGCGGTAGATCGAGTTTTGGACCTGTCCCAAAGCGGAGAACTGCGTCAGGCTATGGGTAGTGCAGGATACCGGGTTGCGCTTCAGCGCTACGGCCACAAGGCGTTGTCAGCACAGTTATCACTTGTGCTCCAACGGGTTGAGTCCCACCGTGAGAAGGATTGCAAGCCGTGATAGCGATTAACACTTATTGTATGGCTGGGGAGTAAAGCCTCGTGTATCAGATTTCTGTCACGGCATTGCCGGTCAAGATTCCGGGCGTATACCGCTGGTGCCTGGATTTCCCAAAAACCGGGCAGGCCTTTGAAGAGCCTGAGTTGCTGGAAAAAGGCCTGAACTTCCAGGGTTGGGTTCTTCCGCAAGAGGGGTGTGAAGCCAAGCCCTATTTCCGTTTGGGTGCACATACCAGGTACCTTCCACTGGAGGCGACCCGCACAGATGTTATAGAGCGTGTTCTCAAAGAGCCTGTTGAGAATAACCCCAAAGTGCGATGCGGTTTTCAGGAAAATATTCCGGTCAATAGCTCCTGTGGCTTTTTTGGGTTTGAAGTAGACGGTGCCAGGATAGATGTCGTAAAAGTCGAAGTTCTCGGAAGCCTCCGGATTATTGAAGGTCGCGAAGGCTGGCTTTTTCTGGACAATGATTCCAACCAGAGCGTGGATCAGTACAAGGGTAACTTGCTGCTCGGCAAGCTGGAGCTACGTGAGTGGTCGACCTATCTGGATAACCTGCGTAAAAATGCCCAGGCGCTTTCACTTCGCCATGCCCTGTTGATTGCGCCGGCGAAAGAGATGGTGCTATCCGATTTTTATCCTCACAAAAAAGGCAAGACCTCACCGGTAGAGCAGGTGTTGGCATTGACCCGGCCCGAGCACCATGTGGTCCACCCGGTGGCTGAACTCGAGAGCAGTGAGTTCCGCACCTTCCGGATGTGCGATACTCATTGGACCTCGAAAGGCGCAATGCTTGGTCTGCTAGCGGTACTCCGGGAGCTGGGGCTGGATCCGGTGGAAGCAGCAGCCGTGTTTGAGGCCGACAAATACAAGGAAACCATGCACTCTGGGGACCTTGGAAGTAAGGTGTTTCCGAGCCAGTCGGCCAAAGAGCTGGTGCTCACCGGCGCGCATTACCGAAAGTGGGTGGAGTACGACAATTTTCTGCCGAATATGGGTCGGGTAATTGTCATCAGAAATACCGGGGCGCCGTATCCGGCCAAATGCATGATTTTCGGTTCGTCTTCCTCATACAGCTTTTTTGACTATATTTCCCGGGTTTTTTCTGAAGTCATTTTTATCCATTCCGCGGGTAGTATCGACTTTGACGTCGTAGCGGCGGAGAAGCCGGATTATCTGATCGCGCAGACCAATGGGCGCTTCGTGGTGCGCCCCCCAAGTACCGAGTACAGTCTGGCTGGGGAAATTGCGGATAAGTGGGAGCGGCTCGATAGCGCCTCCCGATCCAGAGTGACTGAAAAGTATTCATTCCGGGAGGGTGGCGCAGACTCTACGTTAAGTCACTTTCACAGGATGCTGCCATTTGTGGCGTGATCGCTGAGGGTTAGGAAATATTTTGCGATCCTGCCATTGCCCGCGGCCAATTTCCTCTTTCACCTCAGTTTAGCGCTGACAGGGGGACGTTTTTGTGGTCACACAATTGAATCGTAAAGTTTCGTAACTTTTTGTACAATCGCCGGCTATTTTCCGAACAGAACAAAATAACTTTCAATAGCGACGAGGTAAGGCTTTTGAGGCAGGTGAAACGATTGGGTAGGGGGGTTCCCCATATTTCCCGTGTCGACCTGCGCCCGGTAATCAGGAGCTGTTCTGCGTCGGATACATTGGTTTATGGGCCCGACGGTAGCGTGGGGTTTAAGAACCGAAAGACTGATCGCCCGGAATTTGAGATTCCCGGTAAAAGCTTGGCCCGCGGCTGGTATATGCTCGAGGTTGAAGTCGAGTCTGACCAGAGCTTTATGGACGGTGCGTTTGAGCTTGCGCGCACTACGACTGGCCGCTCGCGCACTTTCCGTTTGCCATTGCGCAGCGGTCGTCTGGCTAAGCGCCTGATCTGGCTGCGTCATCGTGATGAGCAGCTGCGCTTTGTGCCCATGTGCTGTGACGGGGCCGTCACCATACGCAAGCTTTCCCTGGTCCGTGTCTCGCTGCCTTTTGCGCTCAATCGCATGGGGGCTCGCCTTTCCCGTCGCTACCTCCCCGTGCCTTCCCGCCTGGTAAACCGCTGGGTCGCCTACGATCTCACCTTCCACCCGAATGGCGCTCGCGTTTCCTACGGTGAGTGGATGCGCCGTATTGAGCCGGCGCTGTGGCCGGAGCAAAGTATTGCTGCCGATGGGGTTCAGTTTGTCGTTGTGGTCCCGTTGTGTGAGGGGCAGAGCGAAATCTCCGGGCTGTCGCGGACTCTCGAATCTGTGTTTGCCCAGAAGCGGATCAAGAAAGATCTCTGTTCGGCGCAGATACTGCTGGACCGTGGCGTGAGTGAGGATTTTCGAGCGGCAGTCACTGCGCTCGTCGCGCAGTATCCTCGTGCTGCTGTGGGTGAACTATCTGCCAAGGTTAGTCTTGCCGCTTTGCTGCCAGCGGGTGCACACGCCGTTATTTGCCCGCCAAGTGGTGTTCTGGCTTCCGCGGCTCTGGGATGTTTTGCAGAGGTGCTGCCGCAGATGCCGGATGCGCGGCTCATCTATTCCGATGAGGATTCCATCAGTGCCGCCGGGCGCCGCGCCGCGCCGCAGTTCAAGTCGGGGTGGAACCCGGATCTGCTGTATTCCGGAAACTATATCGGTGATTTTTTTCTGCTGACTTCCCGCTGTGTTTCTGAGTTGGGGGCTGTGGACTTTTCCAGTCCGGCGTGGAACCTTGATCTTCTATTGCGAGTGGAGCGGCTGGCCAATGGGCGCGAAGGGTCCATTTTGCATATCCCTCGGGTGTTACGTCACCGCTTCTTCGACATAGGGCGTGGAGCTGGCACTTCACCGGAGCGCGAGCGCGAAGTGCTGGAGGCGCATTTTACGGCCTCAGGTCGGGAAGGGGTTGCCGTCGACTCCCACAAGGTAAGTGGCCTGCGTTCTGTGCATTGGCCTGTGGGAGAAAAGCCTCCTCTGGTGAGCCTGTTGATCCCTACCCGGGATATGCTGCCGGTACTGAAGCTCTGTGTAGACAGCATTCTGGAGAAGACTACCTACCGCAATTACGAGATCCTGATTCTCGATAACCAGAGCGTGGAGCCTGGAACCCTGGCCTACTTCGCGGAGCTGGAACAGCGGCCAAACATCCGCATCCTGCGCTACGATGCGCCGTTCAATTACTCGGCGATCAATAACTTCGGCGTACGCCATGCGCGCGGTGACATCATCGGCCTGGTCAACAACGACATCGAAGTCATCAATCCGGAATGGCTGGGTGAGATGGTGGGGCATGTGCGGCGTGAAACTGTAGGCTGCGTTGGTGCCAAGCTGTTTTACGGCGATGGTCGAATCCAGCATGCGGGCGTGGTGGTTGGCCTCGGTGGCCTGGCCGGGCATGTGCACAAGTTTCTGCCTGCAGACGCGCCCGGGTATATGAATCGGCTGCAGGCCACGCAGGCATTTTCAGCGGTGACCGCCGCCTGTCTTCTGGTGCGCAAATCCGTTTTCGAGACCGTTGGTGGTCTTAATGAGCGGGATCTGCAGGTGGCGTTTAATGATGTTGACCTGTGCCTCAAAGTCCAGAAGGCCGGTTATCGCAATATCTGGACACCCCATGCAAAGCTATACCACCATGAGTCCGTTAGCCGCGGCATCGACAATACACGCGAGAAGCGTGCTCGGTTCGAGCGCGAGTCCAGATACTTGCGTGCGGCCTGGCCAGAATTCCTCGATAATCCGGGCCGGGATCCCTATTACAGCCCCTTTTTGACGCATGTAGGGGAGGACTTCTCCCTGGGGCTGAATGAAAAACGGGATATACCGCTCTACCGCTAGGCAACACATTCGGCGGGGCGCGCTGGACCCGGGTTGCTTTACAGCCTGAACCGATCAATCTGACACACACTGAAAAAACTTTGATAGCTGCAGATCATTCCCCATCCGAGGGGCGGTGGATAGTGGTGGAAGAGAGCGCTAACCCCTCTTCCGACTACTTCGTACTGCCTTTCCTACAGGCTCAGGGCCACCAGACAGAGCGCCGCCGGTTTGCCGATATCCCCACGTCAGATCAGCTTCGCGGCGCCCATGTGCTGTTCGTCCGCTATATCCCCAGTGCCTGGCGCCGCCTGATTGCGGCTAACCGCGATAAGGTCGCGGGCCTGCACTTCTTTATGGATGACGACCTGTTCAGCTGGCCGGCCTTCGCCCGTATGCCCCTGCGCTACCAGTGGAAACTGCTGCGCCTGAGCTGGCGACATCAGTCCTGGTTGCGGGCGATGGGTGCGAAGTTGCTGGTGTCTACCCCGTATCTTCAGCAGCGTTATTCCGAGTGGCAGCCGCAGTTACTGGCACCGCAGGTGCCGGCGGCACTGCTGCCGTTGATGGCGCGAGCCGAAAATGTAAGTTCAGAGTCTGCCCCGATTACCGTTTTCTACCACGGCTCCGCCTCCCACGGTGCGGATCTCAAATGGCTGCGCCCGGTAATCGAGAAGGTACTGGCGGCGGACGAGCGCATGGTGTTTGAGGTGATCGGCAATGCGGCCGTGAACCGGCTGTTCCGCGGTTTGCCCAGGGTGCATGTTCTGCATCCGATGAAGTGGCCGGCCTACCAGGCGCTGATCCGGCGCCCGGGGCGCTCCATTGGATTGGCGCCCCTGCTGGATTCCCCCTTTAACCGCGCCCGCGCCCATACCAAGTTTCTGGATATCACCATGGCCGGTGCGGTGGGCATTTATGCGGCCGGGCCGGTGTACGGAGAGGTGGTGCGCCATCGGGAAAATGGCCTGTTGCTGCCGATGGATCAGAACGCCTGGGTGGATGGCATTTTGCAGCTGGCTGCGGATGAATCCCGCCGGGGAGAGATGTTGAGTGAGGCCCGCGCGTGTCTGTGATTGGTTATTGTGTTCGCGGGTTGAAGCGGCTCCCTTACCTGGATGCACTGCTTGAGGCGCACAGCTACTGGTTTGCGCTGCGCCCGGCACAGGGTACGACGCATATTGCCGGCTGGGGGCGCAAGCCCACCGCGGCGCGCGCGCGCAAGGTTGCGGCGGAGGCCGGCCTGCCATTTGTCAGCCTGGAGGATGGTTTTCTGCGCTCCTACGGGCTGGGCGTGGCGGGCGCGCGGCTGCACAGCCTGGTGGTGGACTATTCCGGTATTTATTACGATGCGACGGCACCGAGTGATCTGGAGCAGCTGATCCTCTCCGCCGAATTCATGGATGCAGAGCTCGCCCGCGCACGGGCCGGTATCGCGCTGCTGCGCCGGCACCGCCTGTCGAAATACAATTCTGCCCCTGACTTTCCCATTACCTGGCCTGACGAGCGTCCCAGAGTGCTGGTGGTGGACCAGACCTTTGGCGATGCGGCGATTACCTATGGTGGCGCCGATGCATCGACTTTCACCCGAATGCTGGAGTCGGCCATTGCCGATAACCCGGATGCGGAAGTTGTGGTGAAGGTCCACCCGGATGTGATCGCCGGCAAAAAGCGTGGTTACCTTCTCGACGCGGCGCGTGAGCACGGCTGCCGCTTGTGGTCGCAGGATATTTCGCCCTGGGCACTGTTGGATGCGGTCGACAGGGTATACGTGGCTACCAGCCAGTTCGGATTTGATGCATTGCTGGCGGGTAAACCGGTGCACTGCTTTGGCCTGCCGTTCTTTGCGGGATGGGGGCTGACCGAAGATGAACAGGCGTGTGCGCGACGCGGGCAAAACCGGTCACTCGAGCAGGTATTTGCCGCCGCCTACCTGCGTTACTGCCGCTACATCAACCCCTATACGGGCAAGCGCTGTGAATTGGAAGACACCATTCGCCTGATTGCCGAGCAGAAGCAGCGGCACCAGAAGCTTGCGGGGCCGTGGCTGGGGCTGGGCTTTTCTCCCTGGAAGCGGAGCTTTGTGCCCGACTTTCTCGGGCGCCCACAGCGAATGCAATTCGCCGGGATTGAGCCTGTGGAGCTCGCCAATGCGGAAGAGGGAGCGCAGGTTGTGGCCTGGGCCAGCAGCTTGCCGAATTCCATGGTGACTGCCTGTAAAAAAGCGCGACTGCCGCTCTGGCGTCTTGAGGATGGTTTCCTGCGCTCGGTCGGGCTGGGATCGGACCTGGTGCGCCCGCTCTCGCTGGTGCTGGACCGTCAGGGGATTTACTACGATGCCTCGCAGCCGTCCGATCTTGAATCCATCCTGCACGAGACGGAATTCGATTCAGACCTGTGTACCCGCGCGGCGGCGCTGCGCGAACTGTTGGTTACACGGCAGCTGAGCAAGTACAACGTGGGTGAGCGGGTGCCATCACTGATTTTGCCAGAGGGGCGCACCGTTATCCTGGTGCCGGGGCAGGTGGAGAGCGATGCATCCATTGCCCACGGGTCCCCCTGGCTCAAGACCAATCGCCAGTTGCTGGAACAGGTGCGCCGGGCCAACCCGAAGGCCTACATCATTTATAAGCCGCACCCGGATGTTGTGGCCGGTGGTCGTATCGGTGCGCTGGAGGACGATGGCGGCGCGCTGTATGACCACCTGGTAACGGATTCGCCGATGCCGGCACTGCTCGCACAGGTGGACGAGTTGCACACCCTGAGTTCACTGAGCGGGTTTGAAGCATTGCTGCGGGGCTTAAAGGTGGTGACCTACGGCCTGCCATTTTATGCGGGCTGGGGCCTCAGTGAGGATCGGCTGCTGAGTGGCGGGGCGGATGGCGCACCGGAGGCGCTCGGTGAACTATCTGCGGTGCGCCGTTGTCAGAGAGCCCGCGGCCGCAAACGGACGCTGGATGAGTTGGTGGCGGCGACACTGATTCTGTACCCCACCTACGTGGACCCCAAAAGTGGCGATATGGTTGAGGTGGAGTCAGCGGTAGAGATCCTGCAGGCGCAGCGGGAAAAACCGTTGGCCGGCGGGCTGTGGCAGTGGCTGTACCGCCGGGTGCGTAATCGCTTTTTCCGCAGATAAACTGCTGGTCGCCCGCGCGGGTGCTGTAAATACGAATAATCACGGTCGAGCATTACGTGAACACGAATTTCTTCAAGAAAATCTATCTACTGCCGAAGTGGCTGCTGGAGCTGCTTTCGTGGGGCAAGAGCTTCAAGAACAATCCGATTATTGGCAATTACTGGCTGAACCGCTGTGGACTGCATGTTGCGCGTATCGTGCTTGCCCACGGACTGTTCCGTTTCCGTCTGCTGCTGCTGTCGCCACTGGTGCCCGCGGAAGACCGCCGTCACTTCCGCAAACACGGCTTTATCCTCAAACACAACTTTTTGCCTGACGCCGACTTCGACAAATTGGCGCGTGAATTGCAGAACTATGAGGGCGATGTGCGGGAGTTTGTGGAGGGCACCACTCTGACCCAGCGGGTGTTTATCACCGGCGCCGAGCGCGCACGGCTGCCAGAAATGCGCGCGCTGATTGAAAGCCCGCGGCTCGACCGCCTGATGCGCTATTGCTCGTCGAAAAACCGGCGCCCGCTCTTTTACGTGGAAAACCTGTGCAACCAGGCCAATGTAGCACCGCGGCCGGACCCGCAGCGTGACATGCACGCGGATACCTTCCACCCCTGTGTGAAGGGTTGGTTGTATATGGACGATGTGGATGAGCGCAATGGGCCGTTTGTGTATGTGCCCGGTTCCCATTGCCTGAGCTGGCGCCGTTTGAAATGGGAGTACCGGCAGAGCCTGGAGGCTTGCAAGCGCGGCGAGCAACGCGACCCGGGCCGCTACTGGGACGGGTCGTTCCGTGTCAGCGCAGAAGATCTAGAGGCGATGGGATTCCAGCCCAAGGTCTTCCGTGTGCCGGCAAATACCCTGGTGGTCGCCAATGTATATGGCTTCCACCGCCGCGGGGAGGCGGCGGAAAAGTCCCATCGGCTGACGGTGTGGATGCAGGCGCGAGACAACCCGTTCAACCCGCTGTTCACCTTGTGGCCGGAGCCGACCGCACGGGCATTTGAGTGGGGTTGGTCGAAAGTGCTGGGCAAGCTCGACAAGGCCAAGCTGGCCAGTGGTGAACAACGCAATTTTGGCGGGAAATTCACCCGATAACCCAGGTTTGCCGGTCGTTAGCACAAGACAACTGCCACGAGTTTCTGTATAGTCTCGCGCCAAATGTGTGTTGTTGTTCACATTTCGTAGTGCTTTTTGCTTTATTTTGGGTCGTTTTTGACCGATTTGTGTTTTTTGGGGGTGCAGGGGCTACCTGCACACTTGTTGTGCCCCGGGGGGCGGCAGTTTTGCCGTGGGGCTAAGTGGGGATAAATGTCAGGGGTCGTATTCTTGCAGGGGCCACTCGGTCCTTTCTTTGCGCGTTGCGCCCGGTATTTTTCCGAGCGCGGTCTGCAAACACACAAGATCAATTTCAATGGTGGTGACCGTCTGTTTGGCTGGGCGGACCATCTGGTGGACTATCGCGGTGGCCCGGCTGGCTGGCCGGAATACTTTGCTGGCTATCTGCGCCAGCACGATATCCGCGCCGTCGTTGTCTATGGCGATTGCCGCTATTACCACCGGGAAGCCCGCGCCGTATGTGAAGCGCAGGGTGTTTCCTTCTGGGCGTATGAAGAGGGCTATCTGCGCCCGGATTTTGTCACCCTGGAACAGGGTGGCGTCAATGGGTTTTCCGGTACCGACTGGAGCCCGGAAGCGGTACACAACTACACCCCGCACAACCGCAGCAACACGATACGTATCGGGCAGACCTTCTGGCAGCGCGCCTGGTTTGCGATTGCCTATTACATAACTTCCTGCTTTTCCCGCCGTGAATTTTCCGGTTACCGACATCATCGCCCGCGCAATTGTGTGCAGGAGGCGCTTTGCTGGCTGAAAAGCCTCTACCGCAAGGGGCTGTACAAGTTTACCCAGCGCAAATACACCGCATCCCTGGTCGAGCGTCACAGCGGTGAGTACTACCTGTACGCGCTGCAGACACAGGACGATTTCCAGCTGCGCGAGCACTCGGATTTCGATGACATCGAAGACTCCATTGGTGAGGTAGTCCGCTCGTTTGCGCAAGGTGCTGCCGAGCATGAGCTGCTGGTGATCAAGCACCACCCGATGGATCGCGGTTTTTGCCACTACGGCAAATTGATCAACCGCCTGGCGCGCGAGCACAAGGTCCGCGGGCGGGTGGTGTATTGTCACGACCTGCACCTGCCCACATTGCTGAAGCATGCCCGGGGGCTGGTTACGATCAACAGCACCGTCGGTATCTCGGCGCTGTTGCACAAGGTGCCCACAATCACCCTTGGCCGGGCGCTCTACGATCAGCCGGGATTGACGCACCAGGGTACTCTCAGCGAATTCTGGCAATCCCCGCAGCCGGTTGACCCGGAGTTCTTCCGGGCTTTCCGTACTTACCTCTACGAACGCACCCAGCTGGATGGGAGCTTCTTCAAGGACATGGACCATGCGGTCGCGCTGTCCTGGTTGCGTATGGCGCCGGTCCTGGTCTCTGGTATCGAACGCCCGGTTCCACAGCTGGAAGACGAGAAAGACTACCTCGCGGCCTGATATTATTGCCGTTGGTTAAAAAATATACTGGCAGTCTGCCGCCAAACTGGTAGACTGCGCAGCCTCTTGTCCCCCCGCCAGTGTGCGGCCCCGAGCGGGACACTAGTAGTATTGGGTAACAGACCTCCTCGCCACAGGCCCCTGTCTCAGAGTTGAATGAGCTTGAAATAGCGGTGCTATTAATGGGCTTCTTCGCCTTGCCCAGCAATCCTCAGCCGTGCGCTATGGTTACCCCAGAGGGTACATCGCCCGGCTTGGCCCCCTATGTAAATTCAAGTGAACTCCAACATGACCGATACCCCTACGCAACTGGGCTTTGACCAGCTCGGCCTGCCGTCTGAAATTCTCAACGCCGTTACCAAACTTGGCTATGAAACCCCGTCCCCCATCCAGGCAAAGACGATTCCGTCACTGCTGGAAGGGCGCGACGTGCTGGGCCAGGCACAGACCGGCACCGGTAAAACCGCGGCCTTTGCACTGCCCCTGCTGGCGGGCCTGGACCTGAAAAGCAAGCGCCCCCAGGCACTGGTGCTGGCGCCGACCCGCGAACTGGCCATCCAGGTGGCCGAGGCCTGCCAGTCCTATGCGGCCAACCTCAAGGGCTTTCACGTTGCACCGATCTACGGCGGCGCGGATTACCGCGGCCAGATCCAGCAGCTGAAGCGCGGCGTGCAACTGGTGGTGGGTACCCCCGGCCGTGTGATGGATCACATGCGCAAGGGCACCCTCGACCTGTCCGGCCTGAAGACCCTGGTCCTCGACGAAGCCGACGAAATGCTGCGCATGGGCTTTATTGACGACGTTGAATGGGTGCTGGAGCAGATCCCGAAAGAGCGCCAGATTGCGCTGTTCTCCGCCACCATGCCCCGCGAGATCGCCAAAATTGCCCGCGACCACCTGCGCGACCCGGTGGACGTGAAGATCAAGGTGAAAACCGAGACCGCTGAAACCATCCGCCAGCGCTACTGGCCGGTGGGCGGGCTGCACAAGATGGATGCGCTGACCCGCATTATGGAAGCGGAGCCGGTGGACGGCACCATCATCTTTGTGCGCACCAAGAACGCTACTGTCGAGATCGCCGACAAGCTCGCCGCGCGCGGCTTTGCCAGCGCCGCCCTGAACGGCGATATGGCGCAGAACCTGCGCGAGCAGGTGATCGACAAGCTGAAGAGCGGCAAGCTGGATATCGTAGTGGCCACCGATGTGGCGGCGCGCGGCCTGGATGTGAAACGCATCAGCCACGTGATCAACTACGACATTCCCTACGATGCCGAAGCCTATATTCACCGTATTGGCCGTACCGGCCGCGCCGGGCGCGAAGGCGATGCCATCCTGTTTGTGGCCCCCCGTGAGCGCCGTATGCTGCGCGTGATCGAGAAGGCCACCAAGAAGCCCATCGAGCGCCTGGAACTGCCCACCGCCAAGGCTGTAAACGCATCGCGTATGGAAAAATTCCGCCAGCGCATCACCTATACCCTGGCGGGCCGTCAGGATCTGGCGCCGTACCGCGATCTGATCGAAGGCTACCTGGCAGACAACGACATCGACCCGCTGAACGTGGCCGCCGCGCTGGCCGCCATGGCCCAGGGCGACAGCCCGCTGCTGCTGGACGAGCGCGAGCCGAAGCAGAGAGACTTCAGCGACCGCGACGGCCGCAGTGACCGCCGTGAACGTGGCGATCGCGATGACCGCAAGCGCGGCAAGAAGAGTTTTGACAAAGAAAAGCACGTTGGGCCGCCCGATGAAGGTAAAGAGCGCTTCCGCATTGAAGTCGGTCGCGAGCACGGCGTACGCCCGGGTAGCGTTGTTGGCGCCATCGCCAATGAGGTAGACCTGGACAGCTCCTACATTGGCCGTATCGAGATCTACCCGGAATACACTACCGTGGACCTGCCGGAAGGCATGCCCAAGGAAATCTTCAATCACCTGAAGAAAGTGCGGGTAAATGGCCGGCCGATGAACATTGCCAAGTTCGCCGATGAGGGCGGAAGCGGCAAGGGCGACAAGCCGTTCACTGCGAAAAAGCGCAAGCCGAAAAAGCCGCGCGACTAACGCGTGACTGAGCGGCAAGTGAAATAAAAAAGGGCACCAATTGGTGCCCTTTTTTTGTGTCTGCGAATTTCGTTTGCTGTTATTTGGTTTTCCCAAAAGGCAACATCTGCCGCAATGTATTGTCCTTGGTGATCAGGTGATGCCACAGCGCACCACCAATATGCAGTACCAGCAGTACCAGCAATGCATTCCACAAAAACTCCTTGTGGATAAACGCAATCTGCTTGGCTATGTCGATGTTTTTTGTCACGAAGGCGGGCACATCGATCAGCCAGAACAGCGTGATGTCGCGCCCGGCAAACTGGCGCATCAGCAGGCCGGTCACCGGCATACCAATCATGATGATGTACATCAGGCTCTCGACCAGCAGGGAGACCGGCTTCTGGAAGCGGCTGCCGTAGAGTTTTGGGCGGCCGTGGGTGGCGCGCCAGTAAAGGCGAAACAGACCGAGCAGCAATATGGAAAACCCGAGGGAGTAGTGCATCACCATCCACCAGCCGCGCATCGGGTCACTTTTCTCATAGAACTCGTGCAGCTCAACCGAGCCCCAGGCGAACAGAATAAAAAATGCGATCACCCAGTGCAGGGTTTTGAGTGCTGAGCTCCAGCTGTTGGCGTTGTTCGACATAAAAATTCCCCTTCATTTTTTGTGGGTAAGCTTACCCGGTTTTGTCGCCTGCTGCCGCTGTTGTGCGGGCAATTTTCTGACGGGTGTTACCACTTTGTGTTGTTTTAAGCGCCTGAGTGCCAGTGGTGGGTTGCTGTTTTCGCGCATCTAAATAATAATGGTTCGCATTCAGGAGTGGGGAGCCTGATATTCCTTATTTAATCGATAACCTGCCTTGGGGTACCTTCATGACCGATCTGCCGAGTACAACGGACCAACTCGCTATACCTGCCACCACGGATGCATTCCGGCGCAAGCCTCTTGCCGGATATTTTTCCCGATTTTCCCAGTTGTCTCTGGCGGCCGCTGTCGCCGGTGGCCTGATGGGCGTGGCGCATGCAGAGGAAGCACCGGCCGAAGAATCCCGGGCCCTGGAGACTATGCTGGAGACTATGGAGGTCACGGACCGGCTGGAGGAGCGCTCGGCCAGCTCGGTCAAGTTCCCGCGCCCGTTGCTGGATACTACTCAGACCATCAATGTCATTTCCGAAGACTTGATACAGCAGCGCGCGGCCACGACCCTGCGAGACGTACTGCGCAATGTGTCCGGCATCAGCATGCAGGCCGGTGAGGGCGGTACCCCCGCGGGCGATCAGTTTGCGATTCGCGGCTACAACGCGCGCACCGATATTTTTGTGGATAACGTGCGCGACTTTGGTGGTTACACCCGCGACCCGTTCAACCTCGAGCAGGTGGAAGTGGTGAAGGGGCCGTCTTCCGATTATTCCGGCCGCGGCTCTACCGGTGGCTCCGTCAACCTGGTGAGCAAGGCGCCGCGCCTGGAAGACAGCACCAATGCCAACATTCTTGCCGGCACCGACAGCTACGGCCGTGCGACCCTGGATGTAAACCGCACGCTGGATGGCGTCGATAATGCCGCGTTCCGCGTCAACGTGATGACCCACGACCAGGACGTGGCCGGCCGCAAGGGCGTGAGCAACTCCCGCTGGGGTGTGGCGCCTTCTCTGGCGTTTGGCCTGAATACCGATACCGAAGTAACCCTGAGCCTGTTCCATATGGAGCAGGACAATGTGCCGGATTACGGTATTCCCTGGGTGCGCGATACCCGCGACGGCCTGGAGGATTACATCAATCAGGCGCCGCCGGTGGACTTTGAAAACTGGTATGGCCTCAAGTCGCGGGACTTCGAAGAAACCGAAACCACTCTGGGTACCGTACAGGTTGAGCAGAAGCTGGGTGACAATGCCAGCCTGCGCAACGTGACCCGCGTCGGCACCACCTACCGCGATTCCTTTATCACGGCGCCGCGTTTTGAGAGGGACACCACCGAAGCGCTCATTCGCCGCACCGATCGGAAATATCGCGACCAGAAAGATGACATCATCAGCAACATGACGGACCTGTCGCTGACCATCAACCCGGGCAGCAGCTGGGAGCACAAGGTTCTGGTCGGCGCGGAGCTGAGCCTCGAAGGGGAAAAACGCTACACCCAGGAAAATGTCGGTGGCGATTCCGGGACGACCGACCTGTTCAACCCGAACCCGAATGATCCGAGCCTGGAAGACTACCGCCGCACCGGTACCTTCAGCACCGCAGATTCCACCACCGTTGCCGCCTTCCTGTCGGACTCGGTGAAAATCAACGAGCAGTGGCAGTTGAACGGTGGCCTGCGTTACGACCGTTTCGATCTGGAATACACCCCGGATGGCAGTCCGCTGATGGAGCGCACCGATTCCATGCTGAGCTACCGCGCCGGTGTGGTACTCAAGCCGGTGGAGCAGGGCACTTTCTACCTGGGTTACGGCACCTCCTTTAACCCGACGGCAGAAGCGCTGTCCATTTCCACCAGCAGCCGCCAGCCGGGTATTGCCGATCTGGACCCGGAAGAGAACCGCAGTATCGAACTCGGAACCAAATGGCAGGTAGCCGACGGCAACCTGTTGCTGAGTGCGGCAGTGTTCCGCACCGACAAAGTGAACGCGCGCACCCAGGACCCGGACGATCCCAACGATGTGCTGGTACTCGAAGGCGAGCAACGGGTGCAGGGTGTGGAGCTGGGCATGGCGGGCTCCCTGACTGAGCGCCTGAGCCTGAACGCCGGTTATGTGTATCTCGATACCGAAGTGCTGGATAGCAAGGACAGCGCGGAAATGGGCAATGCGCTGGCGAATTCCCCGGAGCATTCCTTTAACCTGTGGGGCAATTACATCGTCACGGAAAAACTGCAGCTTGGTGTCGGCGCGCAGTATGTGGATGATCGTTTCAACAACACCAGCAATCTGATTTCGGCGCCTGATTACTGGGTCTATGAAGCCTCCGGGGTTTACGCCTTCAGCGAAACACTCAGTGCGCAGTTGAACCTGCAGAACCTGACGGATGAGGAGTACATCGACTACGTGGGCGGTGGCCACTTTATTCCGGGCCTCGGTCGCACGGCGCTGTTGTCCGTCAATTTCAATTACTGATTGTTAACACCAGTTCTTAAAAAGGGAAACGAAACGTGCTGTTGGAAATCCCCGAAATCCTCAGCCCGCAGCAGGCCGCCGACATGAAGGCGGCGCTGTTGCAGGCGGAGTGGGTGGATGGCCGGGTAACCGCCGGACACCAGTCTGCGCAGGCCAAGCAGAATCGTCAGCTACCGGAAAATTCGCCGGTAGCGCGCGAGCTTGGCGACATGATCCTGAAGGCGTTACCGGCCAATGGACTGTTTATGTCGGCGGCGTTGCCGCAGCGGGTATTCCCGCCGCTGTTCAATCGCTATGAGGGCGGGGAGCATTTCAACAACCACGTGGACAACGCCATCCGGCGTTTGCCTACGGGTGGGCAGATCCGCACGGATCTGTCCTGCACGGTGTTTCTTTCCGAGCCGGAGGAATACGACGGTGGCGAGCTGTTGATCGACGATACCTATGGTGCCCACTCGGTAAAATTGCCGGCGGGTTCGATGGTGTTGTACCCGTCCACCAGCCTGCACCGGGTGACGCCGGTGACCCGCGGCAGCCGTGTTTCGTCGTTCTTCTGGATCCAGAGCCTGGTGCGCGACGACGGCCAGCGCACCCTGCTGTTTGATCTGGATATGTCGATCAACCGCTTGCGCCAGGAGGTTGGCGATCACGATGCCATCGTGGCCCAGACCGGGGTTTATCACAATCTGTTGCGGCGCTGGTCGGAACCCTGAGGGTTCCTTATTAGCCCGCCGCGCGGATGCCATTAAGGTTGCCGAAGCAGGTGTTGCGTGCCGTTTCGAAAAAGTCCTGCAGGAACGCCTGCTCCAGCATTTCCTCGCGCACGGCGGCATACAGCGTACTCCACAACCCTTCCTTGCCGAGCCGCAGCTGGCGGACAAAGCCTTTCTGCAGGTATTCGTGCAGTGCCCAGTTAGGGAGTGCACACACACCGCGTCCGCTCACCACCAGCTGCACCATCATCACCGTCAGTTCGGCGGTGCGTATGGAGGCCGGCTCCACACCGGCGGGATCGAGAAAGTGCTGGAAGATATCCAGCCGCTCGCGCTCGACCGGGTAGGTGATCTGTACTTCGTCGGCAAGGTCTTCAGGGGTAATCCACTTTTTGTCCGCCAGCGCGTGCTTGCGGCTCATCGCCAGACACATTTCAAAACTGAATAGCGGTTCGTAATGCACGCCTTTCAGTGACTCATCCGGGTTGCTGGTAACCACCAGGTCCAGATCGCCGCGCACCAGTGCGGGCAGCGGCGCAAAGTGAAAGCCACTGGAGAGGTCCAGTTCCACTTCAGGCCAGTCGTCCCGATAGGCATCGAGCGTGGGCATCAGCCATTGATAGCAGCTGTGGCATTCGATGGCGATATTCAGGCGGCCTGCCTGCCCCGAGGCCAGCCGTGCGATATCCCGCTGTGCCACCGCGACTCTGGGCAGAACGTCATCGGCCAGCTGCAGCAGCCGCAGGCCGGCACTGGTAAAACGCAGCGGGCGGGATTTGCGCACGAACAGGGCCTGCTCGTGCCGGTCTTCCATCTCCCGGAACAAGTGGGAGAGGGCGGACTGGGTCAGGTGCAGCCGCTCGGCGGCGCGCACCATGCTCCCGGTTTCCCGCAGTATCGTCATGGCGCGCAGGTGCCGTAATTCAATCATCTTTAGTTAAATTCATGTTTTTCGTGAAAAGTATGAAATTGATTGAATATCACTGCGCCTTCAGAATCAACCCCGAAATTCATGGCCTGGCGCGGATGGCGCCGGGCGGTAAACCATTTGGGGAAGGACATGGCTCAAACACATATTCTCGGCTATCCGCGCATCGGCGCGCAGCGTGAATTGAAACGCGCACAGGAAGCCTACTGGAAAGGGGAGATTGATCAGCAGGCCCTGCTGGCAGCGGGCTCGCAGGTGCGCAGCAAGAACTGGCAGGCGCAGCAGGCCGCCGGCCTGGCGCTCACGACCGTGGGCGACTTTGCCTGGTACGACCAGGTACTGAACCACTCGCTGATGTTTGGCGTGGTGCCCCAGCGGTTTGCCACCGGCGCGGCGGACAACAAGCTGGACCAGTACTTCCGCCTTGCCCGTGGCCGCGCCCCGTCCGGTGCGCCGGTGGCCGCCAGTGCCATGACAAAATGGTTTGATACCAACTACCACTACCTGGTACCGGAATTCACTGCCGATCAGGCGTTCAGCCTGGATGTGGAATGGCTGCTGGCCGAAGTGCGGGAAGCCCAGAATCTCGGCCACAACGTAAAACCGGTGGTGATCGGTCCGCTAACTTACCTGTGGCTGGGCCGCGGTGTCGACAACGCGCTGGACCTGCTGCCGCAACTTCTGCCCTGTTACATCGAACTGCTGCAGAAGCTCGCCAGTGCCGCCGCACAGTGGGTGCAGATCGACGAGCCAATTCTGGGCCTCGACCTGCCGATTGAGTGGCGCAGGGCGTTCGCGCCCACCTGTGAGGCGCTGGCAAACGCCAGCGGCAGCAAGCTGTTGCTCGCGAGTTACTTCTCCCAGCTGCAGGAAAACCTTGAGCTGGTGTTTGATCTCCCGGTAGACGGTGTACACATCGACGCGGTACGCGCGCCAGAAGAATTACAGTCCGCGGTAGCGGCGCTGAGGGGTGATCAGGTGCTCTCTGTCGGTGTGGTCAATGGCCGCAACGTCTGGCGCACAGATCTTGCGCGGTGGCAGCGTGAACTGCAGCCACTGTCTGAACAACTTGGCGAGCGCTTGTGGCTTTCTGCCAGCTGCTCCCTGCTGCACACCCCGGTAGACCTGGATACGGAAACCACACTGGCGGAATCCGACAGGCAGAAACTGGCCTACAGCCGCCAGAAGCTGGATGAGCTGAACACCCTGCAACAGGCTCTGAAACCCGGTGCCGCTGCGCTGCCCGTCACCGAAAAAACCGTGAGTCGCAGCGAAGCAGACGTGCGTGCGGAACTGGACAATACCTGGCGTACACAAAAATATCCCGAGCGCGCGGAAGTGCAACGGAAGCGCTGGCAGTTGCCGCTACTGCCCACCACCACCATCGGTTCTTTCCCGCAGACCGACGTGTTGCGGCAGGTGCGCAAGCAGTTTCGCAACCAGGAAATTACCCCGCAGGACTACCACGAGCATCTGCGTGCGGAAATCGCCGAAGCCATCCGCCGCCAGGAAATCCTTGGCCTGGATGTACTGGTGCACGGCGAGGCCGAGCGCAACGACATGGTGGAATACTTTGGTGAGCAGCTGGCCGGTTTTATTCACACCGGCAACGGCTGGGTACAGAGCTACGGATCGCGCTGTGTAAAACCGCCGATCATCGCAGGCGATATTTCCCGCCGGAATCCGATGACCGTACAGTGGAGTGAGTACGCCCAGAGCCTGAGCAAGAAGCCGGTTAAAGGCATGCTGACCGGCCCGGTGACGATCCTCAACTGGTCCTTCCCGCGCGAGGATATTCCCCGCGCGGTGAGTTGCCTGCAGATCGCCAAAGCGCTGCGGCAAGAAGTGCTGGACCTGGAAGCCGCCGGCATCGGTATTATCCAGATCGACGAGCCGGCCCTGCGTGAGGGGGTGCCACTGCGCGTCTCCGGCCACAACGACTACTTCGCCTGGGCGGTGGGCTGTTTCCGTTACACCTGCAGTGAAGTAAACGCAGAAACCCAGATCCACACCCACATGTGTTATTCCAACTTCAACAGCATCATGGATGCGATCGTGGCACTGGATGCGGACGTGATCACCATTGAATCCGCCCGCTCCGACCTGCGCCTGTTGCAGGCCTTTTCGGAAGGGGAGAGGGCCGGCGAGGAGGGCGGTTATCCGAATGAGATAGGCCCCGGTATCTACGATATCCACTCGCCCAACGTACCCGAGCGCGCGGAGCTGGTTGAACGCACCCGCGAATTGCTGAAAGTGATTCCGAAAGAGAAGCTCTGGATCAACCCGGACTGCGGCCTGAAAACCCGAGGCTGGGCAGAGGTGGGGGCGGCGCTGCTGAATATGGTGGAAGCGGCGCGCACGGTGCGCGCCGAAGTAGCTTGAAGATGCAGGGGCAGGGGCCTGCCGGCAGGCCCCTGCAAAGACATTAATCGGCGTAACAATCCCGCGTCATGTTTTCCACCCGGTCTGCGTGCACGATGACATTATCTTCGATGCGCACACCGCCAAACGGACGCAGTTTTTCCACTTTGTCCCAGTTCACCTCATCGGCGAGCTGGGACTCTTTCAGGTCCGCCAGCAGGCTGTCGATAAAGTACAGACCGGGCTCGATGGTGAATACCTGGTTTTCCTCGATGGTGCGTGTGGTGCGCAGGAACGGATACTCCGTGGGCGGCGGGGTGGTACCGCCTTCCGGCCCGCTCTGGTGTCCGCCCACGTCGTGTACCTGCAGGCCGAGGAAGTGACCGAGGCCGTGAGGCATGAAGGTGCCAGTGAGACCGGATTCCACCGCACTTTCCGGTGAGGTTTTGATAACGCCAAATTGCTGCAGCAGCTGGCCGATCTTGTTGTGGCACTCGCGGTGCAGGTCCACATAAGAGGCGCCGGGTCTGAGACCGGCTACCAGTTCCTGTTCCTTTTCGTGCATTGCCGCCACCAGCTCTGCAAACTCACCATCGCGGTACGCATAGCTGCGGGTAATATCCGCGCAGTAACCGTTGCAGTCGGCACCGGCGTCGATCAGGAAACTACGGCGCTCGCTCTCCGGCAGTTGCTCCGTGGACAGGTGGGTGTAGTGCAAGATGGCGCCGTGCTCGTTGAGACCGACGATATTGCCGTAGGGCATCTGGTTTTCGCCCTGGCCGGCGGCGTTCATATAGGCGAGATTGATCTCGAATTCGCTCGCGCCCGCGCGGAAGGCGTCTTCCGCAGCCTTGTGCGCACGCACCGCGATGCGGTTGGCTTCCCGCAGGCAGGCAAACTCGTACGGGGTTTTGTAGGCCCGTTCCCAGTGCAGGCGGTCGACCAAGTGCTGCGGGTTGCGCTGGCCAATGTCCCAGCCTTCGAGTTTGCCGGTCTCGCCGATAAACGCCGCGTTTTCTCCACTGAGGAAGTCCTTGGCTTCATCCGGCTTGGCCAGCAGTTCGATATCGTACTCGTCGCTCCAGAAGGTCTGGGGGGCGGGCGGCACATAGTGCCAGAAGTCCACCGGGCGGTAGAACAGCAGCTTGGGCTTCTGGCCGCGGCGGTAGATCACCCAGCTGTGGGGGTTGTCGGTGACCGGTACCAGTGCCTTGAACTGGGGATTCACCCGAAACGGGTAATAGTTGTCATCCAGAAACTGCACCGATGGCGCGCCGCTGAATACGTTGAGGGTCTCGAAACCGCACTGTTCAAGGATGTCGTCGTAGCGCTTGCGCAGGGTGGCCAGGTGTTCACTGAAGAGTTGCTTGTCCATAACGCCCCTAGAATTCACGAGAAAATTTGGTCAAATATCAACCTGCGTGGCAGGTGCACGAATGCACATAGTGTATAGTCAGCTTTCTGAATAGTTAGTCTGATTTTGGGCCATGGAAAAGAAGATACTGCTGACGGACTGCCCCGACGCCAAAGGGTTGATCGCGAAGATCACTAACATCTGTTACAAGCACCAGCTAAACATCACCAAGAATGACGAGTTCGTCGACCGCGCCCAGGGCCGCTTTTTTATGCGCACAGCCCTGGAAGGCAATTTCAATGATGCCACCCTGCTGGAAGACCTGGATCTGGCACTGCCCGAGGGTGCCGCGCGCAAGCTGGTGGCCAGTGGCCGCAAACGCCTGGTGCTGATGGTAACCCGGGAGGCCCATTGCCTCGGTGATATCCTGATGAAGTGCTACTCTGGCGCCCTGGATGTCGAGATCGCTGCGGTGGTCGGTAACCATAAAGACCTGCAGCCGCTAGTGGAGAAGTTTGATATTCCGTTCCACTGGCTACCGGCGGAGGGCCTGGAGCGGGCGCAACACGAAGAGCAGGTAATGCAGCTCGTCGACGGCTATGAGCCGGACTATCTGATCCTCGCCAAGTACATGCGCGTGCTCACGCCGCAGTTTGTCGCACACTACAAAAAGCGCATCATCAATATCCATCACTCCTTCCTGCCCGCTTTTATCGGTGCCAAGCCCTATCAGCAGGCGTTCGAGCGCGGAGTGAAAATCATCGGTGCCACTGCGCACTTTGTCACCGATGACCTCGACGAAGGCCCGATCATCGAGCAGGATGTGATTCATGTGGATCACGGTTATTCTGCCGAGTCCATGGCCAGTGCCGGGCGCGATGTGGAAAAGCAGGTGCTGAGCCGCGCGCTGCAACTAGTGTTGGAAGAGCGCGTATTTATCCACGGCAATCGCACCGTGGTGTTCAAATAAATTGTATTGGGGGGAGAGATGTCCAGCTGCTTGCAAGTGAAATGCCTCATGCTTTCTGCGGTTTTATTGATTGCCGGCTGCGCCAGTGAACCGAGGGCTCCCAACCCGGGCCTGAAAGAGTCCTTCCATACCGAGATATCTGCCAACGGCTCCAAGCGTTTTACCTACTCGCTGGAAATGGCCGCACCTCAGATTCGTGGCCCCTACACCCAGGACCCGACCGCCCGCGGCGGAATGGTACGGCAGCAGGATCTGGCACGAAGTAATCGCGGAAGTCGCGGTACCGAACGAGAGTTCGAATACGCCCTGGAGCTGAAGCTGAAAGAGACCGGCTTCTGCCGCGATGGCTATTTTGTGATTGATCGGGTCGTATCCCAGCTCGGCGGCGAAGTGCGCGGGGAGTGTCGTGACCCGGCGACTCGATAGCCCGGAAATCTTCCAGCAGAACTGATCCGTCTCGGATTCCCGCCCGTACAACCCCCAGTTTTCTGCAATTGCAGACAATCGCTGGGGGAATTCTCAATGCTTGATCAATACAGCCTGCCGCTGGTAGCGCTTTCCTACATCATTTCGGTAGTCGGCTCATTTGCAGCCCTGCAGCTCGTCACTGGTATTACGGAGGCGGTGGTAAAGGCGGATCGTCGTCGTGCCATCCTGTTTGCCGGTCTGGCGATGGGAGGCGGTGCTATCTGGTCAATGCATTTTGTCGGCATGATGGCGCTGAAGTCGCACATGCCGATGTCTTACGATGTGATTAAAACACTGCTTTCCGTAGTCTTTGCGGTAGCCGCATGTACCGGCGGCCTGGCTATCGTCGGGACCGGACGTTTCACCATCGACAAGCTTCTGCCCACTTCCATCCTTATGGGCACCGGTGTTGCCGGGATGCACTACATGGGCATGGAGGCGATGCTGATGCCCGCCAGTATCGAGTACAACCTCAATATCCTGATTATTTCCATCGTGATCGCAGTAGTGGCTGCCTTCGCCGCATTGTGGATGGCGTTCCACCTGCACGGCGTAGGGCAGAAACTTGGAAGCGCGTTGATCATGGGCGTTGCTGTGTGTGGTATGCACTACACCGGCATGGCCGCGGCCAGCTACCAGCACACCGGAACTACTCCGGAACCGGGCTTTGCCGGAGCGCTGAGTGGTGATCATCTCGGGGGCGTAACCGTCGTGATTAGCATCGGGATCATTGTCATGGCCCTGCGGGTCAATCACTGGTACCGCAATCGAACGCCAGTGCCGGTATGAATCGGCTTTGCCGCGGAAGAGAAAATCCGACGCCTCACGGGGTATTCCTGCTTTTTCTGAAATATGAATGGATGCCCGGCTCCTCTATTTTCTTGCCACATGCGTCAACTGCTAAGGTTTACTAAATCGGGCGTGTTCGCCCGCTATGACGGAAACCAGCAGACAGGAAAAGCACGCAATGTTCGTCGAGCGCATCAAGACAGAGGGGCTGGCTCAGCTTTCTTACCTGATAGGCGACGGCAGTGAAGCGGCGGTAATTGATCCCCGACGAGACTGCGAAATCTACGCAAGGAAGGCAAGGGAGCGCGGCTGCCGCATTACCCATATCTTTGAAACCCACCGCAACGAAGACCTCATCTCCGGCGCGCCGATTCTGGCGGCGATGACCGGCGCTGCCGTGCACCATGGGCCACATGCCGCGGGCGAGGTGGCCTATGCGGATATCGTCGGTGAGGGTGACAGCTTCAGTTTTGGCAATTTGCGCCTGAAGGTGCTGGAAACCCCGGGGCATACCGACGACAGCCTGTCATTTGCGATCTACGACGACAATTACGGTGATGAGGCGGTGGGGGTGTTCTCCGGTGATGCACTGTTTGTGGGGGACGTGGGGCGCACGGATTTCTATCCCGAGCGCGCGGAGGAGGTGGCCGGCAAGTTGTTCGACAGCCTGCAGAAAATTATCGCACTCGGCGATCAGGCCAATCTCTACCCGGCTCATGGCGCCGGATCCGTGTGTGGCGACAAGATGGCAGACCGGGACTTTTCCACCCTCGGTTACGAGCGCCGCAACAACCCCATGCTGCAGATCGACCAGCGCGAGAAGTTCGTGCAGGCAAAGCTGGATGAACACCACAACCAGCCGCCGTATTTCCGCGTGATGGAGCGCCTCAATCTGGAGGGGGCATCTCCAGTCTCTCCATCGATGGTCCCGCCGGCGCTGGATGTGCCAGAGTTCGAGGCGGTTGCGGATAAGGCCGTTCTGGTGGATGTCCGCGGCATCGCCGCATTTCTGGGGGCCCATATCCCGGGCAGTCTGGCGCTGCCAGTGGATATGATTGCGGCGTTTGCCGGCTGGTACCTGCAAGAAGACGATGCGCTGGTGCTGATTGCTGACGGTGTTACGCAGGCGGAGGCTGCCGCGCGCAACCTGGCGCGGATTGGTTATGACGATATACATGGCTACCTGAATACCGCCATGCCCGGCTGGGCCGCCGCCGGCAAGGCGTTTCTGTCGGTGCCGGTCATTGATGCCGGGGAAGTGCGAGAGCGGGTCAGTGAGCAACCGGAGGGCTGGACTCTGCTGGACGTGCGCGACCGGGGTGAAGTCAGCGATGGCATCGTTGCCGGCGCTGAAACGATTTATGTGGGCAAGCTGCAGGAGAAGCTGGATGGCCTTGCCAAAGACCGCCACTACACGGTGATGTGTGCCAGCGGCGCCCGCGCGACCATCGCCGCGTCTGTGCTGCTGCGCGCGGGCTTTGCCAATGTGGGCGTGTTCCTTGGCTCCATGGGTGCGTGGTGCGCTGCCGGAGGCGAGGTGGTGAAGCCGTCCTGACGACGCGGTACTGATACACAACAACAAAAAAGCCGGGGCAATGCCCCGGCTTTTTTGTTGCGGACGAAAGTCCCGGACGATCAGTCCATATAGCTCTCAACCGGCGGGCAGGAGCAGATCAGGTTGCGGTCGCCGTAGACATTGTCGATACGGTTGGATGCCGGCCAAACCTTGTGGTGCTTCAGCCAGTGTGCCGGGCGGGCAGCCACTTCGCGGCTGTAGGCGTGGGTCCACTCGTCGGTCATCACATCGTCCTGGGTGTGCGGCGCATTGTGCAGCGGGTTGTCTTCCGCGGTGTATTTGCCGCTGGCCACGTCTTCCGCTTCCTGGCGGATGGTCGCCATGGCTTCCACAAAGCGGTCCAGTTCTTCCTGGGCCTCGGACTCGGTGGGCTCGATCATCAGGGTGCCGGCCACGGGGAAGGACATGGTGGGCGCGTGGAAACCGAAGTCCATCAGGCGCTTGGCGATGTCCTCCTCGGTGATACCACTGGCTTCCTTCAGCGGACGCAGGTCGATCAGGCACTCGTGGGCGATAAAGCCGTTGCTGCCCTTGTACAACAGGGGGTAGTGCTCGCTCAGCTTCTTGGCCACGTAGTTGGCGTTCAGGATCGCCGTCTCGGTGGCGAGCTTCATGCCCTGCTTGCCCATCATGCGGATGTACATCCAGCTGATGGGCAGGATGCTGGCGGAGCCCCAGGGTGCGGCGGAGATGGTGCCGTTGGCTGGATCGTTGCCCGGTACCTCGGTCACCGGGTGGCCGGCCAGGTAGGGCTTCAGGTGCTCACCTACGGCAATCGGGCCCATGCCGGGGCCGCCACCACCGTGCGGGATACAGAAGGTCTTGTGCAGGTTCAGGTGGGATACGTCGCCGCCGAACTTGCCTGGTGCCGCCACGCCAATCAGGGCGTTCATGTTGGCGCCGTCGATGTAGACCTGGCCACCGGCGTTGTGGATCAGCTCGCAGATCTCGCGAATGCCTTCCTCGAATACGCCGTGGGTGGACGGGTAGGTGACCATCAGCGCGGCGATGCGGTCTCCGTGCTCGGCGACTTTTGCCTTCAGGTCTTCCACGTCCACGTTGCCCTTGTTGTCACAGGCAACCACGACCACCTTCATGCTCACCATCATGGCAGAGGCAGGGTTGGTGCCGTGGGCAGAGGCGGGGATCAGGCAGATATCGCGCTGGCCTTCGCCCTTGGCTTCCAGGTATTTCTTGATGGCTACGAGACCGGCGTACTCGCCCTGGGAGCCGGCGTTGGGCTGCAGGCTGACGGCGTCGTAACCGGTACAGGCGGCCAGCATCTGCTCCAGCTGCTTGAACATCTCACGGTAGCCTTCGGCCTGGTCGGCGGGGGCAAACGGGTGCAGCTTGCCGAATTCCGGCCAGGTCACCGGGATCATTTCCGCGGTGGCGTTGAGCTTCATGGTGCAGGAGCCCAGCGGGATCATGCTGTGGTTCAGTGCGATGTCCTTCGACTCCAGGGTTTTCAGGTAGCGCAGCATCTCGGTTTCCGAGTGGTGCGTGTTGAATACCGGGTGGGTCAGGAATTCGCTGGAACGCTGCAGGCCAGCCGGTACGCCGGCAACGCCGCTTGCGGCCAGTTCACTGTCGATCTTGCCCAGGTCCAGACCGTGGTCGCCGCCGACAAAGATATCCAGCAGCTCGGACACGTCCTGCAACGTGGAGGTTTCGTTCAGGCTGATGCCCAGCGCGTCGCTACCTACCTTGCGCAGGTTGATCTCGGCGTTGATGGCGCAGTCGAACAGCGCTGACTGCTTGTCGCCCACGGATACAGTCAGGGTGTCGAACCAGCTGTCGTGGGTGAGGCTCAGGCCTTTTTCCTTCAGGCCGGCGGCGAGGATGTCGGCCAGGCGCTGGATGCGGGCGGCGATGGTCTTCAGGCCGTCAGGGCCGTGGTAGATGGCATAGAAGGCGCTCATCACTGCCAGCAGTACCTGGGAGGTACAGATATTGGAGTTGGCCTTCTCGCGGCGGATGTGCTGCTCGCGGGTCTGCATCGCCATACGCAGGGCGCGCTTGCCCTTGCTGTCGACGGAGACGCCGATGATACGGCCGGGCGCGGAGCGCTTGTAGGCTTCGCGGAAGGCGAAGAAACCGGCGTGCGGGCCGCCATAGCCCATGGGAATACCGAAGCGCTGGTTACAGCCAACTACGACGTCGGCACCCATATCCCCCGGTGCTTTCAGGGCCACCAGGCTCATCAGGTCTGCCGCTACGGTCACCAGGGCGCCAGCGTCGTGGACCTTGGCGATCAGGTCGGTGAGGTCGCGCACCACACCGGTGGAACCCGGGTACTGGAACAGGGCGCCAAACAGCTCTTCCGGCAGTTCGGTTTCCGGGTTGCCTACCAGCACGTCAAAACCGAAGTGCTCGGCGCGGGTTTTTACTACCGCAATGGTCTGCGGGTGGCAGTCGGCGTCAACAAAGAAGGTATTGGACTTGTTGCGCTTCACCTGGCGCTTGCACATGGCCATGGCTTCCGCCGCGGCAGTACCTTCGTCCAGCATGGAGGCGTTGGCCAGTTCCATGCCGGTGAGGTCCATGATCATCTGCTGGAAGTTCAGCAGGCCTTCAAGGCGCCCCTGGGCGATTTCCGGCTGGTAGGGGGTATAAGCGGTGTACCAGCCCGGGTTTTCCAGCACATTGCGCAGGATCACGTTGGGGGTGATGGTGTCGTGGTAGCCCATACCGATAAAGGTGCGGAAGATCTTGTTGCGGCCGGCCAGGGCTTTCAGCTCCGCCAGTGCTTCCTGCTCGTCCACGGCATCCGCCAGATCCAGGTCGTCTGACTTGCGGATGGCGGCGGGTACGGTCTTTTCAATCAGCTCGTCCAGGCTGGCAACCCCGAGGGATTCCAGCATGGTTTTGGTCTGCGCGGCATCGGGGCCGATATGGCGGCGGATAAATGCGTCGTGCTGTTCCAACTGCTTGAGGGAAGGCTGGGTCATGGTGGATGGATTCCTGTAAACACTGAGTGTGCTGCCGGTGTGCTGCTGTGGAGGCAAAGTACCGGTAAAAAATAGCAAAGTGGGCCGAATAGAGGGCGCCAATCTGGGGCGAACCCGCGGTGCCGCGGCCGGAAGCCCTGACAATCGGCATCCGGTAATACTGGTGTGGCAGAGTCTGCTTGCCCAGTCGGTGTACCTGGCCCGGTATCGTTGGCCTGTATGTGACCCGGGATACCTGCGGGTTCCGGCCGGCGCGCATCTTAGCAACGGTCGAGATTACGGGCAATTCATGTCCAACGGGGTCAAATCTGTGCTGGATACGAAGCAAATATGTGACATATATCCTGTTTTGAGTCCCTTGGCGTTATTTTATTCTGCGAGGCGGGAGAGTCAGCGGCGAAAAAATAGCTGTGCGTCATACTGACGGAATAAGAAATGTAGCGGGAAGGATCTCCGTCGCGCCAGCGTGCGTATCACCTCAGTGACTACATCAAATCCCAAGGACTTCGGGGCTTCAACGTGTTGCAAACCGCCAGACTCAACACCCTGCGCTTTAAGGCCTGCCTATTTTCGCTGCTGCTGGTTGTGGCGATGTGCCTGTTCTTTATTCTGCTGGGCAACGGCAGTCTTCAGTCCCTTCTCGCCAAAAATCGCGAACACCGCCACCTCAACTTCCAGTTTCAGGTATCTGGACTGTTGCAGCAGTCGCGACAGGAAATGGCGCGCCTGGCGGAACTGATTGCGCTCAGCCCGCGCGGGCGGATCTCCTCCCGGGACGAGCTGCGCAAAGCCATGGACCGGCAATGGGAGCTTCTACAGCAAAGTTGGGACCTGCATTCGCTCAAGGTGTACGACGCCGCCAACAAACCTGTTCTGAGCTGGGGGTCGCCGCACAGCACGCTGAGCCCGGAACAGGTGAGCCAGGTACTTTTGCGCGGCCAGCCACTGGAGCTGGTGCACTGTGAACACTCCTGTGTACAGAGCCTGTCTGTGCCGATGCGCGCGCGCGGCGGCGACTATGTGCTGCAGGTGGATCGCCCGCTGGTGAACCAGTTGCGGCGCTTCCGGGAAATGACGGGTTCGGATATCGGTATCCTCTCGGCGGTGCGAAAGCAGGCCCCGGAGAAGGCGGGCGGTAAATACCTGGACGGCTGGCGGCGGGAAGTGCTTTCCCTGACGTCGCGGGAGCGGGTTCTGCCGCTGCTCAAGCGGGTTTCGGGCGAGGTTTCCGGGCTATCGGGGCTGCGGCGCACCAAGGTTTATGAGCTCGACAACCGTCAGTTCGATATTCGAACCATGAGCATGGACGTGGATGAGCAGGGTGCACAGTTTGTCTTCATCGAGGATGTGTCGGGCCAGGTCGAACACATTGACGAATCGGTGAAGCTGCTGCTGCTGTTCTCCATACTCGGCGCACTGATTTTCAGCGCCGCGGTTGCCGGTACCCTGTGGCGCCCGATCGTACGATTGCGTCGTCTGGCGGAAGCGTTGCCTCTCCTGACAAATGGTCGCTTTGACGACGCCCGCCGGCTGATTCGGCCGGTGCGCAAGTCACTGGACAAATTCGACGAACTGGATGTGTTGGACAACACCGGCTTGATGGTCTGTGACCAGCTTGAAGACATGAACGATATGGTGAGTCGCAAGACCGCGCAGTTGGAACAGATCGCGATGCACGACAGCCTCACCGGCCTGGATAATCGATACAGCCTGCTGGAGCAGCTGGAGTTTTATCTGGAACTCGCTCGGCACCAGCCCTTGTCGGTTCCGGAGCGCGGGTATCTCTTCTTTATCGACCTGGATGATTTTAAACAGGTCAATGACACCCTGGGGCACCAGGGCGGCGATGAATTGCTGGGTGTCATTGCGCGAAGGCTGCTGAGTGTTATGCGCTGTGGTGATATTGTCGCGCGGCTTGGGGGGGATGAGTTCTGTGTTTTTGTGCGGAATATCAAGGAGCCGGAGGCATATCGGACACTCGCGGAAAAACTGCTGAATACCGTCGCGCAGCCAGTCAAGATCGAGGGTAGCCTGGTTACGGTAACCATGAGTGTCGGGGTGGTGGCGGTTGATGAAACGGGGGAGACCCTGGAAGCTATTCTGCAGAAAGCCGATATGGCGATGTACCACGCCAAGCGCCACGGCAAAAACAAATATCAGTTGTACACGCCGGACTTGCCGACTCTGTCAGAGCAGGTAAAGGCCTCGGCCAAGCATTCAATCCCTGACAAGGGGGCTTTGACGCCGCTGGAGCTGGTTACCTCAAAACCGCGGTAGTACCAGCACGGCCGGGCTTCCCTTGTTCTGATCGACACACTCCTGCTTTCCACTCGACCATCGTGTGGTGCTGCGCGCGCCAGTTGATGGAACGTGTTCCCGATTTTAGCGGCGTGCACTGCGTCTCTGGTCTATCTTTAAATTGATCCTGCACACAAATTTCGCACCGATATACCCTCGGGCGCGGAAATGTCGAAAGGAAGAAGAAGTCGCTGTTATATCAACAGTGTTCAGCAGGCCGGGTCAAAAGCCCGGTAGTAGAAAGGTTAACCAGTCGCACAATGGCGAGCAAAATTTACACCACCAACGATCAGCTTCTTGGTAGTTATCTGCGCAATTTACTGGAGTCTGCCGGCTATTCGGTACTGACCCAGAAAACCCGGGTGGAACCAGCGCAAAGTGTGTCCCAGGCAGGTATACAAAGCGTCCATGGAACCCTGGACTGGTATTCCGAGCTCTGGCTGATCCACGATGCAGATCTCGCCAGCGCCCAGCAGGTTTTGCAACAGGCGCTCTCCAGAGAAAGCGCCTGAATTTCTGCCGTTACTTCCGACGCTCGTTACATTTGTTCCAGGGTTTCGATGCCCAGCAGGCCGAGCCCGGTAGACAGCGTACGTGCAACCAGGTCGCACAGCTGCAAGCGGCTCTGCTTATCTTCTTCGCTCACCCCTTCTTTCAATACCGGACAAGCTTCATAAAAGCCCATGTAGGCACTCGCCAGTTCGTACAGGTATGTACACAGCACGTGCGGGAAGGTGTCTTTGGCTACCTGGTCCAGTACCTCACCAAACTGATTCAGCTTGATCGCGAGCGCGCGTTCAGCATCGGTGCCGAGGATAATGTCACCCTGCAACTCTGACGGGGCCACGCCGGCGCGGCGGAAGATGCTGCGCACACGGGTGTAGGCGTATTGCAGGTAGGGGGCGGTGTTGCCCTCGAACGCCAGCATGGAGTTCCAGTTGAACACGTAATCATTGGTGCGGGTTTTGCTGAGGTCGGCGTATTTCACCGCGCCAATCCCCACAACGCGGCCGATCTCGGCCTGTTCTTCCGCGCTCAGGTCAGGATTCTTCCCCGCCACCAGCGCAGTGGCGCGCTCCACTGCTTCGTCCAGCAGTTCGGCCAGCTTTACGGTGCCGCCGGTGCGGGTTTTGAACGGCTTGCCGTCGTCGCCCATCATGGTGCCGAAGGCGCAGTGCTCCAGGGTCTGGTCGTCGGCGATGTAACCCGCCTTGCGCGCTACGGTAAACGCCTGCTGCAGGTGCAGGGACTGGCGCGCGTCGACCACGTAAAGGATGCGATCCGCTTTGAGTACATTGGCGCGGTAGCGGATGGCCGCCAGGTCAGTGGTGGCGTAGAGGTAGCCACCGCCTCTTTTCTGGATGATCACCACGCTGGGGTTGCCCTCCTTGTCGGCCATTTCCGGCAGGAAGGCGACGATGGCACCCTGGTCTTCCACCGCGATACCGCGATCGATCAGGTCTTTTACCAGTACCGGCAGGTCGTCGTTGTACTGGCTCTCGGCGTACACGTCTTCCCGCTGCAGGGTGACGCCCAGCTTGTCATAGATCTCCTCGGCGTGGCTGATGGAGATATCGATAAAGCGTTGCCACAATTTCAGGCAGTCGGCATCGCCACCCTGCAGTTTCACCACGTATTCGCGGGCGCGGTCGGCGAACCCTTCCTCTTCGTCGAAGCGGACTTTGGCTTCGCGGTAGAAGACTTCCAGATCCTTGAGCGCCACTTCGGCGTCCTGGTCTTCCATCTTGTCGGCCAGGTGTGCCAGCAGCATGCCGAACTGGGTACCCCAGTCGCCCATATGGTTCTGGCGGATCACCTTGTGGCCCTGGAATTCCAGCAGGCGGGCGAGCGCGTCACCGATGATGGTGGTGCGCAGGTGACCCACGTGCATCTCTTTGGCGAGGTTGGGGTGGGAGTAGTCCAGTACCGCGGTCTGGGGCTGGTCCACCCTGGCGATGTTCAGACGCTCGTCGGCGCGGGCGGCGGCGAGGGTGTCTGCCAGCCAGGCTTCGCTCAGGTGGATGTTGATAAAGCCGGGGCCGGCGATCTCGACCTTCTCGATCATGGGCTGGTCGCCCAGGTTGTCCACGATCTTTGCTGCCAGCTCGCGGGGGTTGCTGCCCACTTTCTTGGCGGCGGCCATGGCACCGTTGGCCTGGTAGTCACCAAAGCCGGCTTTCTTGGCCGGGGCGACGGCGGGGCTGCAGTCGGCGGGGATGCCGGCGGCAGTCATGGCGGCCTGGAAGATGTCGTTGAGCTGCTGGCGAATATTCATAGGGGGTTGCTGATCCGAATTGGGATTCTTGGACAATATAGGAGAAGGCGGGATTTTAATGGGCAGTGGGGGCATTGCAACCTGCGCGCTATCTGCCCACTGGGTTAACATGGCCCGCTGTGAAAAGAATAGGGGAGGAAACCATGTCTGGTACCACGCTTTACTGGCACGATTACGAAACCTGGGGAGTGAACCCGGGCGCAGACAAGCCCTCCCAGTTCGCCGGTATCCGTACCGATGAAGACCTCAACGTCGTCGGCGAACCGCTGATGATCTACGCCAAGCCCGCCAGCGATTGCCTGCCGCAGCCGATGGCCGCGCTGGTGACCGGGCTGGCGCCGCAGAAGGCGCTGGCCGAGGGCCTGCCGGAAATTGAATTCATCAAGCGCATCCTCGAAGAGTTGGGTGCGCCGGGAACCTGTGGCGTGGGCTACAACAGTCTGCGGTTTGACGATGAGGTCACCCGCCACACCCTGTACCGCAACCTGCTCGACCCCTATGAGCGCGAATGGAAGTCCGGTAACAGCCGCTGGGACATCATCGATATGGTGCGCCTTACCTATGCGCTTCGCCCGGAGGGGATTGAGTGGCCGCAGCGGGAAACGGCCGCGGGTGAAACCGTGCCCTCGTTCCGCCTGGAAGAGCTCACCGCGGCCAATGGCATCAGCCACGAGGGTGCCCACGATGCGCTGTCCGATGTGCGCGCAACCATCGATATGGCGCGGCTGATCCGCGAGCGGCAGCCCAAGCTGTACGACTATGTGTACAACCTGCGCCGCAAGCAGGAAGTGGCGAAAATCCTCAACCCGCGCGACCGCAAGCCACTGCTGCACATCTCCGGCAAGGTGCCGGCAACCCACGGGCATCTGACTTATGTGCTGCCACTGGCCATGCATCCGGTGAACCGCAATGCGGTCATCTGCGCCAACCTGGCCATGGACCCTCAGCCGATCCTCGACCTGGACGCCGATGCCCTGCGCGAGCGCCTGTACACCGCCCGCGACAAACTGGGTGAGGGCGAGCTGCCGGCGGGCCTGAAGCTGATTCATATGAACCGCTGCCCGGTGCTGGCGCCGGCGAACATGCTCTCTGATCAGCGCGCCGCCGACCTGCAGATCGACAAAGCCGCCTGCGAGGCCAACTGGCAGGCGCTACAGGGGCTGGACCTGACCGAGAAGCTGCACAAGGTGTTCCTGGACGGGGAATTTCCGGCAAAAGATGTGGAAGCGCGGCTCTACGATGGCTTTATGAACGACGCCGATCGTGACCTGTGCCGCCAGTTGCACAGTGCCCTGGGCAGTCGCGGCCCGCAGGCGCTGGCGGGGCTGGTGCCGTTTACCGATGCGCGGTTGCCCGAGCTACTCTTTCGCCTGAGGGCGCGCAACTTCCCGGAAACGCTGAATGAAGAAGAGGCGGAGCGCTGGGAAGAGTGGCGCTATCAGCGCCTGACGGACCCAGCCCTTGGGGGCAGTATTACCATGGAATCCTACTTCGAGGAGATTGCCCGCCTGCGGGAGGAGTATCCCGATCGTGCGGCGCTGCTGGACCAGCTTGAGGCCTGGGGCGATGCGCTGTTGGGGTGATCGCCCTGGCGGGTGTGGCGCGTCACGCAAAGTCTCTCTGTTCCGGGCGCGGCCTCCCGCGTAGAATACGCGCCCGGTAAAGCAGCCGGCGATCCCGGCGCAAACAGTGGAGAAACAATGGACTTTATCGGTGCCAATATCCTTTCCGTCAGCCAGTTCGAACGGGGTGACATCGACCGAATTTTTGCCGTGGCCGACACCATGGTTCCCTACGCCCGCCGGGAAAAAGTCACCCGGGTACTCGAGGGTGCAATTCTCGGCAATATGTTCCTGGAACCCAGCACCCGCACCCGGGTGAGCTTTGGCTGTGCTTTCAACCTGCTTGGCGGTACCGTGCGCGAAACGGTGGGCATCTCTGCCAGCGCGCTGGCCAAGGGCGAATCCCTCTACGATACCGCGCGGGTACTTTCCGGTTACTCCGACATCATCTGCATGCGCCACCCGCAGGCAGGCTCGGTGGCGGAGTTTGCCGCGGCCAGCCGGGTACCGGTAGTCAATGGCGGCGACGGCGCCAATGAGCACCCCACCCAGGCACTGCTTGACCTGTATACCATCCGCAAGGAGCTGGAAGGCAAGGGCGGCACCCTGGACAACTTCCGTATCGCCATGATCGGCGATCTGAAATACGGCCGCACCGTGCACTCCCTGTGCAAGCTCCTGTGCCTGTTCAAGAATGTGCAGCTGGTATTTGTGTCGCCGGAAGAGCTTGCGATGCCGGACGTGGTGATCGAGAAACTGCGCGAGGCGGGCCACCGGGTGACGGTATCCGATCAGCTCGAGCAATCCATCAAGGCTGTGGATATCGTCTATTCCACCCGCATTCAAGAAGAGCGTTTCGAATCCCAGGAAGAAGCCGACCGCTACCGCGGCCGCTTCCGTCTGAACCGGGATATCTTCACCCGCCATGCGGAACCCAACACGGTGATCATGCATCCGCTGCCGCGGGACTCCCGCGCCGAGGCCAACGAGCTGGATTCGGACCTGAACGAACACCCCAGCCTGGCCATTTTCCGCCAGACGGATAACGGCCTGCTGGTGCGGATGGCGCTGTTTGCGATGCTGCTCGGTGTCGAAGACAAGGTCGACCAGTACGCGCGACCGATCACCTGGCAGACACGGCGCAACCAGGTCTAGCCCTCTCCGGCTAACCCTCTCGGAAAAGGGCGCTGCCACAATTCGCCCGATTTGATCTTTAGAGGGCCGGATTTCGGCCCACACCTCGCCAGCTTACTTTCTTTTAATGCCTCCAGAACTTAATGGTCTGGAGGCTTCTGTGAACCGTCCCTTTTTCCACCCACCGCGCATTCCGCGCGAATTGTTGATCCTGCCGAACGACGAGTATTACCGTCGCCGCTACCGCAAAAGTCGCACGGGCAGCTGGCTGCTGTTGGTCGTAACGGTATTTGCGGTACTGGTCGCAGCGGTTGGTGCGCGGGCCCAAACGCCGGACGCTCAAGGCGCAGCACTGGCCGAAAGCGTCGGCATGGACGAGGCCGGTAGCGGCGACCTGCTGTTCCGGGGCAGCGAACCTGGCCGTTATATTCCGGCCATTCACCTCGGCACCGAGGCGGATATCCGGGTGCGCGGGCTGGTTGCGGAGGTCAATCTCGCGCAGCGGTTCCGCAATACCAGCAACGACTGGCAGGAGGCGGTGTATGTACTGCCGCTGCCGGAGAATGCTGCGGTCAATGGCATGGAGATTGTGATCGGCGAGCGCCGCATCGTCGGCAAGGTGCGCGAGCGTGAAGAGGCGAGAGCGGTGTATAAAAAAGCGCTGCAAGAGGGCAAGCGCGCAGCACTGCTGGAGCAGCAGCGCCCGAACCTGTTTACCAGTCGCGTCGCCAATATCGCACCCGGTGAGGAAATCTCGGTGGAAGTTCGATACCTGCAGACCCTGCGCTTCGACAGTGGACAGTTCAGCCTGCGCCTGCCCAGTACACTCACTCCGCGCTATATGCCCGGGGCACCGGTGGCATCTACGCAAAGCGTTGCGCTGAACAGCCACGGCTGGTCACTGCCCACGGATCAGGTGCCGGATGCGGACCTCATCTCGCCAGTGATGATGCCGCACGCCGAGCTGGCCAGTCATCAGGGCAGTCACCAAATGGAGATTCGAATCGATCTGGGGATGGGGCTGCCACTTGCGGATATACACAGCCCGTATCACGAGGTGCGCTTTCGCCGCGAAGAAAATAATCACTACCGGATTGGCCTGAAAAACGGCTCGGTACCCATGGACCGCGACTTCGCGCTGTTCTGGCGCCCGCAAGCTTCCTCCATGCCGTCCGCGGCCCTGTTTGCCGAGCAAACCGCAATGCCGGCGGAACCCGGAGCGCAGTATGTACAGCTGCTGCTGTTACCACCGCAGGAAAACCTGACCGCGCGCAAACTGCCCCGGGAAGTCGTGTATGTGGTGGATACGTCCGGTTCCATGGGCGGCAACTCCATTCGCCAGGCCAAGGAAAGCCTGTTGCTGGCGCTCTCGCGTCTGACGCAAATGGATCGCTTCAACATTATCGAGTTCAACAGCAATCACCGCAGCTTCTTTCCTCGCCCGGCGGCGGCGACGCCGGACAATATCCAGCGCGCGCGCAGCTGGGTGGAATCTTTACAGGCCCGGGGCGGGACTGAAATGGCCCCGGCCCTAAAGGAGGCACTTTCCCAGCAACTGGATCAACAGGTCGGTGAGCTTGTGCGTCAGGTGGTGTTTATTACGGATGGCTCGGTGGGAAACGAGCGCGCCCTGTTTGAGATCATCCGTCAGCGCCTTGGGGAAACGCGCCTGTTTACCGTGGGAATTGGCTCTGCGCCCAACAGTTTCTTTATGACCAAGGCCGCGCAATACGGGCGCGGTAGTTTTGTGCAGATTGGGGATCTGGCGGAAGTGCAGTCGAAAATGGGCGCGCTGTTCGAAAAGCTGGAAAGCCCGCTGGTCACCGATCTGCAAGTGCAGTGGCCGCAGGGTATAAAAGTGGAGTCTTACCCGAAGCGGTTGCCGGACCTTTATCGCGGTGAGCCGGTGCGGCTGGTGGCGCGGGTGGATGGCAATGCACTGGGTAACAGTGCCAGCGGTGATTTGGTCGTCAGCGGTCGCCTCGCGGGCAAGCGATTTACCCGCAGCCTGTCCCTGAGCCAGCTCGTGGTGGATGAGTCCGGCAAGGGGATCGGCAGTCTGTGGGCGCGGGAAAAGATTGCCGCGTTGCGCGACCAACAGCGCGAACGGGGCCCGCTCAGTGATCCCGAAATGGGTGATCCACTGCGCGAAAACATTCTCGGCCTGGCGCTGGGCTATCAACTGGCCAGTCCTTACACGAGTTTCGTCGCGGTGGAGGAAACTCCGGTGCGCCCGCAATCGGAATCGCTCAAGTCGAGCCCGGTCCCCAATGCCGTGGCCAAGGGGCAGGTCATGCAGTCATTCACTTACCCATCCACGGCAACGGGTGCTTACGCACAGATGATTCTCGCCGCGGTATTGCTGGCACTGGGTGGCTTGATGCGATTCGCTCAGCGCGGACCGAAAAGCGCGGTAAAAATGGTGCGTTGCCGGCGGCCGTTGCGCCGGTGGAAAGCGGCTGCAGAGCGTGCGCTGCGCCGCTGGTTGCGCGGGGTCATTCCGGATATGCGCCGTCGCAGCCACGCTGCCCGTTCGGGGATGTCACTGTGAGCCGCGCGGCCCGGCTCGCGCCCTGGCTGTCGGCATTTTTGCTTACCGCGGGGCTCTGGCAGCTGGGTGGCGGCGCCTGGCTGCTGGTAAAGGCGGAGCTAGCGCAGTATCTGATCAGCGATTCCTGGCAGCGCCAGCTCGCCAGCGGCGAGCCTTACAAGCCCTGGCCCTGGGCAGATACCTGGCCTGTCGCACAACTCAAGCTGGGGGAGAAAAAGTCATTGGTGGTGTTGCAGGGAACCAGTGGCCAGGCTCTGGCATTCGGCCCCGGCCTGATGGCGGGCTCCGGTGAGCCCGGCAACCTGGCCGAGCCGCGCACCACTGTGATTGCTGCTCACCGGGATACACACTTCCGTAACCTGGATAGGCTGAAGCCGGGGGCTGTGATTCAGCTGCAGGATCGGCGCGGACGCTGGCACTCCTACCGTGTAAGGGGGGCAAAAGTGGTCAACAGTGAAACCGAGCGCCTCCCGGTAGCGGCTGCACCGGGCCTGCTGCTGGTTACCTGCTACCCGTTTGATGCCCTGGATGCAGGGGGGCCACTGCGATACCTGGTGTACGCGGACTATATCGACGAGGTGGCGACGGTGCAGTTGTAGCGCTCGGTTGTCTCACCGGACCCTGTCCCTGAGGCCGATTTTCCCGCCCGCGTGTTGGTGACCCGGGCACCTCGGCGGCAGGATTTGTCCACAGGGATGCACTCCCAAGTCCTGTTCGGGTCCTATTCGTGCGTGGTACGCCTGTTCTCCTCGAAGTATTCCCCACCGCCGGACGGGGCTTCAAGCGTGACCAGAATCGATTTTTCGGACTCGATTTTGTAATAAAAATTACCGCTTTCTCCGCGATATGTTTCGGCAAAACCGCTAATTGGCAAATAATTGTTTTACAAATTGGTTTTATTTGTTACTAATCGTCCTATCTGGAAAAACGTTTGTAGTAATACTACAATCGCCCCCGCTTGAGCACTTGCAGCCGGTTAATTGAGGGCATCCCTGTGCGCCGTTAGGTGCCCGCCCTACAGTTGACGGGCCGAGAATTCAACGCCGAATTCAAAGTCGAGCCGGTATTAACGAGCCGTGAATCAGGTTCCTTATGGCCGGCGGTATTCAGGTCGCACAGTCCCTCCGTGTTTCAGCCAGCTATTGTAGGTAGTGCTGCGGAAACGTTGGCCAATGTTCGTTGCTTTTCCGCCATTTCAGGTGGTGATCTGGCGAACATGGGCGCATAACCGGGGGAAATCCTGGGGTTTGGGGTACTGTTGCGCAGCAAAAAATTCTGTCCATAAAAAACACCGACTCGACGTCGTATATTCGCCGAGGAGCACTTGATGCACGAAGAAACCGACATTCAGGAAACGCAGGAATGGCTTGATGCGCTGCAGGCGGTCATCCGTCACAGCGGCAAGGAACGCGCAGCGTTTCTGATCAAGCAGCTGTCTGACCGCGCCACCAACACCGGCGTTCAGTTGCCGGCGGCCATCACTACCCCGTACCGCAATACCATTCCGGCGGAAGCGGAAAAGCGTATGCCCGGGGACCTGTTCATGGAGCGCCGAATCCGCTCCCTGATCCGCTGGAACGCGCTGGCGATGGTTGTTCGCGCCAACTCCAACAGCGACAGCCTGGGTGGCCACATTGCGAGCTTCTCCTCTGCAGCCACGCTGTACGACGTTGCTTTTAACTATTTCTTCCGCGGTAACGAAGGCGAAGAACGTGGGGACCTGATTTTCTTCCAGGGCCACAGCGCGCCGGGCATCTACGCCCGTTCTTACCTGGAGGGCCGCTTCGATGAAGAGCAGCTGGACAACTTCCGCCGCGAAGTGAACGGCAACGGTCTTTCCTCTTACCCGCACCCGTGGCTGATGCCGGAATACTGGCAGTTCCCCACCGTATCCATGGGCCTGGGTCCGATCCAGGCGATCTATCAGGCGCACATCATGCGCTACCTGTCTGCCCGTGGCCTGTCTCCGCGCGGTGATCGCAAGGTTTGGGCATTCCTGGGGGATGGCGAGTGTGATGAGCCGGAATCCCTCGGCGCAATTGCCCTGGCTGGCCGCGAGAAGCTGGAAAACCTGGTATTCGTGGTGAACTGTAACCTGCAGCGCCTGGATGGCCCGGTGCGCGGTAACGGCAAGATTGTTCAGGAGCTGGAAGGCGTATTCCGCGGTGCTGGCTGGAACGTGATCAAGGTTCTGTGGGGCCGTCTGTGGGATCCGCTGTTCGAGAAAGACGAAAAAGGCCTGCTGCAGAAAGTCATGGACGAGACTGTCGATGGCGAGATGCAGAACTTCAAGGCCAACGGTGGCGCCTATACCCGCGAGCACTTCTTCGGTAAATACCCGGAGCTCGAGGAGATGGTGAAGGACTTCTCCGACGAAGAGATCATGAAGCTCAACCGCGGCGGCCACGACCCGTACAAGGTGTACGCGGCCTACGCCGAAGCCATGGCCAGCAAGGGCAAGCCCACCGTGATCCTGGCGCAGACCGTAAAAGGCTACGGCCTGGGTGCGGCCGGTGAAGCGGCGATGGATACCCACAACGTCAAGAAGATGGACACCGAAGCGCTGAAG
Organism: Microbulbifer hydrolyticus; assembly: GCF_009931115.1. NCBI lineage: Bacteria > Pseudomonadati > Pseudomonadota > Gammaproteobacteria > Cellvibrionales > Microbulbiferaceae > Microbulbifer > Microbulbifer hydrolyticus. Next base: position 3,174,841 of record NZ_CP047491.1, on the reverse strand, counting down.
CGTTTCCGCGACCGCTTCGCGATCCCGATTACCGACAAGGAAATCGAAGAAGTACCTTATTACCGCCCGTCTCCCGACAGCCCGGAAATGAAGTACATGGCCGAGCGTCGCAAGGCGCTGGGTGGCCCAGTACCGTCCCGTTCCACCGAAGTGGCGAAGCTGGACATCCCGGAACTGGATGCCTTCAGCGCGCTGACCAAGGGCTCCGGCGACCGCGAAATTTCCACCACCATGGCGTTTGTACGCGCGCTGTCCGTGTTGGTAAAAGATAAGAAGATGGGCCAGAACGTCGCGCCCATCGTGCCGGACGAAGCCCGTACCTTTGGTATGGAAGGCCTGTTCCGCCAGCTGGGTATCTACTCCTCGCAGGGGCAGAAATACACTCCGGTCGACCACGGCCAGATCATGTATTACAAGGAAGACAAGAAAGGCCAGGTGCTGGAAGAGGGTATCAACGAAGCCGGCGCCATGTCCGCATGGATGGCACTGGCGACAGCCTACAGCAACCACGGCGTGCCGATGGTGCCGTTCTACATCTATTACTCCATGTTCGGGTTCCAGCGTATCGGCGACCTGGCCTGGGCCGCGGGCGATATGCAGGCGCGTGGCTTCCTGATCGGTGCCACCGCGGGCCGTACCACCCTGAACGGTGAAGGTCTGCAGCACCAGGACGGCCACAGCCACGTGCTGTCCGCCACCATCCCGAACTGTAAGAGCTACGACCCGGCCTACGGTTACGACCTGGCGGTGGTCATGCGCCACGGCCTGAAGGAAATGTACGAAGAGCAGAAGAACCTGTTCTACTACGTGACCATCGAAAACGAAAACTACCTGCAGCCGGAAATGCCGCAAGGTGTCGAGGAAGGCATCATCCGCGGTATCTACAAGCTGGATAACAACTGCCGCAAGCCGGGCAAGGGCAAGGCCGCGAAGAAGCACGTGCAGTTGATCGGCGCCGGCTCCATTCTGCGCGAAGTACTCGCCGCGGCGGATATTCTGGAAGAGCAGTTCGGCGTCACCTCCGACGTGTGGAACCTGACCTCTGCCACCGAAGCGGCCCGTGAAGGCCAGGACGTGGCGCGCTGGAATATGCTGCACCCGACCGAGAGCCCCCGCAAGGCGTGGATCAGCGAGCAGTTTGAAGGTAACGAGACGCCGGTGGTGATCTCTACCGACTACATCCGCTCCTACGTTGAACCGCTGCGCGAATTTATCGACGGCAATGTGATCGCGCTGGGCACCGACGGCTTCGGCCGCTCCGACAGCCGCGAGCAGCTGCGCCGCTTCTTCGAGGTGAACCGCAACTACGTGACCATCGCAGCACTGAAAGGCCTGGCCGATCAGGGCGTGATTGACGCGAAAGAAGTGGCGGATGCGATCAAGAAGCTCAATGTCGACCCGGAAAAAGTAAATCCGCGTCTGGTTTAACGTCCGCTGAAAAGGAAGAAGGCAAGAAACATGGCAAAACAAGTCATTAAAGTGCCTGATCTCGGCGGCGCCGATCAGGTAGATGTAATTGAAATCGCCGTGGCCGTGGGTGACACGGTAGCGGAAGAGGATGCGCTGATTGTGGTGGAGGGCGACAAGGCCTCCATGGATGTTCCCGCGCCGGTAGCCGGCAAGATCCTGAGCATCTCCGTCAAGGAAGGTGACAAGGTGTCTGAGGGCGATGTAATCGGTGAAATGGAAACCGAAGCTGCTGGTGGCGCAGCAGAAGAGCCTGCTCCCGCTCCGGTGGAAGAGTCAGCTCCGGCGCCCGCTCCGGCAGCAGAAGCAGCCCCGGCGCCAGCAGCTGCTGCCGGTGAAGAGAAGGAAGAAGAGATCAAGGTTCCAGACCTCGGCGGTGCCGATGCCGTGGATGTGATTGAAATCTCCGTCTCCGCTGGCGACAAAGTGGAAGAGGGCGATGCCCTGATCGTGGTGGAAGGCGACAAGGCCTCCATGGACGTTCCGTCTTCCGCTTCCGGTACCATTGTTTCCATCTCTGTGAAGGAAGGCGACAAGGTTTCCACCGGCGACGTGATCGGTGTGATCAAGACTGTTTCTGGCGGTGGTGCGCCTGCACCCGCTCCCGCCGCTGCGGCACCTGCACCCGCTCCAGCGGCGGCGCCCGCGCCTGCAGAGTCTGCCTCGCAGGAGCCGCCCGCGGCTCCGCAGAAAGACCCGCATGTAGAGCGCGACCTCACGCCGTCCGCCGAAGTTTATGCCGGCCCGGCTGTGCGCAAGCTGGCCCGCGAGCTGGGTGTAACCCTGAACAAGGTGAAGCCTACCGGCCCACGTAATCGTGTCACCAAAGACGACCTGCATGCCTATATCAAGGAGCAGGTGAAGAAGGCGGAAAGCGGCGCAGCTGGTGGTGTGGGTGGCGGTATCGGTATCGCACCCATGCCGGAGATCGACTTCAGCCAGTTTGGCCCGGTTACCACCGAGCCGATGAGCAAGATCCACAAGCTGACCGCGGCCAATATGTCCCGCAACTGGCTGAACGTACCGCACGTTACCCAGTTCGATGACGCGGATATCACCGAGCTGGAAGATTTCCGCAAGGCGATGAAAGCAGAAGCGGAAAAGCGTGGCGTGAAACTCACCCCGGTGCCTTTCCTGCTGAAAGCGGCCGCTGCCGCGCTGCGCGAAGTGCCGAGCTTCAACGTATCCCTGCACAACGATGGTGAGCACATCGTTAAAAAGGATTACGTACACATCGGCATGGCGGTCGACACGCCGAAAGGCCTGATGGTTCCGGTCATTCGCGACGTCGACAAGAAGGGCCTGTACGAGCTGGCAGAAGAAGCCACCGCGATGGCCATCGCTGCTCGCGATGGCAAGCTGAAGCCCCGCGACATGCAGGGCGCCTGCTTCACCATCTCCAGCCTCGGCGCGATTGGCGGCACCGGCTTTACGCCGATCGTGAATTCGCCGGAAGTGGGAATCCTCGGTGTTTCCAAGCTGGCAGTGCGCCCGGAATGGAACGGCAAGGAATTCGTACCGCGCAAGATGCTGCCACTGGCATTGTCTTACGATCACCGCGCCGTTAACGGTGGTGATGCCGGTCGATTCCTTACTTATCTGGCCGGTGTACTGGCTGACGTACGTCGACTGCTCCTGTAATCCTCGGATTCACAGTGTTAAAAAAGCGCCGCAGGGGTTACCCTTCGGCGCTTTTTTTTGCGTATTTTTTTGTGCCGGCCTTTGTGCTGTGTGTCACGTTATTCGGGCATGAAACGCGCCGACAGTAGGGCCCTGGCGGCAAATTCAGACTAATGTTGATTACCGCGTATTTAATTCTGGTTAAATCCTGTACAGCGTCGTCGAACCCTTCCTGCGCGCTAAACTGAAAATAACAGTGAGTAAATACCGGGAGATAGGACTTTCCGGTAATGGTCAGGCAGTGATTAAATCGCGAGGTAGTTGAGCCATGAACCGCACAGGGATAGCCGCAGTGGCCGTGAGTGCCACACTTTGTTTGCAGGGATGTATATTCGTTCCCTATGGGAACGAGCACAGCTACGACCCGTTTTTCTTCAACCCCGATGACCAGAGCCAGAGTGCAGACTTTGTCGAAGTGGGTAATTATCTCCCCAATGCTGCCGCACCACCTGCAGCCAGCCGCCAGTGTTCAATGGAAGCGAGCAGTAACAAGGTTGGTTCAGCCTGCTGGTTTTTCCCGGTAATGCGGGTGTATTAACCCGAACAGTTTCAGTATCTGGATTGGACCATCCAGAGTTAGTGAGTATTGAGGAGGCCCCATGCGCAAACGAACGACCCTTTTTTCCCTGTTAGCGGCAGCCACGCTGCTTTCCGCCTGTGGTACCAGTAGTGTGCGCGATCAAGTGGTCTACCCTAACAGTGCACCCATCCCCCGTGCGCCGGCGCATGCAGAGCAGAAAACCAATTACGACGGCTGTCCCGGTGATGCCGAGGAGCTTGCGCCAGGTTCAATCTGCCCGGCTACCGCCCAGTGCTACGAAATTTCAGGCGGGCGCCGCTGCATCGTTTACGAAAAGTAAGCCGTACCTGACCTGGTGAAGCTTCGCATGTGGGGTAATCTGGATCATTTATCACAGAGGACGTGATATGAAACTGCGCCTGATTTGCGTGTTGCTAGCCACCCTGTCGGCAGGCTGTTCGAGTACTGGTGGCAGCCTCGAAAATGCCGCCAGCCTCGACGGCTTCTGGTGTGATCTTAGCGGCTCACCCGCCACCTATTACCAACCCCCTTTACCGGCGAACCTGATGCCCGCGTTTCCCCGCGATTGCTTTGCGGGTGATACGCAGGTACACACGGCAAGTGCCTGTCTGGTCGACGATGCCGTCTGCTATCAACTCGACACTGGTGCCTGGTGTACCGCCGGACGCGCGCCACAGTGTCCGCCCGGCGCATCGCCGATGGCCGTGGATGCGCCCTGTCCGGAAGGGGGCAAGTGCTGGATGTACAGTGAGGGGCTGCGTTGTCACGCGGTTGACGTCTGAATTCGCCATCGTGTTGGCGTCGATTTACAGGTGACAGACAGGGGCGGTCATGATCTGGCTGAAAGGCGTGCTGGTGGCCATTGACCAGTTGGGCAATGCCTTAGCTGGCGGCAACCCGGACGCTAGCATCTCCGCCCGCACCGGGTATTTTGCCCGTGTTAAGGAAACCCCATTTCGACCCTGGTGGCGATTGATGGAACGCATCATCGATTTCACATTTCGCCCCATCGACGGCCCCGACCACTGCTACAACGCTTACCTCGGCGACAAGGATGAGGAGCACCGGGAAGGCAGTGACCTGATGCGCGGGCTGCTGGGAATCATCATTATTCTGACCTGTCTTCCCCTTTCACTCCTCACCCGTATTTACGCACTCTTTTTCCGCACTGGCCGTGCATAAAATTCATGGAGTGTCTGGCCAGGGCAGCCACAGGCTAACCTGCAGTCCCCCACCGTGGCGGTTGTGCAGCCGAACCTGGCCGCCGTGGGCATCGGCGATCTCTCGGCAAAGGGCCAGGCCCAGGCCGACGCCCTGGGGTTTTGTCGAGTAGAACGGCAACAATGCCTGCTGGAGAACGTTGTCGCTCATACCGTTGCCGCGGTCGGATACCGTGAGTAACTGACCGTGAGCATCGGTCTCAATTTGCAGGGTAATCTCTTTCTCGGGGCTACCGGATTCCGCGGCGTTTTTCAGCAGGTTCAGCAGCGCCTGTTCGAGTTGCGCTGGGTCGAAATAGCCGGGGCGGGCGGGCAGTTCACCTCGCAGGGAAAACGGCTGTAGTGGTTGTAGCCTTTCCACCAGCTTTCTCCAGGACACTTCCTCGGCCGAGGGCGCGGGCAACTTTGCAAAGCGTGCGTAGCCCTGGGTGAAATCCGTCAGGTGGCGACAGCGATCCGCAATGACATCGAATACACCGGCGAGCTGTTGCGAGTGCATTTTTTCCGACAGCAATTTGCCGCTGTGAGCCATAGAGGAAATGGGGGCGAGGGAATTGTTCAGTTCATGGCTGATCAGGCGAATCACTTTTTTCCAGACCTGCACTTCCGCACGGGTAAGCTCTCTGGTCATTTCCCGCAACAGGATCAGGCGATGCTTCTGTGAATTGAGTACAAAGGTGCTGTTACTGATGTGCAGCGTGTGGCTGTCCTCTTTGTCCAGGTAACTGGTGAGGCCATCCTGCTTCTGTTCGATGGCCTGAGCCAGCTCGGGAGGGCAATGCGGATAGATCTGCTGTAGAAGATGTCCCTGCAATGCCTTGCCATCGTGCAGCAGGTGGCGCGCGCTGGTGTTGGCGTAAATGATGTGGTCGCTGTGATCAATCAACAGCAGTGCCAGAGGGGAGCTCTGGATGACCGTGTCGAGCAATAGCTCCCGCTGGTGGATATGCGCGCGTTCCCGCCTCAGGATTTCCCCGACTTCGTTATACAGCGCTGCCAGTTCGCCGAGCTGGTCCTTGCGGTCGAGCGCCAGGGAGATAGAAAAGTCGCCATCGCGGAAATTCAGCAGGCCGCCCTCGAGGCTGTTCAGCCCCCGGTTCAGGTTGCGGGTCACCGGCCGGACCAGAGCAAGCGCCGCGACCAGCGCAATCAGTAGCCCACCGCTCCACGCGAGTAGTGGGTTGGCACCCCATTTCTGCAAAAGGAAGGGGATTGCCGTTCCCACGACAACGGCGATGAGAACGACACCGAAAATTTTGCCTTCGACGGATGTGCGAGGCATCAGTAGGGAATACCGTATTTATCCAGGCGTCGGTACAGGGCCTGACGGCTGAGACCGAGTTCGCGGGCTGCCTGGGCGATGATGCCGTTGCACTGGGCGAGGGTTTGCTCGAGCAGTTCCCGGCTGGGTTCGAAGCTGTGTTCGGGCACTTTCTGTATCTCTTCCTGTGGCAGGGCAAGGGTTGCGTCTTCGATGGTATCACCCCGAGTCAATACCGCGGCACGTTGCATGACGTTCTGAAGCTCCCGCACATTACCGGGCCAGGAGTAGCGCAGCAGGGTCTGCTGTGCCTGGCCGCTGAGTCGTTTGCCGCTATCGGAAAGAAAAGCACGGGAGAGAGGCAGAATGTCTTCGGGGCGCTCACTCAGGGGGGGCAGCTTGAGCTCGATCACGTTGAGACGATAGAACAGGTCCTGGCGAAAGCTGCCGTCGGCAATCATCTGTTGCAGGTTGCTGTTGGTGGCGCTGATCACGCGGACCCGGACCTTGCGGGTCTGGCTACTGCCCAAGCGCTGGAATTCGCCAGTCTGCAACACCCGCAGCAGTTTCACCTGGCCGCTGGCGGAAAGCTCACCAATTTCGTCCAGAAACAGTGTGCCGCCGTCGGCGGCTTCGAATCGCCCCTGGCGAGCCTTGTTGCCAGCACCTGTGTAGGCACCGGCTTCGGCACCAAACAGTTCTGCTTCCATCAGGTCTTCGGGCAGGGCGCCAACGTTGACCTTGATATAGGGGCCGTCTTTGACACTGGAGTTAGCCTGCACGATATCGGCAATCTTTTCCTTGCCGGCGCCATTGGGGCCGGTGATCAGTACCGGTACGTCTGCGTGTGCGACCTGGGTGGCCATCTCCAGCAGTTTCTGCACACTGCTACTGCGATACACAATACCCTGCAGGTCGTATTGCTGATGCAGCTGCTCGCGGGCCTGTTGCTCACGACTTTTCGCCTGGCGCTGTTGCTGTTGCAGTTCGTGCAGTTCCAGCAGGTTTTTGATGGTGGCAATGAGTTTGTTGTCGTCCCAGGGCTTGCCGACATAGTCGGCGGCACCGGCCTTGACCAGTTCGACCGCCATTTCCAGCTGGGTCCAGGCGGTGAGCAGGATGACGGGAATGTCCGGCTGCAGCTCGCGCAGGGCAAAGAACAGTGCACGCCCCTCGTCGCCGGAAGTGGTGTCGGCAGTGAAGTTCATGTCCTGGATCACGAGGCCAATGTCCGGGTTTTCACGCAGTAGCTGCAGGCCAGCCTGGGGGGTGATGGCACTGAGGGTCTGTATATCGTGCAGGGACAACAACAAGGACAGGGCCGAAATAATGCCTGTGTTGTCGTCGATGATCAGGACTTTGTCCAATTTAAGGTCCCTTGTAAGTTAAGTCCGTGGCGGTCCCGCTGCCGGTCGTTATTTGCGGGACCTTCCCTTCAGGTAACTAACTTTGTTGCAATTTTTAAATGCTACGCGTTGCCATCGCCGGCGAAATATTCGCAGCCCGCATCGCCGGCATCAGTGCCGCGACAATGCTGACCAGAAGCAATATTAGCGCACACACCGCGAGCATGGGCAATGACAAGGCCGGTTGTGAAAATTCACTCACCATTAGCTGGTTGATAATCAGCGCTGCCGCTGTACCAAGTATCAGTCCGGTGCCGGCAATCATCGAATTTTCTACCAGGAAATAGCGGCCGATGTTGGCCCGCGTGGCGCCCAGGGCACGGCGTACACCGATCTGTTTGGCGCGCTGGTTGATCCAGAAAATAGTGAGGCCGACGATACCGAGCGCCACGATGAAGGTCAGAAGGGCCATCACCGTAGCGAGCACCTTAACCATGATGTTGTCCGCAACGTAGGTGCTCGCGAGGTTTTCTGACAGGGTTTCCAGATGGATCACCCTTTGCGGGTCCCTGTCGGCGAGCTTGTCTTCCAGTTGTTTGAAAATCGCGTCGCGCTGGCCGGGCTCTGTGCGAACCAGGTAGCGTTTGTGGTTCTCTTCGATCAGCAGCGGGTGGAATACCACATTACCCGCGAGGGACCAGCTTGGCCAGGCTCCGAGGTGGCGCTCGACAATGCCGATAATCTCCATCGGCTTGTCATCGCTGCCATGGTACAAAAACTTGCCAAGGGCGTTGCCTTCGGGGAAGGCCTGATCCGCGAATTGCTTGGTTACAACAATCACGTTGCTTTCGTAGCGTTCATTGGAACCGTACACACCCATTTCATCCTGCCGGAAGTTACGCCCTTCGATCAGGTTCAATCCCAGTGTATTGATGAAATGAGGGTCGGTCTGGTAGTAGTTGCCATCGACGTCGCCAATTTGAGCATTGGGCTCCAGGTAATAACTACTGGCGGAGCCAGAGCCGGATACCGGGATCTGGTTGGTGACGGTGGCATCCACAATACCGGGCATCGCGCGCATCATGTCCAGGTCAGCGCGCACGGCGCCTGCCATATCGTAGTCCGTGGGAACTGGCATGAAGGTGATGGCGATGATGTTTTCGACATCCATACCGGTGGGGCGCGCGATGTTTTTCAGGCGGTCCTGTACGATCACGGTCGCGTTGCTGACGATGGCCAGGGTGAGTGCAAGCTGTATAGCAATCAACAGGGCCGACACTTTGTTGCGCCAGAGGGCGGACAACATGGGTTTCAGTTCAAACATGATGGATTCCTTTTCCGCTCACTGGGTTTTCAAGTAGACAGATGGGTTGGTGCGGCTGATGCGCCAGGCCGGATACAGGCCGGCGAGCAGGCTGGCGAGTATTGCGAGCGCCACTGCGGCGAGCATCATCAGCCAGTCCATCGATGCAATCTGGTCAATCTGTCCCATGGACAGCAGGCGTATACCGGACAACCCCAGCAGGGCGAGGCCAATACCGATCAGACCGCCCAGTGCGCCGATGCAAGTGCTCTCGATCAAGTGCTGGATGAAAATGGCATTGCGGCTGGCGCCCAGGGCGCGGCGCACGCCGGCCTCTGGTGCTTTGCGCAAAAATTTTGCCAGTAGCAGGGCAACAGCGTTCACCACACACACCAGGAGAAATGCGAGCGAGGCCCAGCCGAGTACGCGGTTGTCATCGCGCAGGACTTCGTTCAGTACGAGCCATTCCGAGGGGCGTGTCAGTGCGAACTTGAGGGGGCGTTGGAAGCGTCCTTGCTCTTTTTGTTGCTGAATATAGCCGGTCAGAAACTCTTCGTACTGCTGCTTTTGCTTGTCATTGTCGAGCTCCACCCAGAACTGCAGCCACACACTTTCGCCCTGGAGGTGCCCCTCGTAGCCTTCGATGCCGTTATCCGGGCTGTTCCAGCCGTTGTTGTTTCCCCAGCTATAGATCTCGAACTTGCGATGCAGGCCAAACGGTATGTAGATTTCCGCGGAGTCACTGAACGGACTGTTGTTCAGGTCGTACACCTTGGGGGAGGGGTTCCAGTAATCGATGACGCCGCTTACGGTAAAGGGCTGGCCGTTCAGGGTTACTGTTTTGCCTACGCTGTTTTCGCCACCAAACAGCTTTTCATTGATCGCCTTGCTCAAAACAACGGATTGGACTGGGGCGCTGTCTGCTTCCTTGCCCCAGGTGTTGCCATACTGCATTGGGACGTCGAACATGGAAAAGAAGTCACGAGTGGTGACCCGCGTTTCGGCGACAAATGGTCGAACCTCGGAGTCTTCCATGGTGACGGTGAACCCGAAGCGGTGCATGGCGACCTGACGGGTGGGGATGTCTGAGCGCAGTAGTCCGGTGGCGTCCTGATAAGTCAGCTGGTAGGGGATTTCGTTGTTGCTGCGAGCATAGGCCTGGTTTGGGTCCCAGCTGTCCAGCTGTACGGCATAAAGTACGTCATCTTTATGCGCCAGTGCGTTCTGCGACATCATGTAATTCAGGGTGAGTACGGTCATGGACGCACCGACGCCTACGGCGATGGCGGCAATCATGAGGGTACTCAATATGGGGGTGCCTCGCAGGCTGCGCACGGCGAGGCTGATGTAGTAGCCGATCATTTCGGTGTCCTTTTTCTAATTCAGCTTATGCGATTGCAGCTTCGTCTTGGGCAATGCTCTGGCGCAGGTCGGAAACCTGGCCGTCAACGATCTGGATGTTGCGTTGCGCGCGGCGTGCGAGATCCGGGTCGTGGGTAACCATGATGATGGTGGTACCCCATTCGTTGATGAATTCCAGCAGTTCCATGACCTGACGTGCCATCAGGGAGTCGAGGTTGCCGGTGGGTTCGTCTGCGAGCAGGAAGCGTGGTTCGCCGGCGAGGGCACGGGCGATGGCGACGCGCTGCTGCTGACCGCCGGACAGTTGTGCGGGCAGGTGTTTGGCGCGGGCGGAGAGGCCGACCTGTTCCAGGGCTCTTTCGATACGGCGGCGGCGTTCTTTGCCGTTGAAGCCGCGGTAGCGCAGGGGAACGTCGATGTTGTCGAACAGGTTGAGGTCGGGTATCAGGTTGAAGCCCTGGAAGATAAAGCCGATTTTTTCGTTGCGCAGGCGCGAGCGGTCGCGGTCGGACAGGTTGCCGACTTCCTGGCCGTCCAGCAGGTACTCACCGCCGGTGGGTGTTTCCAGCAGGCCGGCGATGTTGAGGAAGGTGGTTTTGCCGGAGCCACTGGGACCGGTAACGGATACGAATTCACCTTCGTTGACTTCCAGGCTGAAATCTCGAAGCGCATGGGTTTCGATCGTATCGGTGCGATAGCTTTTACGGATATTGTGCATCTTCAGCATTGTGAATTTCCTTGTCTTCGTGGTTTCTGTCTTGTTTTGTGGCGGCGCTGCTACCGATTGTTGTTTGCGAGACACGCCGTGAACCCATCCATGGGGGCTCTTCTGCGAGGTCCCTCTCGCAGAAGGTCTCGCAAACAACAATCGGTATCAGCACCTTCGCATTTGATTTCGTTGTGATTGATTAATCTTTCAGCGCAACCAGCTGTGCCTTCTCCAGCTCGTCCGCAGCCGAGGTGATGATCTGGTCGCCTTCGTTCAGGCCGGAAACAATCTCGACCTGGTTCAGACCCAGTGCGCCGATGGTGATCGGCACTTTCACCGCCTGCTGTTGGTCATTCAGTTTCCACGCAAAGCGCCCGCCGGTCTGATCCAGGAAGGCGCCGCGCTTGACCAGCATCACGTCGCTGCGGTTTTCCAGCAGTACGCGCGCGGTGAGGCGCAGGTTCTGGCGGAGGTTTTTCGGCTGGTTGCCGGTAAAGCGCACGCGGGCGACGACCTGGTTGTCGATGACTTCGGGGGCGATGGCGGTAATCTCGCCGGGCAGTTTCCTGCCGCCCATGTTGATTTCCACTTCCATGGCGAGCCCCAGGTCGTCGGCGTAGTTTTCCGGTACCGCGGCTTCCAGCTCGAAGCTGGTGAGGTCGACAACCGTGAGCAGCGGGGTATTGGCGGCGACGGAGGCCCGCTGGGTGGCGGCGAGGCTACCGATGGTGCCGTCTACCGGTGAGACAATGTTGAGTTCATTGACCTTGCGCTGCAGCTCTTCCACTTGCAGTTGCTGCTGGTCCACCTGCAGCTGGAGTGTCTGGGTCTCAAACGTGAGGGCTTCGTTTTCCAGCTGGGAATTCTGTACCGCCTGTTTGTACTCCAGCTCCGCGCGGGCGAGGTCGTCACTGGCTTTCTCGAAATCCAGCTGGGAGATGATCTGCTTTTCCATCGACAGCTCGGCACGCTTCAGTTCGCGCTGTGCCGCGGTGAGGTCTACCTTGGCGAGATCTGCTTTCTGGGTGTTTTCGAGCCGCTGGCGCTTGGCCTGGATTTTCTGCCGCGCCAGTTCCACGCTCAGCTTGTTGTACATGGCGCTTTCCTGGGCGAGCTGGTTTTGCAGTTGGGGGCTGTCCACCTCTGCCAGCAACTGGCCCTGCTCAACCGTATCGCCGGCCTTTACCGCAAACTTGACGATGCCCTGGGCGGGACTGAACAGGGTAGGGCTGTTGGCGGCCACTACCTTGCCCTGGACTACCAGGTCTCTCACCAGGTCACCACGCTCCACTGCGGCGATGTTGAGGCGGGAAAGGGAAACGCTTGCGTCCACCGCGTTGGTGCTCTGCCAGCTCATCAGCCCCCACACCACAAATGCGGCCGCGGCGACGCCGAGTCCGGCGCGCTTCAGCAGGCGCGGGTTCTTCCACGGGCTTGCGGGTGTGAGTTGGACGTCCTGCCCGGAGGTATCTCTGATCATTGTTTTCTTGAATCTCTGCAATCAGTTTTTGCTGCTTATGCCACTGTGACGCGGCGCTTTCTGCGGCCGGATGCAAACCGTTTATTTCGGTTGCAGGGCCCTTATCGCAATCGCCGTGCCAATACGAAAATATTCTTTAAGTGATTGATTTATAAATAAAAAATAATTTTAAGATACTGGCCAGACGGGCCGGAGGTGTCCGGAAAATGTGTCCGGACAGGTGGTGTCCGAAGGAGCGGACAGGGGTATTAAAGAGCGACAAGGAGGCATGTTCGAGGGCGGCTGTACCCGGCAGCGGCGCGGCCGGAGAGCTGGACCAGTGCGCCAATCCACTTGGCTGTTCTTTAGTCAAGATTCCCGTCATGGTAGACTCCGCGCCCATTTTTCTGGCCTTTCGGCAGGCGTCGATGCTGCCGGTCCAGCGGAAAATTTGGCAACTAAAAAGACTTCCCAGACAGGCTCATCTGATTATGCAGTTCTCCAACACCCTGTTGTCGTCCACCAGAAACGACTGGTTCGGCAATATCCGCCGCGATGTGCTCGCTGGTCTCGTAGTAGCGCTCGCGCTCATCCCCGAGGCCATCGCCTTTTCCATCATCGCCGGTGTGGATCCGCGGGTGGGCCTGTATGCCTCCTTCTGTATTGCGGTAGTGATCGCCTTTGTGGGTGGGCGCCCGGGCATGATCTCCGCCGCTACCGGTGCCATGGCACTGTTGATGGTGACGCTGGTCAAGGAGCACGGACTTCAGTACCTGCTGGCTGCGACCTTGTTGACCGGGGTGATACAGATCATCGCTGGCTACCTCAAACTCGGCAGTCTGATGAGCTTTGTGTCGAGGGCCGTGGTCACGGGGTTCGTGAATGCACTCGCCATTCTGATCTTTATGGCCCAGTTGCCGGAGCTCACCGATGTGACCTGGCACGTATACGCCATGACCGCAGCGGGCCTTGGCATCATCTACCTATTCCCTTACGTTCCGGTGGTGGGCAAGGTGCTGCCGTCGCCGCTGGTGTGCATCCTGGTGCTGACCGCTGTTGCGGTCGTTCTGGGACTGGATATCCGCACCGTGGGGGACATGGGGGAACTGCCTGATACCCTGCCGATCTTCCTGTGGCCGGACGTACCGCTGAACTTTGAAACCCTGAAGATCATCTTCCCTTATTCCGCTGGCCTCGCCGTAGTCGGCCTGCTGGAATCCCTGATGACCGCCACCATCGTGGACGACCTGACCGATACCGACAGCGACAAGAACCGCGAGTGTAAGGGCCAGGGCATTGCCAACATTGGTGCGGGCATGCTCGGGGGTATGGCGGGCTGTGCGATGATCGGCCAGTCGGTGATCAACGTGAAATCCGGTGGCCGCGGCCGTCTGTCGACCCTGGTAGCAGGTGTTGGCCTGCTGACGCTTGTAGTGTTCCTCAGTGACTACGTGGCGGTGATTCCGATGGCCGCGCTGGTGGCGGTGATGATCATGGTGTCCATCGGTACCTTCGACTGGGGCTCAATCCGCGATCTGAAGAAGCTGCCGCTGTCGACGAATCTGGTGATGCTGTCCACGGTGATTGTGGTAGTGTTTACCCATAATCTGGCTTTTGGTGTGTTTGTGGGCGTACTGCTGGCATCCCTGTTCTTCGCCAACAAGGTGAGCCACTTTATGTACGTGAGCTCGGACCTGGATGAAGAGCAGAATTGCCGTACCTACACCGTAGTGGGGCAGGTATTCTTCAATTCGGCGGACAAGTTTGTTGCGGCGTTCGATTTCAAGGAGGCGCTGGACAAGGTGGTGATCGACCTGAGCCGGGCGCATTTCTGGGATGTGTCGGCGGTGTACTCTCTGGACAAGGCGGTGGTGAAGTTCCGCCGTGAAGGTGCCGAGGTAGAGTTGATCGGCCTGAACGAGGCGAGCTCGACCATCGTTGACCGCTTCGGGGTGCACGACAAGCCGGAAGAAATTGAGAAGGTACTTGGGGGGCACTGACTTAGCATCGTGGTTGAGTGCTTCGTAGTTCCGCCCGGTGACGCTCGAGCAACGGGTGAGGAATTTCAAAACCACTGTGAATACATCCTTGTACGCTGCGTCGGCGACATCCCTGTCGCCGACGCTTTTGAAATTCCTCCCCCGTCACTCGAGCTTCGCGTCTAGTTTCGAGCCTTGTCCTATGGTTGTTCGGTAGGCAAGGTTAATTTCTAGCGATAGAGAGAAAATAATAAATGACCGAACAGAAAGATCCCCACGTACTCAGCTGCATCGACGGTTCCCGTTTTAGCGGCGCCGTCTGCGATTACTCCGCCTGGATTGCCAACCGCGCATCCGCTCCCATCAAACTCCTCCACAACATTGAACGCGTATCGACGCCGGCAGTGGCGGACCTGAGCGGTAGCATTGGCCTGGGTAGTCAGGAAGAGTTGCTGGAGGAGCTGACTTCACTGGAGCAGCAGCGTTCAAAACTGCTGCTGGAGCAGGGGCGGCAGATGCTGGAGGGCGCGCGCGAGCGGGCGTTGAAAGGCGGCGCAGAGCGTGTGGTCACCTGTCAGCGTCACGGTAGCCTGATCGAGTCGCTGGTAGAACTGGAGGACCATATCCGGGTTCTGGTGCTGGGGATTCGCGGTGAGGAGCACGGTGAGGCCAACCGCGGGCTGGGGGCGCAGCTGGAGACTGTAGTGCGCTCACTGCACAAGCCTATCCTGGTGGTAAACCGTGAGTTCAAGGCGCCGCGTTCGATCATGCTCGCCTACGACGGCAGTGAAGCGGCGCGCAAGGCGCTGGATATGGTGGCCACTAGCCCGGTGTTTAAAGCAGTGGATTGCCACCTGGTATATGTCGGGGACGGGGCCGAGTCGGTTCTGGCCGAGGGCGCTGAGGCATTGAGCCACGGCGGAGTTTCGGTAATCAGCGCGAACCTTCAGGGCAAGACGGTAGAGTCACTGATTGCCTACCAGCAGGAGCACGACATTGACCTTACGGTGATGGGCGCCTTCAGCCACAGCAAGTTGCGCGATCTCCTGTTGGGAAGCGTGACCGCGAAAATGCTGCTTGGTACCAACCAGCCTCTGCTGCTGCTGCGCTAAAGCGCGCGATGGCCAGCCAGTGCAAAAAAGCCTGTGGCGGTTACCCGCCACAGGCTTTTTTAATGGCTCAACTGGACGGGCGCGGTATCAACTGGCGAGCTTGCTTACCTCCGAAGAGGTATTCGCGGCCTCTGCCGCGGTCATTCCAGCCTTTTTGTGCGGTGCCGGCTTTCCCTGCGCATCCAGCGCAACAAACACGATCCGCTCCACCCTTACGATCAGCTCGCGGGTCTGCTTGTTGCGCATCTCACAGTGCACCGTGAGCGATGTGCGACCAATATCCGTCACCTCAAAACCGAACTCCACGATATCTCCGCAAACCGCGGAGCTGACAAAGTCGATCTCCGACATCAGTTTGGTGACAATGTTTGCGGTGCCCATCTGGCACCCTGCGAAAATAGCTGCCTCCTCATCTATCCACGCCAGTGCCTGGCCGCCAAACAGACGTTGGGCCGGATTCAGGTCGCCGGGTTTAACGAAATGACGTGAGTAGTACTTCATGAGAATTTACCTCGCTGCTTTTCCATAAAAAATAAAAGGGCCCCACGTTCCCTCGCGGTGCCACAGCAGGTTTTGCATTAAGTGTGCCAAGGGGTATTTGAGTAACGTTACCAGTGAGATCCGGTGTTCTTCGCCACAGTGACGGGGCCGGTGGGGGGGCGAGACTCATGGGGTCAGGCTGGTCATGGTTGTGCATTTATTGATCGCTACGCACCTTTCGAGGGCAAAAGGTGTCACACCTTTTGGCTAATTTGGCCGCCAAGCGGGAAATTCTGGCCACCAAAATCCCCATCCGTGACCTGCTGCTATGGGAGTTCCCCCAAACAGCCATTAGAATGTGCCGCTTTATGGCCAACCAGTCGGCCAACCCCGTCTGAATAGAAAGACCGAAGAATCACCCAACGGAGAGACCGGCATGATCATCAAGCCGAAAGTACGCGGATTCATCTGCACCAACGCCCACCCGCAGGGCTGCGCCGCCAATGTGCGTGAACAGATCGAATACATCAAATCCCAGCCCGCCATCCAGGACGGCCCCAAAAACGTCCTCGTTATCGGTGCATCCACCGGCTACGGTCTCGCTTCCCGTATCACTGCGGCATTCGGCTGCGGCGCCAACACCCTGGGCGTTTTCTTCGAGAAGCCGCCGAGCGAAAAGCGCACCGCCTCCGCCGGCTATTACAATTCAGCGGCGTTTGAAGACGAAGCCCACAAAGCTGGCCTGTACGCCAAAAGCATCAACGGCGATGCCTTCTCCAATGAAATCAAAGCGCAGGCCATCGACCTGATCAAGCAGGACCTCGGCAAGGTCGACCTGGTGATCTACAGCCTCGCTTCCCCGCGTCGTACCGACCCGGAGACCGGCGAGCTATACAGCTCGGTATTGAAGCCTATCGGTGAATCCTACACCGCCAAAAATCTCAATACCGACAAGCTGGAAATCTCGGATATCAGCGTTGACCCGGCGAGCGAAGAAGAAATCGCGGCCACCGTCAAAGTCATGGGCGGTGAAGACTGGGAGCTGTGGATGAAGGCGCTCGGCGACGCCGGGGTGTTGGCCGACGACTGCAAAACCGTTGCCTACACCTATATTGGTGAAAAACTTACCTGGCCGATCTACGGTCACGCGACCATCGGCAAGGCGAAGGAAGACCTGGACCGCGCGGCCAAGGCCATTACCGACAGTAGTAAAGCCGATGCCAACGTTGCGGTACTGAAAGCACTGGTTACCCAGTCCAGCTCCGCGATTCCGGTTATGCCCCTGTATATCTCTATCGTCTACAAGGTGATGAAGGAAGAGGGCACGCACGAAGGTTGTATCGAGCAGTTGTACCGTCTTTACACCGAAGGTCTGTATACCGACAGCCCGCGCCTGGACGATACCAACCGCTTCCGTATGGACGACAAGGAGCTGCGGCCGGAAACCCAGGCCAAGATTGAAAAGCTTTGGCCGGAAGTGACCGAGGAAAACCTGTTCCAGCTGACCGATTACAAAGGTTACAGCGACGACTTCCTCAAGCTGTTTGGCTTCGGTGTTGACGGTGTCGATTACGAGGCGGACATCAGCCCGATCGTGGAAGCCGATTTTAAATAAGGCAGCCTTGAACGTATTTTAAAGCACTCAGGCTGCCGAGCAGGTGGCGGTACCGGGTGCAGCTTAGTGAGACCTTCAAAAACAGGGATGTTTTTGCAGGGCCCCCATGGATGGGTTTACGGCGTGTCTCACAAAACTGCACCCGGTAGCGCCGCTACTCAACGTTTTCGTCCCCTCTGTCATCGACTCCTCCTGTAACTCCTTTCCCCAAATCTGCATAATCGAGAAAACTTGATGCGCAGGAGCTGTTTCATGGAAACCCGTAAACTCGGTAAAACCGATATCAAGGTCAGCAAAATCTGCCTTGGAACCATGACGTTTGGTGAGCAGAACACGGAGGCGGAAGCTTTCGAACAGCTCGACTACGCGACAGCCCACGGTGTGAACTTTATCGACTGCGCGGAGATGTACCCGGTACCGCCGAAACCCGAAACCTACGGACGTACCGAGGAGATAGTCGGTAACTGGCTGCAAAAAAAAGGCAGGCGAGACGAACTGGTGCTGGCCACCAAAGTAACCGGACGCAGTGCGGCCAACTCCGGTGTCGGGCATATCCGCGGCGGCCCCCGCCTGAGTCGTGAACAAATCCTGCAAGCCTGCGATGCTTCCCTCGCGCGGCTGAAAACCGAATATATCGATCTTTACCAGGTACACTGGCCCGAGCGTCAGTCCAACTTCTTTGGCAAGCTGGGTTACCAGCATAGCGATGACGATGGGATTGATATCAGCGAGACCCTGTCGGCATTGCAGGAGCTGGTGGACGCGGGCAAGGTGCGGCATATCGGGCTGTCCAATGAAACGCCCTGGGGAATGCACCGCTACCTGCGCCTTGCCGCCCACGGTAACAAGCCGCGTGTCGCCTCTATCCAGAATCCGTACAGCCTGCTGAATCGCACTTTCGAAGTGGGGCTGGCGGAAATGGCGATTCGCGAGCAGTGTGGCCTGTTGGCGTATTCGCCCCTCGCGTTCGGTACGCTGAGCGGCAAGTACCTCGGTGGCGCCAGGCCGGCGGCTGCGCGGCTGACCCTGTTTGAACGCTTTCAGCGATATACCGGCGAGCGCGCCGTATCTGCCACCGAACAGTACTTAAGCCTGGCGCGGGATTTCGGGCTGGACCCGGCGCAGATGGCGCTGGCATTCGTTTCCCAGCAGCCGTTTGTCACCGCCAATATCATCGGTGCCACCACCATGGAGCAGCTCAAGAGCAATATCGGCAGCAGTGCGCTGCTGCTGAGTCCAGAGCAGCTGGAGGCCATTGAGTCCGTTCACCAGCAGAACCCCAGCCCGGCACCCTGAAGCTGACTGTGGCACCACTGCCGCGGAAGCCAGCCCTTGAAAAAGCGTACTGCAGGTATCAGGCATGGTTTATGGAGGCAGATTCCGGCCTGGCGCCGGAATCTGCAGTGCTATCTATACTTGCAGGTAGCGCTCCGCGCGATAGCGGACTCACTTTCAACCTTGCCAACGGGAGGCAGTATGGAAACCGGTCAGCACACGCTCAATGATCTCTTCGCCCAGCTGGGGTTAGGCTCCGACGACCCGGCGATCGAGGACTTTCTCAGCCGGCACCACCTTGCCGGGGAGGAGAAACTGTCCCGGGCGCAGTTCTGGAGCGACAGTCAGCGCAAGTTTTTGCGCGATGCGATTGCCGAAGACTCGGACTGGTGTGAGGTTGTCGACGAGCTGGATGCACTGCTGAGGCACTAGTGTCCCGGCGGGCACGCTGCAGATCGGGATTGGGAACTGTGCGGTCGCCGTCGGTGTCTGTGTCGGGGATGTCCCGGGTCTGTGCGGGGAGGTACCCACCGGGCGACAGGCGCGGCTATAATGCGCCGTTTTCATCCGGGTGCCTCGGCCTCCCGGTACCCAATCCCTGATCGCAGCTGTCCGCTCTTTATGGAAAAACCGCATTTTCGCGTCGCCCTGTTACACCCGCGTTACTGGCTGACCTGGTCTTTGTTCGGGCTCTGGTTTCTGGTGGCACAACTGCCTTACCGGTGGCAGATTTCTCTCGGCCGCGGCGTCGGCAAACTGATGCTGCGCTTCGCCAAAAGCCGTCGGATCATTGCCGAACGCAATCTCGCCCTGTGCTTTCCCGAGCTTTCCGCGCGCAAGCGAGAGCAGCTGCTGCGTCGCAACTTTGCCTCCAACGGTATTGCACTGATGGAGACCGGCATGGCCTGGTTCCGTTCCAGTCGCTGGCTGCGCAAGCGCTTTACCATCGAAGGGCTGGAGTATCTGCAGGAGCCGCACAGCCGCGGTCAGGGTGTGGTGATGATGGCGATGCATTTCACCACGCTGGAAATCGGCGCGGCGTTCATGTCCATGAGTCACCCGGTGGATGGCATGTACCGGCCCCACAAGAACCCGGTGTACGACTACATGCAACGCAAGGGCCGCGAGCGGCACGGGGAAGATTCCAATGTATTCCAGCGCAAGGATGTGCGCGGCATGCTGCGGGCCCTGCAGAAGGGGCGCGCAGTGTGGTATGCACCGGACCAGGATTACGGCATCAAACAGGGCGTATTCGCTCCCCTGTTCGGTATCCCCACTGCCACGGTGACTGGTACTTCACGCTTCGCCCGAGTGGGGCGCGCGCAGGTGGTGGCCTATACGGTGACCCGCCTGGAGGAAAAGGGCATCTACCAGGTGAAAGTGTTTCCGCCGATCAAGGAAATTCCGTCAGGAGACGAACTGAAGGACGCGGTACTGGTCAATCAGTTTGTCGAGGCGCGTATGCGCGAGAATCCGTCCCAGTACATGTGGGTACACCGCCGGTTCAAGACGCGGCCCGAGGGGGAGGACAGTTTTTATCCGGCACAGAAGAGAAGACGCAAAAAGCGCAAAAAATGATCAAAGTGAGGCGGGTTCGAAGTCATGTGGCCGGATGGCCTTTTTACGCTGGCATCGAACTGGCACGCTCAGTAACATACCGCATTCATTTTTAGGTGGTACAGGCCGGCACCCTGCCGGTTGGAGAAGGAGTTGCAATGATTTCCGGCAGTATGGTGGCTCTTGCCACACCCATGTTTGCAGATGGCAGCCTCGATTGGGACAAACTGCACGATTTGGTGGAGTGGCACATCGAGCAGGGTACCCGCGCGCTGGTTGCCGTCGGTACTACCGGTGAATCCGCCACCCTGGATGTTCACGAACATCTCGAAGTAATCCGCCGGGTTGTGGATCAGGTAGCCGGGCGTATCCCGGTCATTGCCGGCACCGGCGCCAACTCCACCACCGAAGCAATCGAGCTCACCGCGACCGCGGCCAAATGTGGCGCCGACGCCTGTCTGCTGGTGACTCCTTACTACAACAAGCCCACCCAGGAAGGCCTGTACCAGCACTTCAAGACCGTGGCGAAAGCCGTCGATATCCCGCAGATCCTCTACAATGTGCCCGGGCGCACGGCTGTGGATATGCTGCCGGAGACCGTACAGCGCCTGTCTGCGGTCAGCAATATTGTGGGCATCAAAGAAGCGACCGGTGACCTGGAGCGCGCGCGACAGGTGATCGAACTGGTGCCGGAGGACTTCGCTGTCTACTCCGGTGACGACGCCACTGCGGTTGAATTGATGCTCCTGGGTGGCCACGGAAATATCAGCGTCACCGCCAATGTGGCCCCCGCAGCGGTTGCCCAGATGTGTGAAGCGGCACTGGCCGGCGACGCGGAAACCGCGCGCGCAATCAACCAGCGCATCGATATATTGCACAAAACGCTGTTTGTGGAGTCCAACCCCATACCGGTGAAATGGGCGCTGAAAGAAATGGGGCGCATCGATAGCGGTATACGCCTGCCGCTCACCAGCCTGTCATCCGGGTACCACAGTGTGGTGCGCGAAGCCCTGCGCAGTGCGGGCGTGCTCTGACAGGCACAAAATTCTGTGGGAACGGTGGGTCTAATGCCCCGGCCAGCTGGCCATTCCCACACCAGGATAATTGCGATCGGGACTGATTCGACAAGGTACCAATAATGACAAAATTTACCGCCGGAGCCGTGCTTTGTGCTGCGGTTACCACCCTGAGTGGCTGTGGCATCTTTGGCCAGGACGGTTATTTCCGCGACCGCGGCGACGACTACCAGCTCGCAGATACACTGCCTCCGCTACAGATGCCCGAAGGGGTTTCCGCCAAACACCAGGAAGAGCTGTACGAAGTGCCGCAGATCAGCGGTGAAGTTGAGCGCGGAGATTTTGTGGTGCCCCGCCCACAGGCGTTGTCCGTCAACGTTGGCCTGGACCGGGTAAAAATTCAGAAGCTGGGCAACCGTCGCTGGGTGCTGGTCAATCAGCCCCCGGATGAGGTCTGGCCGCAATTGCATTACTTCCTGCGCTCGACCGGGCTACAGCTTGCCATGTCTGACGCCGGTGCTGGCACCATGGAAACCACCTGGCTCACTTTCGGGGAAAACCCGGATACCAAAGACAAGTACCGCCTGCAGGTGGAATCCGGTGTTCAGCCGGATACCACTGAAATCCATGTTCGTCACCTCTCGGTGCCGATGGATGCCCCCGTTGACGGCGCTGTGAGCTGGCCGGCCCAGTCCTCCAGCCCCGAGCGTGAGGGCTGGATGATCGATGAGATGTCCGGTGCGCTGGCGGCGGAGTCTACTGGCGCGGCGGCCTCGCTGGTGGCCCAGGCCATCGGTGGTGGCAAGGTCAAGGTTCAGGTGATGGAGCCCGCGGGCAAAGAGCCTTATATCGCGCTGGATCTCGCGATGAATCGCGCCTGGGCGACGGTGAGCCATGCGCTCAACACCGGTGCCTATCGTCTGCACAAGCAAGACGCCGATATCGGAATCCTTTATGTGACCTATGACTCGGAGCGCGAGCTTGCCGACGAGGAAGGTGGTTGGTTCTCCAGCTGGGGTTCCGGCAGTGGCGGAGACAAGCTGGCCAAGTCGGCGGATGCCTACAGCCTGCAGCAGGTGCTGGCGAATATCGATATGACATCGACCGCAGAGCCGGCTTTGTTCGCCAATATGCAGGGTCTGGGCGGTGCGCCCAACACCAACATCCCGGGCTATCTGGTGGTGCTGCGCGGTGTGGATAATGTCATCGAGGTGCGGATTCGCAGCACCCGCGGCTTGCCTCTGTCGCGCGCCAAAGCCTCCGAGATGCTGATGGCCATTCGTCAGAACCTGATCTGATCCCATAGCGCAAACAGAGTACCGGATACCGTACATGGCGATCAGATTTGCCTCCCTGGGCAGCGGCAGTAAGGGCAACGGTACTCTGGTCGCCTCCAGCGACCACTGCCTTCTGGTGGACTGCGGCTTCACCATCAAGGAAACCGAGCGGCGCATGACGCGGCTCGGTGTCTCCCCCGCGGATCTCTCCGCAATACTCGTTACCCACGAACACAGCGACCATATGGGCGGCGTCGGCCCGTTTGCGCGCAAGTACCGGCTGCCGGTCTATCTGACGCCGGGCACACTGCGTGCGCGGGATATCGGCGCGCTGCCTGAAGTGCACCTGATTGAAGGCCATCAACCGTTTGCGGTGGGGGATATTCAGGTAACGCCGGTAGCGGTACCCCACGATGCCCGCGAGGCTGCACAGTTTGTGTTTCGCAGCCGCGGTAGCAGCCTCGGCCTGCTTACCGATCTCGGTACCATAACCCCGCATGTGGAGTCCCATTACGGCGACTGCGATGCGCTGGTGCTGGAGGCCAATCACGACCCGCAGATGCTGGCCCAGGGCCCTTATCCCCCCTCGCTAAAGCGCCGCGTTGGCGGTGCATACGGCCACCTGAGCAACCAGCAAGCGGCGGGCTTCCTGCAGCGGGTCGGGAGCGATCGATTGCAGCACCTCGTGGTGGCACATATCAGTGAAAAAAATAACAGCGTGGAGCTGGCACGGGCGGCACTTGCCGACGCCGCTGACCGGGCCGCAAACTGCATTTTTGCCTGCCAGCAGGAAGGGTTTGACTGGCTGCAGATCGAAAAGGCAGAGTAATGTCCTTTTGGGGCGTCGCGTCCGCGACCGCCCCTTGTCAACTTGAATCTGGGAAACGGAGTTTCATTTCGTGGCAGCACTCGACCAAACCTCCCATTACCTCACCCGCACCAATAGCGGCACCCTCTACGACAAGCCGGGGCTGGACCTGCTGGTAGTGGAAACCGGCTTGTGCCGTGCGGTGATCTCGTTGCAGGGTGCGCAAGTGCTGGAGTTCACGGCCCGGGGGCGCGCCCCGCTGCTGTGGTTGAGCCCTACGACGGTATTTGCGCCAGGTAACGCCGTGCGCGGTGGCGTTCCTCTGTGCCTCCCTTGGTTTGGTGAAAACCGCAGCGACCCGGGCAAGCCCAAGCACGGGCTGGTGCGCAACCAGTTGTGGGAGCTGGCCGGCAGCGAGGAGCGTGCAGATGGTACCGTGGTCATTGAGTTTTGTTTCCGGCACCCCGGGGATGCCCTGTTTGCTGCCAGCTTCGACTGTGTATTGAAAATCGGCCTGGGCAAGGATCTCTCCTTCGGCCTTTCGTTGACCAATACTGCGGACGTTCCGGCGGAGTACAGCTGGGCCCTGCACTCTTACTTTGCCGTGGCAGATATTGGCGAGGTCGAGGTTGAAGGGTTGTCCGGTGTGAGTTACCTGGACAAAACCCGCGGCTTCGCACGCGATACCTTGAGTGGTGTTCAGGCCTTTTCCGGTGAAGTGGATCGGGTATTTGAGCAGGCGCCCGCGCGCCAGAAAATCCTTACCCCCAACCCGATCAGCGCGGAAAGTGAAAATTGTCACACGGTAATTACCTGGAACCCGGGTGCCGATCTTGCCGCCACCATCGACGATATCGGTGCGGCTTTCGCCGGTTTCGTATGCGTGGAGCATGGCAATGCCTTTGCAAACAGCTGGCAGTTGCAGGCCGGTGAAACGGCGAGCGCCAGCCTGACTCTCAGCCGCTGAAGCGGGTGGCTGACACTGGAGAAAAGCCCATGCAATCCGGACTGATCCACGCCTACCTGCTCGACGGCCATGGCCGCGGGCGTCGCCTTAGTTGGCCCGAAGTGCAGGGCTGGGAACCAGGGCAGGGCAGGCTTTGGGTGCACCTGGATTATTCGGACCCCGAGGCGCAGGCCTGGATCCGAGGTGCAGCACAACTGGATACACTGGTGGCCGATGCCCTGCTTACCGAGGAGACCCGCCCGCGCTCCACTGGCATTGATAACGGCCTGCTGATTGCCCTGCGCGGTGTGAACCTGAACCCGGAATCCCAACCGGAAGATATGGTTTCCATCCGGCTGTGGGCGGAAGAGTATCGGGTGATCAGCACGCGCAAGCGCCAGCTGCTGTCCGTCAACGACCTGTGCCAGCAACTGGAAAGCGGTCGCGGGCCACGCAGCTGTTCGGCACTGGTGGTGGCGCTGGCCGACCTGCTGGTGTGGCGAATGAGCGATACCGTCGATACCTTCGAAGACACCATCGACGAACTGGAAGATCGGGTGGTGGCGGGTGCCAGTGGAAGTCTGAGGCTTGATCTGGCCATGCTGCGCAAGCAGACCATTACCCTGCGGCGTTACCTCTCGCCCCAGCGGGAAGCGCTGGCGCGCCTGATGGTGGAGAAGCTGGCGTGGATAGCGGATGAGGATCGGTTGCAGCTGCGGGAGGTGAGTGATCGCCTGCTGCGGCATATCGAGGACATTGATGCAGTGCGTGAGCGCGCGGCGGTGACTCAGGAAGAACTGATGAGCCGCATGTCCGAGCAGCTCAACAGCCGCATGTATGTGCTCTCCATCATTGCCGCCATTTTCCTGCCCCTCGGGTTTTTGACCGGTCTACTGGGTGTCAACGTGGGGGGTATTCCGGGATCGGAGAATCCCTGGGCGTTTCTGATCTTCAGTGTGCTACTGGTGATTACGGTAGTCATTCAGCTGGTGGTTTTTCGCCGGAAAAAATGGCTGTGAATGGGCCCTGTGTCGATCCCCGGTATCGACACCTTCCCGGGCGTTTGCACAGTGCCGATCAGCGTCAGCCGAACACCGAAACCGTCTGCCGCGACAGCGCCATCAACTGTCCGTTGGCGTCCCACAGGCGTGCGCGAATCGCGGCATAGCCATCCTCCGACTGTTCCACTTCCGCCAGGTACTGCCACCAGTCACCGCTGTCTGCGCTGGCATCAGCCTTTATACGGTGGGCTGCGGGCATCATCTCCACTGTCCAGGTTAGGGAGCTCGCTGCGGCGAGGGTTTTCAGCTGGGAGAGGACTGCCGGCGGCCAGGCGTCGATGAGTGCCAGCAGGTGGGCGGTGGTCACCGGGCCTGCGGATTGCTTGAAGCGAATCCAGCCACCCAGTTGCGGGTCGCTGCTGCCGGTAAAGGGGAGGGCGCCCGCGGCGAGACGGTAGTCGAAGTGCTGGGTAAATTCCGGCACCAGTCCCTCGATATAGGGCAGGGCCTCACACCGGTCGGGTGCGTTGAAGCGCGGTGTGGGGGCCGGGGATATGGCAACCGCGGATTCGCGGGGTTTGCCAAAGCTGGCAAGTGCACTGGTGACGACTTGTTCGCCCTGGGTGGCATGGGCCTGGATCTGGACCGCCGAGCGGCCGGCGCGCAGCACCTGCGCCCGGGTTTCCAGTGCGCCGGGTTCCGCCGGGGCCACAAATGAAAACGTCATTGAGCGCAGCGGCGTCTGCGCGACGGTGCCCTGTGTGGCGGCTTCCAGTACGGCTTCTACTGGCTGGTAAAGCAGTGCTGCAGCGAGGCCGCCAAACGTGGCGCGCCCCTGGGTCCAGCCAGCGGGTATGGTCGCGGTGCTTTGCGGGTTGCGCGCGCTCTCGAGAATGCTATTGAATTCCATCGGGGTACCTACCTCTACCGGCCATTACCGGACTCTGCCGGGGCCTGCTCAGCTGAAGCTGTGATCGGCGTCGGGGAATACCCCGTTTTTCACATCTTCCGCGTATTTACGCAATGCACCGGGAATGTCTCCCGCTTCAGCCAGGAAGTTCTTGGAGAACTTGGGCGGCTTTTCGGTGAGCCCGAGGATATCGTTGATCACCAGGACCTGGGCATCGGTGTGTGGGCCGGCACCAATACCGATGGTTGGCATGGATACGGTGTCGGTAATACGTTTCGCCAGTTCTGAGGGCACACATTCCAGCACCAGCAGGTCTGCACCGGCCTCGTCCAGTTGTACGGCATCGTCGAGAATTTCCCCGGCGCGATCGTCGTCGCGGCCCTGCACCCGGAAACCGCCGAGTTTGTGCACGGATTGCGGGGTCAGGCCGAGGTGAGCGCATACTGGAATACCGCGTTCGGTGAGCATTTTCACCGTGGGGGCGAGCCAGGCGCCGCCTTCGATTTTCACCATGTGCGCGCCGGCCTGCATGATGCGGGTGGCGTTGGTGAGTGCCTGCTCCGGCGTGGCGTAGGTCATAAAGGGCAAGTCACCCATGACCAGGGATTTTTTGTTACCCCGCGCTACGGCTTCCACGTGATAGATCATCTGCTCCATGGTGACGGGGATGGTGCTGTCATATCCAAGCACCGTCATCCCCAGGGAGTCGCCAATGAGGACGCTTTCCACTCCGGTTTTCTGGGCCATGGCCGCCATGGGGGCATCGTAGAGCGCGACGCAGATGAATTTCTCTCCGTCGGCCTTCATTTTTCGCAGGGTCTGAACCGTAATCGGCCTGGTCAGCTCACTGGGTGCATAGGGCATGGCGATGACTCACGTTGCGGGCATTCAACCCGTTAATTCCTTTGACAGGTATCCGGCGTATCCGCAGTTACTTGCCGGGGTTGTAATAGTGGCGGCCGCTGCTGACATTCAGCAGGTATTCCACCAGTTGCAGGTAATCTTTTTGCTGGTCGACGATGTCGATTTCGGCACAATTTACGATCAGCAGCGGTGCCTGGTCGTAGTAATGGAAAAAATTGGTGTAGGCCTCATTCAGAGTGGCCAGGTACTCGTTGCTGATGCTGCGCTCGGCGCTAATGCCGCGTTTGTGGATGCGCTCCTGCAACACGCTCAAGGGCGCCTGCAGGTAGATCACCAGGTCCGGCTTGGGCGCTTCCAGGGTAAGGTGCTGGTAAACCTGCTGATATAGCGTTAACTCGTCGCTATCGAGGGTGACCTCGGCGAACAGGTGGTCTTTTTCGATCAGGAAGTCGGATACCCGTACCGGCTTGAACATATCGTCCTGGCGCAGCGCCTGGATCTGCTGTGAGCGCTGTAGCAGGAAGTGCAGCTGGGTGGGTAGTGCGGCGCTTTTCGGGTCTCGGTAAAAACGCTCGAGAAACGGGTTTTCTTCCGGCAGTTCCAGCAGCGTATCGTAGTTGAAGGTGGCTGCGAGCTTCTTCGCCAGCGTGGTTTTGCCAACGCCGATATTGCCTTCCACGGCAATAAATCGAGGCAGTGTCCTGCCCTCGAGATCGAGCTCCTGGGCGAGGTTTTCTGCACTGTAGTCGTCGTCAGGCATCGCGTCAGAAAGAGTGTCGGAAGTGGGAAGTCTTGTCACCGGGATACTCCTTGTTGGTCCCTGATTACAGTCGATGTAACCGGTTGGGCGGGCACTGGGCCTGCAGTTCCTGTAGCGGTGTACCATCCGGCAGACAGAGGCCGGGAGCCAGCTCTGCCAGAGGTTCCAGTACAAAATTGCGCTCTGCCATTCGGGGGTGCGGTACGCTCAGGCGCTCGGTATCCAGTACTTGGTCCCCATACAGCAGAATGTCGAGGTCCAGGGTGCGAGCTCCCCAGCGCAGGGTGCGTTCGCGACCGTGCAGGTTCTCCACCGCCTGCAACGCGTCCAGTAGCGCCTCCGGGGCCAGGTCGGTGTCGACACAGGCCACGGCATTGACGTAGTCCGGCTGTCCTTCGGGACCGACAGGGGCGCTGGTGTAGAACGCGGAGCAGCCACTCAGTGCCGTATGCGGTATTTCCGCGATCCGGTCGAGCGCACTGCGCAGTTGTGCCGCCGGGTCGTCGAGGTTGCTGCCGAGGCCAATATAACAGCGAATCACTTGGGAATTCCGCTCAACTTTACGGGCGTTCCGAGCCGTTATTTGGCTGCTTGCTTCGGTTCCGGCTGCGTCCGCCGCGGTTGCGGCGACTGCGGCCCTTGCCGCCCCGGGGACCATTGCGGGGAAGGTCCCGGATCATCTGCTGGCGCTGCTCTTCGTCCGCCTGCTGGAACTCGGTCCACCACTGCCCAAGGCCTGCGGGAATCTCGCCGCTGTCTTCCCGCAGTAACAGGAAGTCATACGCGGCGCGGAAACGCGGCATTTCCATGAGGCGGAAGGCGCGCTCTCCGCCACGGCGGGACAGGCGCGATTGCATATCCCAGATCTCCCGCATGGGCATGGAGAATCGCTTGGGAATGGCCGTGTGGGTGAGCTGGTTACTGGTGATCTTCTGCGCGGCCTGGGCCAGTGCCGGCACCGGAGGAATGCCTTTCTCCGCCAGGAATTGCTGCTCGGAATTGACCGCCGGCCATAGCAGGGCCGCATACAGGAATGCGGGTGTGACCCGCTGATCATTGCGGATCCTGTCGTCGGTGTTACGCAGTGCCTGGCGGGTGAGCGCGAGTGCTTCCGGGGCGTCGAGATGGCGGGCGTTGTCCGGGAACAGGTGCGGCCACAACTCGTGCTCGCGCAACAGTTCAAAGGTGCGCTCGCCCTGGCCGCTCATCAGGAGCTTCAGTACTTCATCGAACATGCGCGCGGGGGCGATGTTGCGCAGCAGGGGGGCCAGTTCTTTGAGAGGGGCGGCGGTCACAGGCTCGATGTCGAAGTCCAGCTTGGCGGCAAAGCGCACAGCGCGAAGCATGCGCACCGGGTCTTCTTTGTAGCGGGTCTCGGGGTCACCGATCATGCGAATCTGTCGGTTTTCGATATCGCGGATGCCACCGGTGTAGTCGTGAATTTCGAAACCGTTGGTGGTGTAGTAGAGCGCATTCACGGTGAAGTCCCGGCGCACCGCGTCACTTTCAAGGTCACCGTAGACGTTGTCGCGCAGCAGCATGCCGTGCTCGGATTGCTGCGCCTCGTGGGCCTCGCCATCACTGTGGTGACCCCGGAAGGTGGTGACCTCGATCACCTCGCGACCGATACGGGCGTGCAGGATGCGGAAGCGGCGGCCAACAATGCGCGCTCCCCGGAACAGTTCCTTGGCTTGCTCCGGGGTGGCATCGGTAGCCACGTCAAAATCTTTCGGGTGCCCTCCAAGCAGCAGATCGCGAACACCGCCGCCCACGATATAGGCTTCAAAGCCGGCCTCCTGCAACCGCTTCATGACCGTCAGCGCCGCGCGGCTTACATCCCGGCGGGACAGGCAATGGTCACTGCGTGAAACGACAACGCGGGAGGTCTTGGGAGGGCGAGGATTCTTGCGAGAGGGCTTTCCGGATGGCCGGGACTTGCGGCCACTGCCTGAAGGGGAATCTCCATCGGAGCCTTCATTGGCTTTGGGCTTGCTGTGCCAGCGCTTGATACTGCTGATCAGGGAATTGAACATACGGCTTACTGTGTTATCCGCTGCCCGCTTGTGTCGGGCGGCTGTGTTTTTCCGGGGTTGCTCCGGGCGCGTCACCGGGAGCGCGTGGTTCCGGACTATTGTGAGGCGGATTCTAACACACACAGCGCAATGCACAGCTGCCGGTCCCGCTCCGTGCGGGGCCCAGCAAAGTGTGTGCATTCATTGAAATCAAACAAAAGAAGGGAATTATTCTTATTTGGAATGAAGGCAGCGGCTTCCTTGCGCTAACAATTTGCTTTTCAGCAAACCCTCTCCCAGGCACAATCAGTCAGTTTGTCACGTGCTTGTCGTTATTTTTGTTGTCTTCTACAAATTATTGTTTTTGTTATTACTCTTTATTCTTATTGTTTATTTTTATTATTTGTTGTTTTTAGTTATTAAATAGTACTTTTTGTTTATTTTTATTGTTGTTCTGAGCCTTATTGTTTTTATTGCTCAATTTTTGCTCCGGCATCGATCACTTTGGTTTTTATTGTCGACCTGCCCGTTCTCTTATTCTTATTGTGATGCGCCCGCTTATTGTCAGTTGTTATTAGGGCTTAAACAGTCATTTATTTTTATTCTTGGCTGTTATTGTTGTTTGACCTATACAAAGCAGATAGCGTGCCAACTTTATTAAACCCTTATAAATCAATAACTTAACATTTCTTGGAACTTTTTTACGTCGCCTAAACACACTTTTGCGTTACGCATGGCGCGGTAGGTGTTACTTGGTTGTGAGAGGGGGTAACACTTTCACTTGTTACTAATTTGCGCCACGTTACCGCTCAGGTTGCCGGCGCGGTCGTATGCTCAAGAGCTTCGTAAGGGTTTGATATTTAAGCCCTTTTTTTTGCTCCGCCGGTAAAGGCGGCGCGGGCTGGGGCGTGGTGGGTGACGGTGGGCGAGATGCGTGGGTAGCCAGGAGCGCGCCCGGAAAGCTGGTCGCCTGCGAAAAAAAGCCCCGGTCAGCGTGACTGTCCGGGGCTTTTCGGTAAAAAAACGGCTGGGGGGAGGCGGAAATCAGGCTTCCGCAACACGTTTGGCTTTTTTCCGCGGGATACCGAGCTTCTGACGGCGCTCCCACAGACATTTGCGGCTTACCCCGAGTTTCTTGGCCAGTTCCGTCTCGCTCATGGTTTCCTGGTGCTCGAGGACAAAGCGGGCAAAGTAGTCCTCCAGTGACAGGTCCTCGCGAGGGTCGGCGTGCAGGCTGTTACTGCGCGGGCGGCGTTCGGGATCGGCTTCCTCTATGGGAACCAGGTCGAGGTCGATATCCAGGGTGCGGTGGTCGATTTCACTGCTGTCTTCGGTGAGGATCACCGCGCGCTGGATGGCGTTCTCCAGTTCGCGCACGTTGCCCGGCCAGGTGTACGTGGTCACGGCCTGAATGGCCTCGGGGGACAGTTTCAGTGTCTGGCGATTGATTTTGGCGCAGAACTTTTCGAGCAGGCTCTCGGAAATGGACAGCACGTCCTTGCCGCGCTCACGCAGTGGCGGCAAACTCATCTGGACCACGTTGATCCGGTAGTAAAGGTCTTCCCGGAACTTGCGCTCGGAAGCCAGTTGGCGGAGGTTGCGGTGGGTGGCGGCCACCAGGCGCACGTTGACCTTGCGGGATTCAATGGCACCGATGGGGCGTACTTCACCTTCCTGGAGAACCCGCAGCAGTCGGGCCTGGGCTTCCAGCGGCAGTTCGCCGATTTCATCCAGGAACAGGGTACCGCCGTCGGCAGCGGCAACCAGACCCTCGCGGGCAGTCTGCGCGCCGGTAAAGGCACCCTTTTCGTGACCAAAGAGTTCGGCCTCAATCAGGGTCTCCGGAATCGCGGCACAGTTGACCGAGATCAGGGGCTTGCCGTTGCGCTTGCTCTCTTCGTGAATCGCGCGCGCTACCAGTTCCTTACCGGTACCGGTTTCGCCGTGTACCAGCACGGTGGCGTCGGTGGGTGCTACCTTGTGAATGCGCGCGTAGAGGTCGCGCATGACCGGGCTGTCGCCAATCATGCCGGCGATGGCTCTGCCTTCGTTCTTGCTGTCGGCAGCGGCGGCTCCGGCAGCCCGATTCTGCTCGGCCTTGCCGATGACACGGCGCACCGTCGCGAGCATTTCGTCGTGATCGAAGGGCTTGGCGATGTAATCGGCGGCGCCCATACGCATGGAGTCCACGGCAGAGCGCAGGCTGGCGTAGCTGGTCATGATCAGCACCGGTACGTCGCCCGCCAGCTTCAGCAGGTCCGTGCCGGGGGCGCCGGGCAGGCGCAGGTCGGAGATGATCAGGTCCATGTCCGTGATGCGATACTTGGTGGTCGCTTCACGCACGGAGCCGGCCTCACTGATCTTATAACGGTGCCTCTCCAGCAGCTTGCGCAGTGCAGTGCGGATAATGGCTTCATCTTCTACGATCAGGATGTGGCTCATATGTTACGCCTGGTTACAAATTGTTCAGGGGACGCTAAGTTTTACCTTTTGGGCGTTTCGATGCAACCCAAATCGGGGGTTGTGTTCAAAAAACGTCCAGATTTTGCTCTCAACCTGTAACAGCGGGGCATTGCCTTACCTGTTTTCGGGGCTTTCCAGGGGGAGTTGCACGATAAAACGTGCGCCGCGGCCAGTATCCGCGTGGGCCGGACTGACCAGTTCCAGTTGTCCACCGTGCTCCTCAACAATGCTGTATACCATGGCGAGCCCGAGACCAGTGCCTTCTCCGGGCTCCTTGGTGGTGAAGAAGGGCTCCAGAATCCGCTCTCGGTGTGCGGCCGAGATACCGGGGCCGTTGTCGGTGACCGCCACGCAGGCGAGCCCGGCGCGAACGTAGCCCTCAACGTCGATATGCCCTCCGTCGGGGCTGGCATCGCGGGCGTTACTGAGCAGGTTGATGAACACCTGGATCAGGCGCTGGTTGTCGCCCAGTGCATACAGGTCATCGGGAACCCGGTTGGCGAAGGTCACCTGGGTCTTGTCCCGTTGTAGAGACAGCAACTGCACCGCTTCCTCCACGCAGGCATGGAGGTCGACCGGCGCCTTTTCACTGTCCTGGTTGCCGCTGTGGGAGAAGCTCACCAGCGAATGGACGATGCGGCTGATGCGCTGGGTCTGGCTGAGGATCTGGTCCGCGGTCTCCAGTACTTCCGGGTTGTCGGATTCGAATTGCAGGTTCTGCGCCAGGCAGGCGATACCGGTTACCGGGTTACCCACCTCGTGGGCGACGCCGGCGGCCAGGCGGCCGACGGAGGCCAGGCGCTCACTGTGCATCAGTTCCTGCTCCAGTACCTGGGTTTCGGTGATGTCCTCGATCAGCAGCATCTGGCCGTCGCTGCGGGTATCTTTACCGCTCTCCCTGTTTTCCCGCCCGTATTTTCCACTGCGTTGCTTGAGCCGTGTTTTGTGCAGGTTGAGCCAGTGACTGTTGCCGTTCATTTCCACCTGTTGCTTGAAGCGGCTGCCATCGGCCGATTCCGCAAACTCGGTGACCAGCGTGCGCCAGGGTTCCGGCAGGTATTCCAGTTTGGAGCCGATCACCTCGCTGGCGCTCACACCCGTGAGGTCCGCCATGGCGTAGTTCCACAACAGTATCTCGCCGTCGCGCCCGAGGGAGCAGGCAGCCATGGGCAGTTCCTCGAGCATCTGCCGGTGGTAGAGGCGCAGGTTGTTGAGCTCGGCGGCGAGGCCCGTGAGCTGGTGCTTGTAACGGCTCAGGCGGGTCTCAATCAGATTGATGTCTTTGTTGGCGGGCTGATCACTGGTGACGAAGGGCAGGTGGCGGTCCAGTATCTGCCCGGCCAGCACGCGTCCCAGCAGGCCGGACAGATTGGCTTCCAGTTTGTCACGCAGCTGACGCAGGGCGTAGGGTCTGCGCTCGTTTTCCGGTAAGTTCAACTGGCGCAGGGCACGGCTTACTTCCTGGCTGGCGGTAGCAGCACCAAGGCTTTCGGACAGGCGCAACCGGAAGTCCGCCGCCGACTGCACATCCAGTTCCAGGCGCAGGGCCTGGCTGATCGAGTCGTCACTGCACAGGTCCGCGGCGTAGCGTTCGAGGCTGCTTGCGCGGGTAAACACCGACAGCCCCACAAACAGCAGTACATTTACTGAAAGTGACAGAGTGGTGATCTGTGGCCAGATCTCCATACCCAGCGGAATGCGGTATTCGCCAAACGCGATTCCGCTGTTCCCGATGATGGCCGGGAACAGCAGTCCCGCGGCCCAGACCAGCATGCCGGCCAGCAGGCCACCGATAAAGCCGCGGCGGTTACCCTGGGGCCAGTGAATTACCGCAAAGATACCGGGCAGGAACTGCAGTGACGCGATAAACGCAATGATTGCAAGATCCGATAATGACAGCCGGTTGTTGAGCAGCAGATAAAACCCGAAGCCGGCCAGGAACAGCGCAGCGACCAGAGCCCTGCGTAGCCACAGCAGTTGCCGGTACATATTGTCATCCGACTGCCAGCGGGTGCCCGGCAGCAGCCAGTGGTTCATCACCATGGTGGAGAGTGCCAGGGTGATCATGATCAGCGCGCCGGTGGCGGCGGACAGACCGCCGATAAACGCGACGATAGTCAGTAGCGCGGATCCGCTGGCGCGGGGCACGGCGAGGGTGAAGTACTGCACCGGCTCCGACACATCCAGTGCGAAGCCCGCCCACATGATCGGGAAAATCGGCAGCGCCATCAGTAGCAGAAACAGCGGGAATCCCCAGCTGGCGGTTCGCAGTCCCTGGGTGGCGGGGCGCTCGGCAATACTCAGGTAAAAAATGTGTGGCATCGCCACCGCGGTGGCAATAAACACCAGTAGCAGTGTATGCGACGACCCCTGCTTGATCGGAGAGTACAGCAGCTGCTGCATGTCGTTGTTCTGAACCAGCCACTGATCAAGTTCCCCCAGACCGCCAAAGACGCCGAATACCGCATAGAGCCCGACGGCCAGCAACGCCAACAGTTTCACCATGGACTCGAGTGCCATGGCGCTGGCCAGGCCCGCCCGGCGCTTGCGTGATGCGCCGTAAGTACTGGTAAACACCGCCAGCAATACACAGTAAAGGAATGCGATCAGGTCTTTGCTGGTTACGCCACTGGCGGGAATTGCCAGCGCTGCCGCATCGTCGCGCGACAGCAGCGCCAGGGTTTCCGCGACGGCCTGTATCTGCAGGGCGATCAGTGGCAACAGTCCAAGCAGCATAAACAGGGTGGCCAGTGTCCCCGCCTCGCGACTGTGATAACGGAAAACCAGCAGATCCGCGGGGGAGGTGAGCTGGTAGCGCTGGGCCAGCCGCGCCAGGGGTTCGAGAGCCACCGGGGCAAACAGGAACATGGCTCCGGTACCCAGGTAGTAGGCGAGTACGCCGTAACCGTGCTGCCAGGCAAGATCGATGATGCCGTAGTAAGTCCACGCGCTGAGGGACACGCCAAGCGACAGGACATAAAAAAACGGGTGCCGCACCCAGTTTGTTGGCAGCCAGCCTTTGGAGGTGGCGAAGGCGACAAAAAACAGCGCGAAAATATAGGCGACGCCGATCAGCGAAATATTGACGATCTCAAAGGTCATCGGGCTTGCGCCTCCGCTGAATGAAGATCGCCAGCAGAATAAGTACGAACCACAGAATAAACGGACGATACCAGGCGCCGGAGGGGTTGATCATCCAGGTGAATACGGTGGGGCTGAATACGTAGCCCACCAGTACCAGCAGGATTAACAGGGTACGGTTGCTCATCAAAAACCTGTCGGTTTGTCCTGCGGTGAGGCAGTAAGGGAGAAATCTGGCGCAAAATGTTAATGCGCGGCCGGGGGGGAGTTCAACTACCGGCTGCCTCGAGCCAATAATTGACAGCACCTTCGCGCGCGCCTTGCACCGCTGCCGATTGAACAAAATTACCGCGAAGGCGGCTGTTCCAGTAGCCGGTTGCGTCTATCCACCTGCCGGCGCTGCCAGCGCGCGCTGGCCCAGCTGAGAATCTGACCGGGTGTTTCCTCGACAAGGTCGGGATGCGGCCGGAACCCCAGAAAGTGCAGTGCCCGGAACAGGTTAAGGGATGGCGCGGAATCGTCCAGCGCTGTCGCGTGATTCTGCTTGCTGAGCTTTTGCCCGGCTTCATTCATTACCAGTGGCAGGTGACCGAACGCCGGTGCGCTGGCCCC
Organism: Microbulbifer hydrolyticus; assembly: GCF_009931115.1. Taxonomy (NCBI): domain Bacteria; kingdom Pseudomonadati; phylum Pseudomonadota; class Gammaproteobacteria; order Cellvibrionales; family Microbulbiferaceae; genus Microbulbifer; species Microbulbifer hydrolyticus. The sequence continues at coordinate 3,138,725 of NZ_CP047491.1, read as the reverse complement.
CAGAGCCGCGAACAGCTGCCGTTGCACCCCGGTGCAGTCCAGCAGGTCGGAGCCGCGCACGATACACGTCACCCCTTGCTGGATGTCATCCACGACGACGGCCAACTGGTAGGCATAGAGTCCATCCTTGCGCTTGAGGATCGGGTCCTCCGCGATCCGCTGTGTCTGCTCACCGTGCCAGAGGTCGGTAAAGGTTTCACTGGCGCCGGCGCAGTGGAAGCGCAGCGCGAACGGACTGCCATCGGAACGCGGGACGCAGTTTTCCCTCTGATGGCCACCGGCCCGACGGATTTGTTCGCGCGTGCAATGGCAGCGGTAAACCAGGTCCCGTGCCTGTAGCTGCTCCAGCGCGGCGTGATACAGGTGGTGTCGCTGGCTCTGCCACACGATAGCCCCATGCCCGTGCAGGCCGTGCGCGTTCAGGGAATTCAGGATGCGCTGGGCGGCACCGGGCATTTCCCGTGGAGGGTCAAGGTCCTCCATACGTACCAGCCAGTGTCCCCCGTGGGCAATGGCATCGAAATAACTGCCAAGGGCACACACCAGAGAGCCGAAGTGAAGCGGGCCAGTCGGGGAGGGGGCAAAGCGGCCGATGTAGTGTTCGGGCATGCCGTAAACCGGGAGACGAGTGAATCAGACGGTGCGGTAGCGGAATACCGGGCGGCTCAAGCGCCGCCCGGACAGCAGGCGTCAGCCCGAGATCTGCTTTTCCTTGATTTCCGCCAGGGTTTTGCAGTCCACGCACAGTGTGGCGGTGGGACGTGCTTCCAGGCGACGGATGCCGATCTCGACGCCACAGGCTTCACAGAAGCCGTAGTCGTCCTGGTCGATCAGTTCGATTGTGGCATCGATTTTCTTGATCAGCTTGCGCTCGCGATCGCGGGTGCGCAATTCCAGGCTGAACTCCTCTTCCTGGCTGGCGCGATCCGCCGGGTCCGGGAAGTTCGCAGCTTCATCTTTCATGTGAGTTACGGTGCGATCCACCTCTGCCATGAGTTCGGCCTTCCAGGCCAGCAGCAGCTTGCGGAAATGCTCCTGCTGCTTCTCATTCATGTACTCCTCGCCCTTCTGTTCCTGATAGGGCTCGAAGCCGTGCAGAGAATCGGATTTCGCAGCAGTATTGGGCATAGTCATTGCCTCTCTCGTAATTCGGGCCCTGTGTTATAGGGGCACTACAACCAAATTCAAGCCTAGCAGGCTGCACAAAAAGCCTAAGCGACCGCCGGCTGTATCTTCAGGCCGCCATTGCGACCAAGGCGAGGAAACTATCAAATCTCTCAGAACTGCGCCACAAAATGTTGTCCTGTAGAGCCACCGGGGACGATCCTCCGGTAAAGAATCGGTGCGATGGTGTATTCTGGCGGCCGTTTTTTCGGCAGGGCGGCATTCAATCCGCCCTTAACTGACTTTTTCCAGGATCTTGCGTGAAAATTAACCCGGCCCTTACCGAGGGAAAACTTCTGCGTCGCTACAAGCGTTTTTTGGCCGATGTAGAAACTTTGTCTGGTGAAATTATAACCATTCACTGCCCAAACACCGGCTCAATGAAAAACTGCTGGCAGGAAAACACACCCTGCTGGTATTCCGACTCCGGTAACCCCAAACGCAAATACCGCCATACCCTGGAAATCACCACCACACCGGAAGGCGCACTGGCCGGTGTGAATACCGGGCGCGCCAACGCGCTGGTGGAAGAGGCGATCAACAGCGGCGTGGTTACCGAGCTGCAGGGCTATGCGCAGCTGCGCAGGGAGGTCAAATATGGTGAAGAGAACAGCCGTATCGACCTGCTGCTCAGCGGGCAGAGTGGTGACTGCTATGTGGAAGTGAAAAACGTCACTCTGGCCGAGGGGGCCAGGGGGTTGTTTCCCGACGCGGTCAGCGCACGCGGTACCAAACACCTGCGGGAGTTGCAGAAGCTGGCGGAGTCGGGTGTGCGCGCGGTGCTGTTTTACTGCGTCCAGCATTCCGGGATTGAGACAGTGGAAGCTGCCGCGGATATCGATCCCGCTTATGCGGCGGCTCTCAAAGAGGCGGTGGCGGCCGGGATGGAAGTCATCGCTTACCGCGCGCGCCTTAGTGCCGACGAAATCTGCCTGTTCGAGCCGGTGCCATTTCTGCCTGCGGCAGACTGACCTTCCTCAGTCAGCCAGCAGCACGTAAAGGCCCTCTTGCGCATATTCCACCGGTACTGGCGTCAGTGCATCACCTGCGCAGGGGCCGGCGATACATTCGCCGGTGGTAATCTCAAACAGTGCCCCGTGAGAGGCACACTGGATCAGCGCTTTTTCTGAGTCCAGAAACTGATTCGGCTGCCACTCCAGGTTGATTCCCCGGTGCGGGCAGGTGTTTTTGTAGGCAAACACCTCGCCGTCTTTTTTCACCGCAAATACATTGTCCATGCCTGCGCTGTTGTCGCCAAGGGAGAAGCCCCTGGACTCGCCTTCGTTCAAGTCTTGGTAACCGCAGAGAAAGTGTTTTTGCATGAGGTCGGTCCTCCCGGCCTGATTCAAATTTGGCGTGAGAGTGTACCGAAACGCCGGGAGAATTTAACCGGGGGCCGAGGCGGTACCCGCTATCAGCCCCTTCGTATTACGCTCGGACACGTGAATTTCATTGGTGTCCGGGCATTTTCAGGGGCTGGTGTTCAGGGACTGGTTGTCAGGGCGCGGCCAGAACCAGAGAGGTTTGGTATGCCTCACCATCGCGCAGGTAATCGACCTGTACCTTGTCTCCCGGGCGCCGGTTTTCCAGCACATTCATCAGGTCGTCGTAATTGCTGATCGGCAGGCCGTCGATGCCGACGATCACATCCCCCAGTTGCCAGCCGCCGCGGTTGCTGCGGTACACGCCGCGCAACCCGGCGCGCTCGGCGGGAAGTCCGGGCGCCGTGCGCAGTACCGCCACACCCTTGAAGTCGTACTGGCTCGCCCACTGGTCCGGCGCCGACTCGATGCCCAGGATTGGCCGCACCAGGCGCCCATGGGCAATCAGCTCCGGCACGATTTTTTTCACGGTATCTACTGGTATCGCAAAGCCTATGCCCACGCTCGCACCACTTGGGCTATAGATCGCCGTATTCACCCCGATCAGGCGACCGCTGGAGTCGAGCAGAGGGCCGCCGGAATTTCCCGGGTTGATCGCCGCATCGGTCTGGATCACATTGCGAATTGTGCGATTGCCCGCAGCCTCGATCTCCCGGCCGAGGGCACTGACCACGCCCGTAGTCAGCGTGGTGTCGAGGCCGAAGGGGTTGCCGATGGCCAGCACCTTCCGTCCCACGGAAAGCCCTGCGGACTGCCCCGGTTTCAGCGGTTTCAGCAGTTCCGGTGGAGCGCTGATCTTCAGAACTGCGAGGTCTTTTTCCGGCGCCGAACCGACCAGTTCCGCCGGCCACTCGCTGCGATCCTGCAGGGTAATGGTGATCTTGCGCGCCTTCTCGATGACGTGGAAATTGGTGACCACATGGCCCAGGTCATCCCAGATAAAGCCGCTGCCGGCGCCTTTGGGCACCGTGTGCAGTCTCAGGGTCCAGCGGTCCCGCACCACGGTTTCATTGGTCACATAGACCACCGAGGGACTGGCGAAAGTGAACACCTGCATGGTGTTGGTTTCGTCATCGGTAGCGAACTGGGGAACGCGGGCGTCTGCAAGGGCGCTGAAGGCCGGGCAGAGAAGTAGAAGGGTGAGGGCGGCTCGGAAAAAGGGTTTGGTCAAATACATGGCGGTCGGTGTGTTCCTGCGCAATGATTTTTGAGGTTGCAGGAGCGCCCGCAGGCGGGCGCTCCCCAATTTTTCACGATTAACGGGCAGAATTTTGCAGTGCCAGGATCCGATCCTCAAGAGGGGGGTGGCTGGCGAGAAGGGCGGCCATGCTGTTGCCGTAGATGCCAAAGGCCTTCATATTCGCCGGCAGCGGCTGTTCGCGTCCCGCCTCGGACTCAGACTTGATACGCGCCAGCGCGGCAATCATGGCGCCCGGGCTTGCCAGGTGCGCGCCAGCGGCATCGGCGCGGTACTCACGGCGACGGCTGAACCAGGCCACCACCATCATTGCGAACACACCGAACACCATATCCATGAGGATGGATGTAATGTAGTAGCCGATACCGAGCCCCTGTTCATTGCGCAGCAGCACTCTGTCCACAAAGAAGCCCACCAGCCGCGCAAAGAACATCACGAAGGTGTTTACCACACCCTGGATCAGCGCGAGGGTAATCATGTCGCCGTTGGCGACGTGGCCGATTTCATGCCCGATCACCGCGCGGGCCTCGTCGCGGTTGAAGCGTTGCAGCAATCCGGCGCTCACCGCCACCAGCGCGTTGTTTCGGTTCCAGCCGGTGGCGAAGGCGTTGGCCTGGGGCATCGGGAAGATACCCACATCCGGCATGCCGATGCCGGCCTTTTGAGACAGCTCGCGAACGGTCTCCACCAGCCAGCGTTCGTCTGCGGTCTGGGGCTGGTCGATCACCTGGGTCCCGGTAGACCTCCGTGCGATGGTTTTCGACAGCAGCAGTGAAATCAGCGCGCCGCCGATACCGAAGATGGCACACATCAACAGCAGGCCGGGCAGGTTCAGATTGACGCCATTGGCGTCGAGAATGCCTTGAATCCCAAACAGGTTGAAAATGATGCCGACCAGCACCATCACCGCCAGGTTGGTGAGTAAAAAAAGCCCTATTCGCAACATCAGACTTCTCCGAGAGATATTGTGGAAAACCGTAGAAAATTTTCGTGAACCGAATCAATCCCGGGTGCCGCGTGAACGGTTGTGCTCAACGCTTATCGAGCCGTGGCGCACGGGGTAATACCGCTGCCTGTGCGGCAGGGTGTTCTGGGCTAGATAGGGTCCAGTTGTGCCGTTTGCAAGTCTGGTTGGGCACAATTTCAGGAGAGTATAGGGTCAGGCGCTGTCTTTGCGGGAGATAAGCTGTTCTGCCTCGCTTACCAGGGAAGCCTTCAGGTCTGGATCCAGATCGTTCCAGTGGACGTCGAGAATGGCGCCTTGCAAGGCGTAGAGGAGAACGCGGGATACGTTGATGCCGCGGCGGCGAATGCTGGCGAATGCCTCGACGGGGCCGACACGGTTCAGGTCTTCCAGGGTACGGATGCCAATAGAATGAAGAATATTGACGGAGGCGAGTCCCAGGTTTTTCAGTTGTAACAACTCTGATTGACTTGGGTGCATAAATTCATTCCCTGAACTGTTGACGGTCGGCGGCGATAGCAACATGCCGCGACATGTTCTTCACTCCTGCCGTCGGAACTGCGGCCTGCAAGCGCATCCCGTCAAACCCTGTCCGAGGATGTTCGACGTATGTTCCGGCCCTGAAGTGATTCCTTTTTCGGCTCAACCCTGAGCCGTTTACAACAGGCGTGCAACATAGCATAAAAAAATAAAAGCCCAAACCGCGCTGCCCGTCGCCACGGTTCTGTGGACCGAACTTTCGCGCTGTGTCGGTATTTGCGACGGCTGCCAACACGGGGCACACTTGTGCTAATTAGTCACGTCCGCAGCAAAAGCCTAGTCTGTATTAATCGGTTTTGCAGTATTTGAGTTGCAGGGTGTATACGCTTTTCGGGACTTGAGGCCCACTTTCATGCATCAACTTCTGAAGAACATTCTATTTGGGCTGACGGATGCGCATGTCATCCTCGAGCCGGTTTCCGGGCAGCTGATGCACCCAGAGGCCCTTACCGCATTCAGTCAATTACGCCGGGACGCGAGGGAGGCGGGTTTCGATCCGAAAGTGGTATCCGGCTTTCGGGATTTTGAACGCCAGCGCACGATCTGGAACGCCAAGGCCGGAGGGCAGCGCCCGGTATTCGATAGCGCGGGCCGCACACTGGATGTGGCGCGCATGTCGCCAGAGGAAATTGTATTCGCTATATTGCGCTGGTCGGCGTTGCCGGGTGGCTCTCGCCACCACTGGGGCACAGACTTTGATGTTATCGATGCCGCCGCCGTTGCGCAGGATTACCGGGTGCAGCTGACGCCGGAAGAAGTGGCAGATGATGGGGTGTTTGGCCCGTTTCACTGCTGGCTGGACGAAAAGATTGCCACGGGCAGAAGTTATGGGCTCTTTCGCCCCTACGCCGAGGATCGAGGTGGCGTGGCCCCGGAGCGCTGGCACTTGAGTTACGCGCCGCGCGCAAAAGAGTTCCAGCAGGCGCTTTGCCCCGATTTGCTGCGGGAGCAATTACAGTTGTGTCAGGCGGGCGGCGAACTGGCCCTTGCGGACACCGTATGCAGCGAGATGGGGGTCATTTATCCCCGCTTCGTTGAGGTGCCGGAAGCGGCTTACCCGGCCAATTTGGGGGATCGGCTCTGAACCTGTGCCCCCGCGATGGCCGGGGATCAGGGAGTCATAGAATGGGATCGAACACGGGAAGTGAAATCATCAACGTCAGTGAATTGAACAATCGGGATATCTGGACTTCCATGCGTGCGGAAGCGACCGCAGCGGCTGCCGGAGAGCCGGTACTGGCAAGCTATTTCCACAACACGGTGCTGCGCCACCGCAGCCTGGACCGCGCGCTGGCCTACCAGTTGGCTTCGGTGCTGGATCATACGGCGCTCACCGCGACTGCATTGCAGGAAGTTATCGCGTCGGCGCTGGCGGATGAACCGGAGATCTCCCGCTGTATGCAAGCGGACATCTGTGCCTGGTACGATCGCGACCCGGCGTGTGATCAGTACCTGATGCCATTTCTCTATTTCAAGGGATTTCACGCCCTGCAGTCTCACCGCATTGCACACTGGTTGTGGAAAAAGGGGCGTCACACCCTGGCGCTGTATTTCCAGAGCCGGGTATCGGAACAATTTGCGGTAGACATCCACCCCGCGGCCCGCTTTGGTTGCGGCATCATGATTGACCACGCCACTGGCCTGGTGGTGGGCGAGACGAGCGTGGTTGAAGACGACGTATCGATCTTGCACTCGGTCACCCTGGGTGGGAGTGGTAGTGGCGGCGGAGACCGCCACCCGAAAATTGGTCGAGGTGTGATGATCGGCGCTGGTGCCAAAATACTGGGCCCGGTCGATATTGGAGAGGGCGTGAAAATTGCCGCTGGTAGCCTGGTGCTTCGGGATGTACCTGAGCACTCAACCGTAGCCGGTGTGCCGGCACGGGTCGTTGGTGGTAAATGTGAGGGCGCTCCGGCCTACACCATGGACCAGACACTGGATTCCGAGGACTGAATCCGTTTGAATAACCACTGGATAAAAACAAGCCAATCTGGCAACACGTTCGAGGTATCAGCATGTCCGCACCGACCTACAGTGTGATTTTTCGCGGTGATCTTCAGCCGGGTTACACCGTTGCCGATGTCAAAGCGAATTTTGCCCGGTTGTTCAAAGCCGGCCCGGATACGGTTGAAAAGCTGTTTAGCGGCCGCCCGCTAGCAATCAAGAAAGGTCTGGGGCAGGCACAGGCCGAGCAGTTGCAGGCTACGTTGACCAAGCTGGGAGCGCAGTCTTCCCTGAAGCCGGAAGGGCATCAGGCCGTGGCACCCGCCGCGGAAGCCTCTGCGTCTCCTGGGACAGAGCCGGAAGCGCCGATTTCGAACGTGTCAGAGCCTGAAAACACGCCCGCCCATGGCCCCGAGCCCCAGGCTTCGCAGGAAGAGACTGCCGGTTCCGGGTTCACGCTCGCGCCCATGGAGGGCTATCTGCTGAGAGAGAATGAGCGGCGCAAGGTGGAGCCTGCGCAAGTGTCGGTGAGCCATCTGAGTCTGCAGCCGGAGGGCGGTAACCTGGTGGCAGAGTCGGAGCGGACGGCAGTGCCGCCGGTTCAGGTCGAAGTGCCGGATTGGAAGCTCAATACTGTCGCGACTTTCAAAGTCGACGACTGACGCCCCGGGGACAACTGTCATCCCGAGCCTGCCGCGAGTCGCTCTGGTTGCGGGCCGGCGTCTCAGAGTTCTCCGAGTGCAAAGTGATGGCTGGTGATATCGAAACCCTCGCGTAAATAAAACCGGTGTGCAGCGAATCGTTGTACGCCCGAGTCGAGATGTAACTGGTCGCAGCCAAGGGATTTTCCGTGCTGTTTCAACCAGTCGATCAGTACTCTGCCGGCCCCGGCAGAGCGGTGGGCGCTGTCGGTAACCAGATCGTCGACATAGATATGCTTGCCCCAGGCGAGTTTTTCACTGATTACAAAGCCCGCCACGCATAACACCTGGTTTCCTTCCCCTTCACGAACGTAAGCCAGCTGATAGCCCTGTACCTGCTGTTTTTCGATCTGTGCGAGTAGCGACTCCAGCGTATATTTGGGGCGAAGCTGCAGCAACACTGCGGCTACGGCGGGAAGCTCATGGGGCGAAGAGAGTAGTTTGGCTTGCAGCTGCATATTGATGTCGCGTTTTGGGTTTTGCAATCAGGCACTGGATTTGCGTGCGCTCGTTGCCAGAATCAGTTCGGGCGCTTGAATGCTTTGCGCGCGCGTTCCACTTCTTTGCGGGATTTACATGCTTCCAGGTGGTCATTGATCAGTCCCATGGCCTGCATGAAGGCATAAACGGTGGTGGGGCCAACAAATTTCCAGCCGCGCTTCTTCAGGTCCTTCGACAGGGCTGTGGAGAGTTCTGAGCTAGAGACGCTCTGTGGTACCAGCTGTTCATCAGCTGCAGGCTCGAACTGCCAGACGTAGGCAGCGATCGATCCCTTCTCCGCGACCAGCTCTTTCGCACGCTCGGCGTTATTGATTACCGCCTCGATCTTGCCGCGGTGCCGTACGATGCCTTCGTCCTGCAAAAGGCGTTCAACGTCTTTCTCGGTAAAGCGCGCTACTTTATTGAAATCAAAATTCCAGAACGCTTTGCGAAAGTTTTCACGCTTCGCCAGAATTGTCCGCCAGCTCAGCCCGGACTGAAAGCTTTCCAAGCACAGCTTTTCAAACAGGCGGCGGTCGTCGCTTACTGGAAAGCCCCACTCGCGGTCGTGATATTCAAAAAATTCTGGCGCGGCGGCGCACCACCCGCAACGGGGTTTTCCATCGGGCCCATTGATAGTGTTGGGCATGACAATTTCCCTGTATGACTTAGCCTTATCTCGCAGCGCTTCCTGATCCCGGGAGCAAATACTGGCGTTAGAGGTTAGGCAGTCTGCTGACAATGGTCAATCGTTGGTATCAGCCTGCAACCTGATGGTGTGGTGGTGTGGAAATATGCCGAGGCGGCACCCGGCGAATCAACAAAAGCCGGTGAAAAGAAGGCAGGCGCAGAGTCAGCGATTGCGCTGCTGGTCAGCTTTAGTGGCTGCTAACGAGTAGCTACAAAAAAACCGGCGCAAGGCCGGCTTTTTTATCAGATCTGTGAGGATCTATCAGAAGATAAGCGCTATTAGCCTTCTTCTTTCAGATAGCGCTCGCGGGAAGCCATAACTTCTTTGCGCGCGGCGTCAGCGTTGGCCCAGCCGTCTACTTTCACCCACTTGCCCGCTTCCAGGGCTTTGTAGTTTTCGAAGTAGTGCTCGATCTGCTTGATCAGCAGCTCCGGCAGGTCGCCAATTTCATTGACGTGATCGTACAGCTTGGTCAGCTTGGTATGCGGAACCGCCAGCAGCTTGGCGTCCACACCGGACTCATCGGTCATGTTCAGCACGCCGATAACACGGGAGCGGATTACGGAGCCAACCATCACCGGGTAGGGGGCAACAACCAGTACGTCCAGGGGATCACCGTCTTCAGACAGGGTCTGGGGTACATAGCCGTAGTTGGCCGGGTAGAACATCGGGGTAGCTACGAAACGGTCTACGAATACCGCGTCTGCATCCTTGTCGACTTCGTACTTGATCGGATCGTGATTGGCGGGGATCTCGATGATTACGTTGATATCGTTCGGCAGTTCTTTGCCTGGGGAAACCTTGTCGAAGCTCATTGCGGGTCCTGACTAAATGGTGGGTTAAAAATCGGGAGCGCGGATTATATACCCAGAGCGTGCGCTAACATAGCTGCCGCCGTGACCGGTCAAAACTTGATCAGGGGGCGGTTTCTGCGCTCGGGCAGACATGCGTAGCCTCAACTATGCTGATTGCAGGATTCCGCCCGCCGCTGGAGGCGACGGGACGGTCACAATAATGGAGCCCAGCATGGACGAATCCACCGAGCTGCCACCCTCGTCGGCGGCGTCGAACCCCCTGTCATCCCCGGACTCAATTAGCCGCAGTTCTGTCCCCAGCCCTCGTGAGGTCAGTACCGTCGCTGATGCCAAGTGCATTGTTGAGGCCCGCGGGCTCAGCCATATCAAAGTGGGCCTGTTCGATAACGACGGGGTGATGCGCGGCAAGTACATGAGCCGAGAGAAGTTTTTTTCGGCCCTGGACAATGGCTTTGCCTTCTGTGATGTGGTGTTGGGCTGGGATGTTCAGGACCAGCTGTATGACAACGCACACTATACCGGCTGGCACACCGGCTACCCGGATGCGCCGGTGCGCATTCTTCCCCAGACCTGTCGTGAAGTGCCGTTCGAGGACGGGATGCTGTTGTTCCTGGCAGAGTTTGCTGGGGCGGCAGAGGCGGTTTGTCCCCGGGCGCTTCTGCGGCGAGTGATTGAGCGCTGTGAAAAGGCCGGCTTCGCGCCGTTTGCCGCGCTGGAATATGAATTTTTCCTGTTTGATGAAACCCCGGATTCGGCTCGTGCCAAGGGCTACCGGGACCTGAAACCATTTACACCTGGCTGGTTTGGTTATTCGGTGATTCGCAATTCAGTGCATGCGGATCTTTACCATGAAATTCTCGCGTTGGCTGAGCGCATGGATTTCCCCATCGAGGGTCTGCATACGGAAACCGGCCCTGGTGTGCTGGAAGCGGCCATCACGGTGGATAACGCAGCGGCGGCTGCAGACAAAGCGGCGCTGTTCAAAACGTTTATCAAGGTGCTGGCGGAGCGCCGTGGGCTGATGGCGACATTCATGGCCAAATGGTCGAATGAATATCCCGGTCAGAGCGGGCATATCCACCTGTCACTGCGCAACAAGGCCGACAACCGGTCCGCGTTTTACGCCGAGGGGCAGCCCCACTCCATGAGCGCCGTGCAACGGCAGTTTCTTGCCGGGCAGCAGAGGCTGATGCCGGAACTGCTTTGTATGATGGCGCCGAGTATCAACAGTTACCGCCGCCTGATTCCTGGCTTCTGGGCGCCTACCGATGCTACCTGGGGCGTCGAGAATCGCACGGCGGCCCTGCGAGTGATTCCTGGAAGCGACAAGTCCCAGCGTCAGGAGTATCGCCTGGGGGCTGCGGATGCCAACCCCTACCTGGCTCTCGCGGTGGCGCTTGGTTCCGGGCTATACGGTGTGGAGCAGGGCTGGGAGCCGGGCAAGCCGGTAGAGGGCAATGCCTACGCGGAACAGCATCCCCCAGAACTGGCACTGCCGCGCACCCTTTGGGATGCGGCACAAAACCTGAAGCGTTCCGAAGCCGCGCGGGACCTGTTCGGCGATGCCTTTGTCGAGCATTTTGCCGCGAGCCGGGAGTGGGAAGAGCGTGAATTCCGCCGCCATATCAGCGACTGGGAACTGCAGCGTTACTTCGAAATTATCTAGTTTGGAGCGCCCCAGACAAGAGCGGGCGTGCTATGGCAGGAAGCCGAAATATTCATGCAAAAACTCCAGTGCCTATCCCCCATTGACGGCAGCGTTTACGTGGAGCGTCCGCTGGCCACCGGTTATGAAATACAGAATGCCCTGAGCAGCGCCCAGGGGGCGCAGCAGGGTTGGAGCAGGGTGCCCGTAGCAGAGCGGGTGGCGCTGGTGCGCGCGGCGGTAAATGGTCTGCAGCAGAAAAAGGCTGAATTGGCCGAGGAAATCTGCTGGCAGATGGGGCGTCCCATCGCCTACGCGGCGGGTGAGATTGATGGCCTGGCAGAGCGCGCCCTGTATATGGCGGAGCTGGCGGAGCGAGAAGATGGCCCTCTCAGCGATATTTATCCGGCGGAAATCCCCGGTTTCAAACGCTTCATCCGTCGCGAGCCACTGGGCACGGCTTTTGTCATCGCCCCGTGGAATTACCCCTACCTCACCGCGATCAACGCGATAGTGCCCGCATTGCTGGCCGGCAACAGTGTGCTGCTGAAGCACTCGGCGCAAACCCCACTGTGTGCCGAGCGCCTGGTGGAAGCTTTTGCCGAAGTGGGGCTGCCCGAGGGCGTTTTCCAGTACCTGCACCTCGGGCACCGGGACGCGGAGCAGATCATCATCAACAGTGGTGTGCAGCACGTTGCATTTACCGGCTCTGTGGCCGGGGGGGCGGCGGTTGAGGCGGCCGCTGCGGGGCGTTTCCTTTCGGTGGGGCTGGAGCTCGGGGGCAAGGATCCGGCCTATGTGCGTGCGGATGCGGATCTCGACCATGCGGTGGCTTCCACCGTCGATGGGGCCTTTTTTAATTCCGGCCAGTCCTGTTGTGGTATAGAGCGTATCTATGTGCACGAATCACTGTTTGACACATTCGTAAAGCGGGCGTCGGCATTGATTCGTGAATACCGCCTCGGCCGTCCGGATGACCCGGCGACGACACTTGGCCCACTTGTGCGTGCAAGCTCAGCGGATTTTGTACGGGACCAGATCGATGAGGCCGTGCAGCAGGGGGCAATGGCCCATATTGACGGCGGTGACTTCTCTCTGGATCGGCGTGGCAGTGCCTATATGGCACCGCAGCTGCTTACCAATGTGCACCATGACATGCGTGTGATGAGCGAGGAATCCTTTGGCCCGGTGGTGGGGGTGATGCCGGTGGCGGACGATGCAGAGGCCGTTACGCTGATGAACGACAGTGAATACGGCCTGACCGCCGTGATTCATTCCGCCGACGCGGAAGCCGCGCTGGCACTCGGAGAGCAGCTGCAAACCGGCACGGTGTTTCTGAACCGCTGCGATTATCTGGATCCATCACTGGCCTGGACAGGGGTGAAAAAATCCGGCCGTGGTTGCACGCTGTCCGGCATCGGTTTTGAACATCTCACGCGGCCAAAATCTTTCCATTTCAAATTGCAGTGCTGACCATGAGCGCAACCAACTACACCTCCAACTACACCTCCAGCTACACCACCAACTGGAATTATCCCACCGCGATGCGCGTTGGCGCCGGTCGAATTTCCGAGCTGCCCGGACTGTGTCGGGAAATGGGCATGGCAACGCCGATGCTGGTGACGGACCCGGGCCTTGCCGCGTTGCCGATTATGCAGTCAGTGGTGGAAAACTGCCTCGTTGCCGGCGTACCACTGGCCGTATTCAGCCGCATAAAAGGCAATCCAACGGGGGAGAATGTGCAGGATGGCGTCGGCGTATTCAGGGCCCATGGCTGCGATGGGGTTATCGCTCTTGGTGGTGGTTCTGCACTGGATGCGGGCAAAGCCATTGCGCTTATGGTGGGGCAGACACACCCCATTTGGACGTTTGAGGATGTGGGAGACAATTATCTCAAGGTAAATGCTGCGGGTATGGTGCCGGTTATCGCCGTACCTACCACGGCTGGCACTGGTTCGGAGGTCGGGCGCTCTTCGGTGATCACCGATGAGCAAGCGAAACTGAAAAAGATCATTTTTCATCCGCGTATGTTGCCGGGAATTGTTGTGCTCGATCCGGAGTTGACGTTGGGCCTGCCAGCGCCGATCACCGCGGCCACGGGAATGGATGCGCTATCCCACAATCTCGAGGCCTATTGCGCAGCCAATTTTCACCCCATGGCAGAAGGGATAGCTCTTGAGGCGATGCGCCTGATCAAAGTGTACTTGCCGCGCGCTGTGGCCAACGGAAGCGATCTCGAGGCGCGAATGCAAATGCTCACTGCCTCGAGCATGGGTGCAACAGCCTTCCAGCGAGGCCTCGGTGCGATGCACGCCCTTGCGCACCCACTGGGTGCACTTTATGACAAACACCACGGGTTGCTGAATGCGATCCTGATGCCCTATGTATTGAGCGCAAACCGCGAGGCTATCGAGGAGCCAATGAGCCGTCTTTCGCGCTACCTCGCCCTGCCAAGTGCAGGCTTTACCGGCATTCTCGACTGGGTACTCTTTCTGCGGCGGGATCTGGGTATACCGCACACGCTGGCGGAGATCGGTATCGATACCGGACAGGCAGAGCGAATTGGTGAGATGGCCGCCGTGGATCCCTCTGCTGGCAGTAACCCGATAACCTTTGATGCCAGTGCCTACCGCCGAATTTTTGAAAGTGCCTGTGAGGGTAACCTGTAACCACTTTCATCTTTCGTGTACCCGCCATGTGGATAAATAACCGTTATTTCTACATTTGAGAGCCCGCTGTGAGTGGCGCATCAGAGTCCCACCGCCAAATCTGGCACTAGCTTGGACGTTCTGGTAGGAATTGTGCATGCAATTCAGTGCATCCACGGCTGTGGTAAAACCATTGGGGGGCTTTCAGGGGACGCGGGTCGGCTTGCCGCCGAAAATTGGCGCAGAAGTCACTTTTGCGGGGGCAAGATGCGGTTCAGGTTGCTGTTTTATGTGGATGTTTCTATAGAATTGGCGCGATCACGTGCGTCTTGTCGCACTATTTTTTAAGCTGTTATTTTGGGGGAGACATGGAACGTCGCTTATACCACCTGGATTTTCTCAGGGCTTTTGCACTCTTTATCGGGGTTTTTTATCGTTCAGCACATGCAGACGCAGGTGCAGGCGATTACGATTTTGTAAGAGATGCATCCGGTGCGTTCAGAATGGCCTGTTTTTTTCTTATATCGGGCTATTTTTCTGTGGCATTGATTGAGCGTAAGGGAACGCTTCCTTTCCTGAAGGGGCGGCTGGTAATGCTGACGGTTCCCGCTCTGGTATGCGTCATACTGTTGGCCCCGTTTACTGCCGAGTGGATGGCATCATATTACAGTGAAGTGAATACGGGTAAAGACTTCAAGATGTTCTGGATGTACCACGCCTGGTTTTTGTTTTCCCTGCTGGCGTACACGCTGGTGTTGACTTATACCGTACGTTTTTCGAAAGCATCTGTGGGCTGGCTGACAAAATTTATGCCGGAGAATTCCGCCCGAATTGTGCTGTTTGCTGCGGTTGTAGTTGTATGTGCACTTTCGTACAAAGTAATTCTCCCGAGCTTCATGTGGGATATCCCCTATATCCACCTGGTTGGCCTATTCATTTTGATTTCAGTTCAGCATTTTCCGTACTTCCTTTTGGGCGTATTTATGTTCCTTTGGCGGGATGTTTACGAGAAATTTAACAGCGGGTATATCACCTGGGGTCTTGTGGCGCTGGTTTGTATCGCCGGGTCGGTGGTGCTGAGTCTTGTCGAGGATTATTACCGGGGTGCTGGTGTGGAACTGCACTTCATCGAGTTTTTTGCAATCATCTACGAGTACCTGCTCGCTATCCTGTTATCTATTTTCCTCTGCGCATTCGGGGCGCGCTTCCTGGATAAGGATTTTTGGATTGTCAGAGCAATGGCTCAGTCCGCATACACGGTATATGTCGTGCACTTTGTCATAGTGGCTTTCCTGTTGTTTGTTCTCCAAAGAATAGGTATGCCGATGGATGCCAGGATGTTGCTGTCAGCGGTAGGTGCTTGTCTGGGAGGAATGCTATTTCACTTTGCCGTCGTGAAGAGGTTCAAACTGACGTCTTTGCTGTTTAACGGCAAGTTGAACTACGGTTCCGGCGCGGCGGGTACTAACCGGGCGGGTAGTTCTATCAAGGTGTGAGACGCTATTTGGTCGAAGTTTGTTTACTTCGACTATGTAGGCAGGAAAGTATCTCGCACATCAAAAACCTGCGAGCAACGTGGATAGATATTGGCCTTGCGCTGTGATCGTGGCGTCGAGGTCAATATCGGGCAGGTTGCCTTTGGCGTGCTGTATTGCGTACCAGAGTATCGATAAATAGACGTAGATGATTCTCCAGTGGGCCAGGCGCTTCAGGTCCATACCCGACGGGGGGCGCTGCAGGTATTCGGCGAGAAACTGCTGCAGTTCCTCGTCGCGCAGCTGGTGTTCTTCAGTAATCACCGCAAGGTCATAAAAAGGGTCTCCGGTGGCGGCATACTCCCAGTCGATCGCATAAAGTTTTCCGTCCTTCCCGCTGATCAGGTTCGCTGCCTGCAAGTCATTATGGCAGAGCACATCGTTGCTGTTCATGGTTTCAGCGGCGTGGATGTGTGGGCGAGCTTTTTGGTCCAGTAGCGTCAGTCGCCGGAAGTGCTTTACATCGGCTGGTATGGATTGCCAGTAGCTGGATACCTTGCGGTGAATATCCAGCCGCGCGCTGATCACCGGTAGCTGATGAATGTTCCTCGTTAGCCGTGCGAGTTGTGTCAATGCGGTTTCGGTACCAGAGCGCCGCGTGTCCCATGGTTGACCTTCGATAAACCCGGTAACCAGATAGCGGTAATCCGGGTCACAGTGGATTAGTGGTGCACCCAGCATTGCCTTGTCTGCCCGGTACAGTACCTGCTCTTCGGCCCGGCGGTCGAGGTCGAGTTCCGCACTGATCTGCGAGTTCCAGCGCAGTACCACTCTCGTATCCTTCGTCGCCAACAGATAACTACGGTTTGTCAGGCCACGGGTCAGCGGCCGGATCAATACTGGCTGATCAGCACTCCAGCGATGCCAGTCATCGGGAAAAACTTCAGCCGGCATGGGCGTCATTTACAGCTGGTACTCGGTGTGTGTGGTTGCCGGATTGTTTTCGATAAAGGCTTGACCACTGGAAGAAACCAACGATTACCAGAATTACGTACAAAACAAACAAAAGCGCGGTGAGATACAGTTCTCGATCGATATAGAGGTAAATCGCGGCGCCGTCGATTACGATCCAGTAAAGCCAGTTTTCCAGTACCTTGCGCGTAACCATATAGGTGGTGACGACGGCACCCCAGGTTGTAAAGGAATCAAGATAGGGCAGTGCGGCGCTGGTGTAATTGTCCAGAAGATAGCCGACCGTCAATGTGAGAATACCGATCCCCGTGAAGGCGAGCAGATGCCTTTGCAGGGGCCAGCGGTGGATATGCAGGGGCTCCCCACTACCCGTGCGGTTTCGCCACTGCCACCAGCCGTAAACCGCGATCAGCAGGTAAAAGATCTGCAATGCAGACTCCATCAACAGGCTGACATCCCAGAACAGGAACAGGTAGATAGCGGTGCTGGCAAACGCCGCGTACCAGCACAGGATGTTTTCCCGCATGGCCAGTAACAGGTAGGCGAGCGCGAGTACTACAGCGGCCACTTCCCACAGAGACATGGCCGCGAGTGACGTAGTGATGGCTTCGCGCACTTGGGGACTGAACATCATTGCACTCCGCCGTTACACGCCGAGGCTGGGGTTAAGGTCGCCATCGATAAATTTACACACGAAAATCGCGCGTCCGAACTGCTCGTAGGAAGTGCGGATTTCTGTCTTCAGCATGTCCATCAACGGATCGTAATCGCCGAATACCTGGGTACTCATGGTATTGCTGATGACCTGCAGCTCCGGATGGTTGTGCAGGCGCTCGATAAAGTCCTTGATCGCCGGCAGGTATTCCTCCTGCAGCGGGTACATACTGATGTCCACGGACAGTTTCAGGGTGGGTTCAGTGGCGGTTTCCATCGTATTCGGCTCCGGTTCTTTTTCGGAAATCAGAAAGTATAGCTTGCGGAAACACCGGCGACACGGGGCTCACCCAGCTGATAATAGGCTTCCGGGGCATAGTCTTTGGCCGGGTTGTTGCCGAACTGGTTACTGAAATAGAAACCCCGCGTATA
Organism: Microbulbifer hydrolyticus; assembly: GCF_009931115.1. Classification (NCBI taxonomy): domain Bacteria; kingdom Pseudomonadati; phylum Pseudomonadota; class Gammaproteobacteria; order Cellvibrionales; family Microbulbiferaceae; genus Microbulbifer; species Microbulbifer hydrolyticus. The sequence continues at coordinate 3,121,020 of NZ_CP047491.1, read as the reverse complement.
AATCGTTTTGTCGGTGAGATTTCTTCCCCACAGCGCGATATTCCAGTCGTCGCCGCGATAGGTCAGGCGTGCGTTGACCAGCTCATAGGCTGTGGACTTCTCGTTGTGGCTGTTGGAAAAGTAGAAGTCGTCTTTGCCTTCCAGCTCCAGTCGCGCCACCAGATTTGCGGTGATTGCGTATTCGGCGCCGGTGAAGAACTGATAGTTGGGTGCGTGGGCCAGATCGCGGCCGTCGAGAGCGAGCGGCGTCACTTCGCCGGTATAGTCATTGCGGGCGTCCACATGGGAAGTGCTGATGAAATCGTCGAACTCCGTGTTCAGCCAGCCGGCCGATGCGAACAGGCGAAGGGTGTCACTGGCCTGATAGCTGGTTTCCAGTTCCAGGCCGGTACCGGTGCCGCCGGCGGCATTGGCGAGGAAGTCGTCAAAGGAAAAGTCATCGGGGTTGAAGATGGACTGTTTGGCCTGAACATCGCTGCGGTCCTGATAGAACGCGGCGACCTGCGCCTGCAGGCGGTCTTCGAACCAGCTACCTTTGACCCCCAGCTCGTAGTTGAGCATACGTTCGGTATCGAAAGTGAACACATCGCTGCCGATCTGCGGGTTGCCGGCGGAGGCGGAAATAATACGCCCGTTTACGCCGCCCGCCTTGTAGCCGCGGGATACGGTAGCGTAAAGCAGCGTGTTGTCGGCTGTGCTGTATTCCAGCGTGAGATTACCGCCCCACAGATCTTCGTCGGTGTTGCTGGACACGGCCAGGGAATCGCTGTAATCCGCAGCGCGTTGCTCGAAACGCAGGCCGGTGATCACGGTGACGCGATCACTCAGTACCGTGTTTAACTGCCCGTAAAGCGCCGTGTTTTCTGTATCGAACTGACTGTTGAAACTTTGGTTGCGCTCAAGCGCTTCTTCTTCGCTGCGCACATAGATACCTGCCACCCAGCTGGTGCTGCCAGCAAACAAGCGTGATTGCTCTGTGGAAATAAAGCGCACATCCACACTCACATTGTCTCTGTCGCGCAGGTAGTTATCGGTAGACATGTACTCCCACGGATGAAAACCGGCGTAAACCCAGTCTTCGTCATAACCATATTCGGTGTCGGAATTGGCCACGCTGAGCACGGATTTTACGCTGAACAAGTCGCTGCCAGACCACAGCCCGCTCACGGCACCGGCAAGGGTGTCCTGTCGGTCCCATCCCGGTGCGTCGGACAGGGTGTTGCGGGAGTTGTCCAGGGTAAAGGCATCGTAGCCATTGTCGATATTCAGGTGCAGCAGGGAGAAATCCAGGTGCAGGTCGTCACTCGCCTGGTAGCGCAGTTTGCCGCGCACAACGGATTCATCAATATTGTTGGTGTCGTCGCGGCCCAGGTGTCGGTTTTGCACATAGCCATCGGACTGCTGGTTTTGTGCCGCGACCCGGTAACTGAGCTTGTCGGTAAGGGGACCGCTACTGACCGCAGACAGGGTATGGCTGCCGTATTCCGCCACTTCTGCTGAGACCTTGGCAAACGCGGATTCGCTGGGCGCATTGCTCGTCATGGTGATCAGGCCGGCGAGGGCATTGGCTCCGTACACCGTGCCCTGGGGGCCACGCAGGATTTCCACCTGATCAATATCCAGGGTGCTGGCAGCGAGGCCAAGGCCGGTAAAGTCGATGCCGTCAATCAGCAGACCTACGGACGGATTCACCGGGTCGATAAACTGGCTGCGCTCACCGATACCGCGGATCTGCACGAAGCGGCCGCGGGAAGCTCCGGCGGAGAAATTCACGTTGGGCGCCAGGTTCAGCAATTGTTCCAGATTGGTGGCGCCGCGGGCCTCAATAATGGCACTGTCCAATACACTGACACTGGTGGAGGTATCCAGTTGCGCTGCTTCGCGCAGCTGGCTGGTCACCACCACTTCTTCTAGCGCGGTCTCTGCCATTGCGACAGGGGCAAAAAGTGCGGCGGAACAGGTGATCAGATCGATCCAGCGGGCTAATGGTTTGCTGCAGTGCTTGGAGTTCATGGCTCTCTCTCTCGTAAAAAACGCTGTGAGAGACCCGGTGTGCGACGTGAAAAGGAGGGCTAGTTAAGGACTACCTATTCCTACGCCGGTATTAACCGGATCAGGTTCAAGGGTTTGCGCGCGGGATCTTTCGATCCGGCGGCATCTCAGGCCGAGGCCACCCCTTAGGTGTTGCTGCAATTGGCTACTGCTGTTGCCAATGCCGTTGCGAGCGCGATGGTACCAGATGACGCTGGGGTCGGAAACTGAAACCCGCGGTCCAAGCGACAGCCTACTTTCTGTCGTTCACATTGCGTCATACCATGGTTTGCAGAGCTTGTAGAAGCTAGTCTCGAGAAATTGAAACATATACCAAAAGTAAGGAGCCGATGTGCGCGCCTACTCTCTATTGGATCTTTCTCCCATCACCGACACTGGCAGTGCCCGCCAGGCATTGCAGAATTCCCGCGATCTGGCCCAGCATGCGGAAGCTCAGGGGTACCATCGGTTCTGGATGGCGGAACACCACAATATGGCCGGGGTTGCCAGTGCTGCCACGGCGGTGGCGCTGGGGTATATCGCCGCGGGCACGGAAAAAATCCGCGTGGCCGCCGGCGGCGTGATGCTGCCGAATCATGCCCCGCTGGTGATTGCGGAGCAGTTCGGTACCCTGGCGGCGCTCTATCCTGATCGGGTGGACCTGGGTTTGGGGCGAGCACCAGGCACCGATGGCGCCACCATGACCGCACTGCGCCGCGATCCGTTGCGTGCGGCGGACCAGTTTCCCCAGGATGTGCGTGAGTTGCTGCACTACTTTGCCCCGGAAAAGCCCGGACAGCGGGTGCGCGCGGTGCCCGGTGTCGGACTGGGGGTGCCCATCTGGTTACTGGGCTCCAGTCTGTACAGCGCCCAGCTGGCGGCTGCGCTGGGGCTGCCCTTTGCCTTCGCCTCCCACTTTGCCCCCGCCATGCTGGATCAGGCTCTGCATCTGTATCGCGAGCAGTTTCAGCCCTCCGAACATCTCGATACCCCTTATGTGGCGGCGGCGATCAATGTCTTTGCCGCCGACAGCGATGAAGACGGGCGTAAATTGATGACCTCGATCGAACAGCAGTTCGTCGCCCTGCGCCGGGGAACGCCGGGGCCGCTGAAACCGCCGGTGGCAGATCCGGCCACGATCGCCTCGCCCAGCGAGCGCGCACAGGTGGCGCAGGCTCTCGCGGAAAGTGCTGTGGGTACTGCGGCGACCATCGGCCCGTGGATCGATCATTTCCTCGAGCGCACCCGGGTGGACGAGTTGATTGTGACCGGTGCCATCTACGATCATCGCGCGCGCTTGCGTTCGTTTGAGCTGGCGGCGGAAGTATTGCGGGATCGGGTCGATGCCTGATTTGCCAAGTCGCTGGAACGAATTTCTCGCCCACTTTCTGTTTGTACTGGCGGCGTGGACAGGGTTTATCAAATACCTGTTTCCCGTCGCTTATGCGCTCAGTAACGGTGAACATTGGAATACCCATGTCTATTGGGATCTGTGGCCGCTGGCACACCTGTGGCTCGGCTGGGCACTGCTGAGGCAGGCTGCGTATGCGCGGCAGTTGGCCATTATCATGTCGGTGATCGAGATCGTTATCATCGTCAGCAAGCTTGCGATGTTTCTGTCCGCGCCCGAGTGGACCATCTGGCGAACCAACTGGTTCGTCAACAAGGTGTTCGTATTGGGCTGTTTTATACTGATCCTTGTCACGGCGCTGATGCGTCCAGGGGCATTCCGGGCGCGCCGATTACCTGAATCGTCGACCTGAAACGACAAACTGAATGACGGAAGAAAGCCATGGATGGTCGCTATCTGCGCAGACATTTTCTCAAGTTGCTTGCCGCGGGAACTGCCTGTATCTGGGGGTTGCCTGGGCAGGCGAATGCACAGGCGAGCACTCTGATTGCAAAACCGATCCCGGACAGCGGCGAAGCGTTGCCGCTTATCGGGATGGGGACCTGGCGCACCTTCAATGTCGGCGACGATCCGCAGTTGCTCGCCGCGCGCACGCAGGTGGTCAAGGCGTTCTTTGCCCACGGCGGCGGCCTGATCGATTCCTCTCCTATGTATGGTTCCGCTGCGGATACCATCGGTTATGCGCTGAAACAGCTGGGGAAACCTGAATCGCTGTTTTCTGCGGAAAAAGTCTGGAGCCCGGCGGGGGGCAGTACCCGGGAGCAGATCGCGAGTCTTGCCCGTCGCTGGGGTGTGGATAAGTTCGACCTGGTTCAGGTGCACAATCTCGACGACTGGCGCGATCATCTTGCGGTATTGCGGGAGATGAAAGCAGCCGGAGACCTCCGCTATGTGGGGATTACCACTTCCCACGGGCGCCGTCATTCCGAGTTCGAGCAGATACTGGCGAACGAAGAAGTCGATTTCTGTCAGCTCACCTACAACATTACCCATCGCGAAGCCGAGCAGCGACTGTTGCCCCTGGCGCGGGAAAAAGGGATTGCGGTGATTGCCAATAGGCCATACGACGGCGGCAGCCTGATCAAGGGACTGAAGCGCAGGGGGGAGCAGGTGCCCGAGTGGGCGAAGAAAGAATTCGGGTGTCGCACCTGGGCGGACTTCCTGCTCAAATTTATTGTCAGCCATCCCGCCGTAAACTGTGCCATCCCGGCCACGTCCCAAGTGGCGCACATGAACGAAAACATGCAGGCGGGCACCGGCTCCATGCCCGATGCTGCCGCCCGTCGCCAGATGGTCAGCTTTATCGAGTCCCTGTGAGCGTGCCCGTGATGGACCTGGCCAGCTACAGCCTGCAGGACTTTATCCCTTTCACCGCAGACGTGTACTTTCGTCTGCTGGCGCGAATGGGGGAAGCCTTTTGGCCACTGCAGTCTGTCACCTTGCTGGTGGGATTCCTGGCGTTGTTCCTGTCACTGACGGGTAGGGTGCGGATCGCCCTCGGGTTGCTCGCGCCGCTTTGGGCTTTTGTCGGGGTGGCGTTTTTTGCCCAGCGATATTCCGGTCTGAACTGGGCGGGTACCCATATCTGCTGGATATGGTTGTGTCAGGGCTTGCTCCTGCTGTTACTGGCCGTGACCGGGTGGGGGACAGCTTTGGAGCGAGATACAGGAGCTGATTGGCGCACAGCGCTGCTCCGCACGCTCTTGACCCCTTCGGTACAGGCGGGATTGTTGATCGCGCTGTGTGGCCTGCTTGGCTTCCCTTTACTGGGAGTGGCGATGGGCAACGGCTGGCCGGCGGTAGAGGTATTCGGTTTGCACCCTGATCCCACTGCTGCGGTCACCCTTGGATTGCTGCTTGTTGGATTCAGGGGGAGCGCATTGTGGTTCACCGCACTGGTGCCGACACTCTGGTTGTGCGTATCCGCCTTGACCCTCAAGGTGCTTGGGGCTGCATGGTATCCGGCACTGCTGGTGATTGTGGCTGTGGCGGTTACCGGGAGCGTTGCCAGCTATCGCCCGCGTACTGCCCGCTGATCTCCCGTCGCCAGTGTGTCAAACCTGCCTGACCGGTTTTAATAATCGGCCAAACACTTATAATGCGCGGACAGATAACAAGCCGCACCGAACTCGGCTGGTATGAAAATCGTACAGCCTCGGTGGCGAAATACTTTCCGTCCCCTGCGCCGCAGGGCAACAGGAGACCGATTCATGAAAATCGCACTGATGAACGAATTCAGTCAGGCATCCAAGAACGCCATCGTGCTGAAAGAGCTGCAACATGTCGCCGGCGAGCTGGGCCACACCGTATACAACACCGGTATGAGCGACGACAACGACCACCGCCTGACGTACATCCACCTGGGTATCATGGGTAGCCTGCTGCTGAACTCGAAGGCCGTAGATTTTGTTGTGAGTGGTTGTGGCACCGGCCAGGGCGCGCTGATGTCCCTGAATGCCTACCCGGGCGTGAACTGTGGTTACTGTATAGATCCTGCCGACGCCTACCTGTTCGCCCAGATCAATAACGGCAATGCGCTGGCAATCCCTTATGCCAAGGGCTTTGGCTGGGGTGCGGAGCTAAATATCCGCTACATCTTCGAGAAAGCCTTTACCGGTGATAAAGGCCAGGGATATCCGCCAGAGCGCAAAGAGTCCCAGGTAGCCAACGCTGGTATTCTCAACCATATCAAGGAAGCTACTGCGAAAAGTTACCTCGACGGCCTCAAGGCGATCGATCCTGAACTGGTGAAAACCGCAGTGTCCGGCGAGCGCTTCCAGGCCTGTTTCTTCGAGAACAGCCAGGATCAGGAACTGACCGACTTCGTTCGCAGTGTGCTGGACTCCTGAGTGAAACAGTAGTGAGTGCATAGAATACGCGCTGAACAGAAAGGCCGCCCGGGTTATCCGGAGCGGTCTTTTTGTTTAAAGTGCTTCGACAAATGCGGTGTTGTTTGATCAGGAATGCGCGTTATATGTCGAGTGGAAATGAGGAAGATCTTGCACCCTACCTCCAGGAGGGAGATCGGGTGGTTCTGTTTGATGGTGTTTGCCGTCTGTGCTCCGCCTGGGCGCGCTTCCTGTTGAGGTTCGACTGCGAATGTCGATTCAAGCTGGCCACCGTGCAGTCGGAGGAAGGGCAGGCGATCCTATCTTTTTTCGGGTTGCCACTGGATCAATATGAAACCATGCTCCTGGTCGAGGGCAATCAGGTGTTTGGAAAGTCCGATGGGCTGCTGCGCATCATCAAACAGCTCCCCTTCCCCTGGCCGATACTGGGCTGTTTCCGCCTGATCCCTCGCCCTGTGCGGGACTGGGTTTACGATCGCGTTGCGCGCAATCGTTATCGTCTGTTCGGTAAACGTGATGTTTGCGTTGTACCCGATAAAGCAGACGAGCAACGCTTTTTGACAAAAAAGGCGGCAAACGACAGGGTCACTCATGAATAGCTGGCCCCTCTGTTGGCTAACCATTGCCATTGCATGTACGTCGATGTGCCAGTTTGCATGCTCTCTTAAAAAGAAACGGATCACCTGGCAACGCATGTGGCACTCTCAGGTGTCAGTGTGCCTTCGCGAAGAACGCGCACACGTATTGTCTGAAAAGATGCGTTCTTCCCGCTTGCCGTTTCCTTTACACTGCGAGTCCCAATCCAATTTTCCGGAGCCTGCATGACTCAGCCCGATGTAACTTCCTGGCTGGATACCCTGCCCGAAGCCTTCCTGAAATACCTGAATGGTCGCCGCCTGGACGAGGTAGAGTGCATTGTCCCGGACCTGAATGGTATGTCCCGCGGCAAGGCGATGCCACTTAGCAAGTTTTCCCCGCAAACGCCGATCTTTTTACCTATTTCCATTTTTTACCAGACCATTACCGGCCAGGATGTGGAAATGGACATTGAAAACCAGTGGGCGGAAAGCGATATGGCACTGGTGCCTGACATGTCCACCGCGATGGCGGTGCCTTGGGCGAAAACGCCAGCGCTGCAGATTATTCACGACCTGCAGGATCTCGATGGCAATCCCATTTCCTGCGCACCGCGTAATGTGCTGAAGCGGGTGATCGGAATGTACCGGGACAAGGGCTGGCAGCCGATCGTGGCGCCGGAACTGGAGTTCTACCTAACCCGGCCAAACATTGACCCCAATGAACCCATTCAGCCGCCGATTGGCCGCAGTGGTCGTTCGGGGAATTCGTTGCAGTCCTATTCGATGACCGCTATCGATGAATATGGCCCGGTAATCGACACGATTTACGAGTACGCAGAAGCCGCCGGTTTGCATATTGATTCTGTCATCCAGGAGGACGGTGCCGGGCAGGTGGAGTTCAATCTGACTCACGGTGACCCGCTCCTACTTGCCGATCAGGTTTTTTATTTCAAGCGCATCATTCGCGAAGCGGCGCTGAAAAACGGTATGTTCGCGACCTTTATGGCCAAGCCCATGCGCGACCAGCCCGGCAGTGCCATGCATATTCACCAGAGTGTGGTGGATATTGCCAGTGGTAAAAATATCTTTTCCGCGGATGACGGCAGTGCCTCGGACCTGTTCCGTTACTTTATCGGCGGTACCCAGAAGCACCTACGGGAAATCATGCCGTTTATCGCGCCCAACGTGAATTCTTATCGCCGATTTGAAGGAGCCGACAATTCCAGTGCACCAACCAATACCGGATGGGGCTACGACAATCGGGCCACGGGATTGCGCGTGCCCAATTCCGGCGTCCAGGATCGCCGTCTGGAAAATCGCGTGGTCGGAGTGGACGCAAACCCCTACCTGGCCATCGCCGCCAGTCTGGTCTGTGGTTACCTGGGTATGCTGAATGGTGTGGAGCCCAGCGCACCGGCGGCATCGGAACTGGATGAAGAGCAGGAGTCCAGCTTTTATATCCCGGGTACCTTTGATGAGGCGTTGCGTATTTTTGAGGCCGCCGGGGAGGTTCGCGATGCGCTCGGAGAGGATTTCTGCCAGCTTTACGCGGCGGTAAAAAATGAAGAAATGCGGCTGTTTCACCGGGAAATTTCGCCCTGGGAGCGGCAGCACCTGTTGCTGAACGTTTAGTTCACCCTGTCCGTGCGGGAGGCAACCGCAGTGGAAACAAAAAAGGCCCCCACCCGGGAACGGGTGGGGGCCTTTTTTTGGTTGCGCTGCCGTGATTACACGTCGAAGCCGTCTTTCAGCTTCTTCTCGACCAGTACTTTCTTCAGGCGCGCGTACTGCGGGATCCCGTTTTTATATGGCGGGTAATCTTCGCCCTGAATCAGCGGCTCGAGGTAGTCGCGGGCAGCCTGAGTGATACCGAAGCCATCCTCGGAGATGAATTCCTCGGGCATAAACTTCTCGACGTTGGCCACCTCGGACAGCGGCGCTTCACCGATGCTCCAGCTGTAGTCGGCGGTTGTGCTGCCGTTGCGCTCGATTGTGGGCATGATTGCGTTCTTGCCGGCAACTGCCGCTTCTACTGCGGCCTTGCCCACGGCGTACGCCTGCTCCACATCGGTGGCGGAAGCAATATGGCGCGCGGCACGCTGCAGGTAGTCGGCCAGGGCCCAGTGGTATTTGAAGCCCAGCTCGTCCTTGACCATTTGCGCGAGGGTCGGCGCTACGCCGCCCAGCTGCTTGTGGCCGAAGGCATCGACACTGCCCGCGTCAGCGAGGAAAGTGCCATCTTCGTACTGGGCGCCTTCGGAGGCAACGATCACGCAGTAGCCTTTGTCGTCGACGGTCTGTTGCACCTTCTTCAGGAACTTGTCTTTATCGAAGGCGACTTCCGGCAGCAGGATGATATGCGGGGCATCACCTTCCTGCTCCTGGGCAAGGGCGCCGGCGGCGGCAATCCAGCCCGCGTGGCGTCCCATCACTTCGACAATGAAAACCTTGGTGGACGTGGCGCACATGGAGGCCACATCCAGAGCGGCTTCCCTGGTGGATACCGCGACATATTTTGCCACTGAGCCAAAGCCCGGGCAGTTGTCGGTGAACGGCAGGTCATTGTCCACGGTCTTGGGGATGTGGATGGCCTGGATGGGGTAGCCCATCTTCTCCGACAGCTGGGAAATCTTGAGGCAGGTGTCGGCCGAATCGCCGCCGCCGTTATAGAAGAAGTAGCCGATATTGTGCGCCTTGAACACCTCGATCAGTCGCTCGTACTCTGCGCGGTTCTGTTCCAGGCTTTTCAGTTTGTAGCGACAGGAGCCAAAGGCACCGGAAGGCGTGTGACGCAGCGCGGCAATTGTTTCGCGGCTTTCCTGGCTGACATCGATCAGTTCCTCCTTGAGGGCGCCGACGATACCGTTGAGTCCGGCATAGACATTGCCGATCTTGTCGCTATGCTGGCGGGCGGTCTCGATGACACCGCAGGCGGAGGCGTTGATGACGGCGGTAACCCCGCCGGATTGCGCGTAAAAAGCGTTCTTCTTCGACATGTCTATCCTATGGCTTCTCGTCTAATGGTCACGTGTGGGCGTGGTCTCGGCGGGCGGCTTCTGGTGGCTACCTCACGCGGCGCGAAGTCTAATGTATTCATATGGCAATTGCATGGAATTGCGGACATTCGACACTTACTGTGGTTAAAACCCGTGATAAGCTGGCGCGACGCTAAGTGTGCGGGGTTTGACGACAATTGCTGTCGGCGCCTCGTTCCCGGCCTTTTCTCCCTGAAAAGGCCAGCAAAAAGCGGGCCGGAGCATCCAAAGTGCCAAAATACAGGTGAGCAGGTGGGAATGATTGCGTGAGTGCGCGGTCTCATCTGGCACCTGTTTCGACAGACTCTTGTTTCCACCAATCAGGGCGACCCTACTGGCATGCATATTCATATTCTAGGTATCTGCGGAACCTTTATGGGCAGTCTGGCCCAGCTGGCCGTAGCCGAGGGGCACAAAGTGACCGGCTCGGATGCGAACGTCTATCCGCCGATGAGCACCCAGCTGGAGCGCGCTGGTATCGCGTTGACCGAGGGGTACGACCCGGCCCAGCTGGAGCCCGCGCCGGACCTGGTGATTGTTGGCAACGCACTGTCACGGGGGAACCCCGCCGTGGAGGCGGTACTGGAAAGGGGGTTGGCCTATACCTCCGGTGCCCAGTGGCTGTGTGATCACTTTCTTGGTGGGCGCTGGGTACTGGCGGTTTCCGGTACCCACGGCAAGACCACCACGGCCAGCATGTTGGCCTGGGTACTGGATTACGCGGGTATGGACCCGGGGTTCCTGATCGGCGGCGTGCCCCAGAACTTTGATGTTTCCGCGCGGCTGGGGACTACTCCGTTTTTCGTGGTAGAGGCGGACGAGTACGATACGGCGTTCTTCGACAAGCGCTCCAAGTTTGTCCACTATCGCCCGCGTACCCTGATTATCAACAATCTCGAATTTGACCATGCGGACATTTTCGATGACCTGGCGGCCATCCAGCGACAGTTTCACCACCTGGTGCGCACCGTACCCGGCAGCGGCCTGATTGTCGCAGCTCAGGAAGACGCGGTCTCACAGGTACTGGAGCAGGGCTGTTGGAGCGAGGTCCAGCGCTTTGACGTGGAGACGGAAGATGGTGTGCGCCTGGGTGACTGGTGTGCGGTGAATATTGCCGCGGACGGTAGCCGCTTTGATGTGCAGTTGGAAGGCAGCACGGTTGCCAGCGTACAGTGGCAGCAGACCGGGCTGCACAGCGTGAAGAATGGCCTTGCGGTCATGGCGGCAGCGCGCCATGTTGGCGTCGAGCCGGCAACCGCGGCGGAAGCGCTGGGTAAGTTTGGTGGCGTAAAGCGCCGTATGGAGTGTCTGGGGGATATCCAGGGGATCCGTGTCTACGACGATTTTGCCCACCACCCAACGGCCATCGAGACCACCCTGAACGGCTTGCGGGCCAAGGTTGGGGACGAAAAGATCATCGCCCTGATCGAGCCGCGCTCCAATACCATGCGTATGGGGCACCATCAGGGCCAGCTTGCGCGGGCCTGTGCGGGGGCGGATCTTGTGCTCTGGTACCAGCCCGAGGGAATGAACTGGTCTCTGGATGAGGTGGTCCACCACTCCACGGTGCCCGCAAAGGTTCTCCACAGTATCGACGCTGCGGTAGAATCCGTACTCGAGCTGTCAGCCCCCGGCAGTCACGTGATTGTGATGAGCAATGGTGGCTTCGGCGGTGTGCACCAGCGCCTGCTCCAGGCGCTGGAACAGAAATACGGCAAATAGCCCCTTACCCGGGGCGAATACGGATACCTCTTTGGCTGAGCCGACTTTTCCCAAAACAGTAACTCTGGCGATGACCGGTGCCTCTGGTGCCCAGTATGGGCTGCGTCTGTTGCAGTGCCTGCTGGCGGCGCGAGTGCGGGTATGGCTATTGCTCTCGGATGCCGCACGCATCGTGATCGACACCGAAACCGATGTGTCCCTGCCGGAGGACGAAAGCCGTACTGAGGCATTTTTGCGTGAGCTGTATGGCGCGGAAGAGGGGCAGTTGACCCTGTTTGGCAAGCGTGACTGGTTCTCGCCAGTTGCCTCCGGCACGGGCGCCGCCAACAGTCTGGTCGTGTGCCCGGCCAGTGGTGGCACACTGTCGGCAGTCGCTTGCGGGGCCTCCAACAACCTGATCGAGCGCGCGGCGGATGTTGCGCTGAAAGAGCGCCGGCAGCTGATCCTGGTGCCGCGAGAGGCACCTTATTCAGAGATCCACCTGGAAAATATGCTGAAGCTCACGCGTATGGGTGCGGTGATTCTGCCGGCCAGTCCCGGCTTTTATCAGAAGCCGCGCACGGTGGAGGACCTGGTGGATTTTGTGGTGGCCAGAATCCTGAGCCAACTCGGTATTGACCAGACACTGCTGCCCCCCTGGGGCGAGTATTGAACCGTTTTCGTCCGGCGAGATCTATGCAAAAAATCGTCACCATTCACTACTGCGTACAGTGCAACTGGATGCTGCGAGCCACCTGGATGGCTCAGGAACTGCTTTACACCTTCGCGGAGGACCTTGAGCAGGTCGCGCTCAAGCCCGGTAGCGGCGGCGTCTTCGAGATCAAGGTGGGGGATGAGCTGATCTGGGAGCGCAAGCGCGATGGCGGCTTCCCCGGTCCGAAAGAGCTCAAGCAGAAAGTGCGCGACGTACTATTCCCCGAGCGCGATCTGGGCCACGTCGACAAATAACCGCGTTGGAAAACACCGTGTGCAGAGCACACGTTTCATTACGAATATAAGTGAACTGATTATGTTGTTGGGCTTGAAGACCTGGTACGAAAAGCTGGTGCTCGGACACCCGAAAATGGTGTTGGCGCTGGTGGCATTGCTCACTCTAGCCGCTGCTGCGGGGCTGCCGCGTTTCAAACTGGATGCATCTGCGGATTCCCTGACCCTGGAGGCTGACGACTCGCTGGACTTTTTCCGCGAGGTTTCCGAGCGTTATAACTCCGGTGACTTCCTGGTGGTCACCTACCGCTACAAGGATGGCGACCTGTTCAGCGATGACTCTCTTGCGACCCTGCGTCGCCTGCAGGATGAGCTCGCCATGGTGGACGGTGTTGCCGGGGTGCAGTCGATTCTGAATGTGCCGCTGCTCTACAGCCCGAAACTTTCCATCTCCGACGTGGCGGACGGCATCCGCACGCTTTCGTCGCCGGGTGTCGACAAGGACCTTGCTCGCAAGGAGTTTCTGGAAAGCCCGATTTATAAAGAGTTGATCCTGAGCCCGGACGGCGAGACCTCCGCCATGATGCTCAACCTCGAGCTCGACAAGGAGGGTCTTGACCTGGTGCGCGAGCGGGATGCCCTGCGTCGGCAGCGTAATGAAGGGGAGCTGAGCGAGGCCGAGTCCCAGCGGCTGGAAGTCGTGAGTGAAGAGTACCTGCAGCATCGAACCGCTCAGGAGGCTGCGGCGCGGGAACGCGTGCAAGAAGTCCGTGCAATCCTCTCCCAGTACGATGACAACGCCGAGCTGTTCCTGGGTGGTCTCACAATGATCACTTCGGATATGATTTCGTTTATCGAAAGTGACCTGGTGGTGTTCGGCGCGGGTATCCTGGCATTCATCGTCATCACCCTGTTGATCATTTTCCGCCAGCCGCGCTGGGTGCTGTTGCCGCTGATTACCTGCGTGACCACCGCGGTGATGATGCTTGGTTTTCTTTCCTGGCTCGACTGGCGCTTGACGGTCATCTCCGCAAACTTTGTTGCACTGCTGCTGATCATTACCCTCGCGATTACCATTCACCTGGCCGTGCGCTATCGGGAGTATTTTTCCGAGTACCCGGAGTGGGATCGTTTTCAGCTGGCTTCCGCCACCGTGGCGTTTATGGCCAAGCCCTGCCTGTACACCGGGCTGACCACCATGGTCGCGTTCATTTCTCTGGTGGTGAGCGGTATTCGCCCGGTGATCGACTTCGGCTGGATGATGACCATAGGCGTAACAATGGCACTGGTGTTGTCGTTCCTGATTATTCCCGCGAGCCTGATGCTGTTGAAGAAGCGCGATGCAGGTCAGGGTAGGGACAAGTCCCATGCATTTACCCAGGTGTTTTCCCGGTTTGCAGAAAACCATAAGGCCCTCGTCCTCGGCGTGGCGGTGCTTGCGGCAGTCATCAGTGCAGTGGGTATCAGTCGCCTCAAGGTGGAAAACCGGTTTATCGATTATTTCGACGATTCCACCGAGATTCACCAGGGCATGCTGGTAATCGATCAGCGCCTCGGCGGCACTATCAACCTGGATGTCGTCCTGAGTAAGCCGGAGCAGGCGGAGCCGGCATTCGAAGGTGAGGAAGATCCGTTTGCGGCGGACTTTGGCAGCGACGAAACGGGAATGGACGAGACCGACCCGTTTGCCGCAGAGGACCCCTTCGCGTCCGATGATCCCTTCGCCAGCGGCGGTGACAGTGAGGCGCCGGATGCCTACTGGTTTACCGTAGCCGGGTTGAATCAGATCGAGCAGTTACACGATTTTCTGGATGCCCAGCCGGAAATCGGCAAAGTTCAATCCCTCGCCACCCTGTACAAGGTGGCGCAGGACCTGAACGGTGGTGGCCTGAATGATTTCGAGCTGGCGGTGGCACGCCAGAGCCTGCCGGAGGAGATCAATCAGGTACTGGTGAATCCGTACTGGTCTCCCGGGCAGCAGGAGGCACGGATCACGATGCGCGTGATGGAAACCGATCCCGACCTGAGCCGGGATGAACTTATTCAGCGCATCTATGCCTATGCGGAAAATGAAATGGGTATCGCGCCTGACAACATCCGCCAGACCGGGATGCTGGTGCTGTACAACAACATGCTGCAGAGCCTGTTCAAATCCCAGATCCTCACACTGGGTGCGGTTTTTGCCGGTATCCTGCTGATGTTTCTGGTGCTGTTCCGCTCGCTGTGGCTGGCGGTGATCGCGCTGGTGCCGAATATGCTGGCAGCGTGTGTGGTGTTGGGGGGTATGGGACTGGCCAATATTCCACTGGATATGATGACCATTACCATTGCGGCGATTACCGTGGGGATTGGTGTGGATCACGCCATCCACTACCTGTATCGCTTCCGCGAGGAGTTTGCCAAAGATGGTGATTATGTGGCGACCATGCATCGCAGCCATGCAACCATCGGGCGGGCGATGTTCTATACCGCCATCACCATCATCGCGGGCTTCTCCATTCTGGCTCTGTCCAAGTTCGTGCCGTCGATCTATTTTGGATTGCTGACTGCACTGGCCATGACTGCGGCGTTGCTGGGGTCGCTGACTCTTCTGCCGCTGTTACTGGTACTGATAAAGCCGCTGCCAAAACCGGCGGAGAATGTGCCGCCGGGAAAGTCGATACCAGCTGCTGAGGCTTGCACCAGCTGACCGGCTGCAAGCTTTCGGTGACAAATCGGGCCCGCGGATTGACTCCCTGGGCCCGATTTGTTTTCCGGTCCACGAAAACTGCCTGGTTGATGCCGAATTCGAGGACAAGACGCGCGCTTTCAAGCATTCAAACCCCGCCGCTGACTTCTAGTCTTATGCTGTGCGTGGAAGGAATATGGCCTGTATGCCGATAAAACGGAAAAGCCGAGTTGCGGTACTTGTGCCCGGGATTTTCGACCGGGGCAAGTCAATGCTGCAGATGAGGAGTGCCCTTGAGAGCGCGGGCTTTACTGCGCACTGCATCAACCTGAAAGCCAACAGCGGCTGGCATGGGATGGAGCATCTGGCCTTACAGCTGCGCGATCGGGTGGAGGAGGTTACTGTAGCGCGAGAGACCTGTGCCCTGGTAGGTTTCAGTATGGGTGGAATAGTGGCGCGCTACTACCTGCAGAGGCTGGGCGGTGCAGAGAGGGTGCACAAGTTTATTGCCCTCTCCAGCCCCCATTTTGGCAGCTTTTGGGCCCACTTTCTGCCTTACAAGGGCGGCAGGCAGTTGCGAATTGGCAGTGAATTTCTCAGCAGCCTGAACCGGGATACGTCGGTTCTGGAAAGCGCCGCTCCGGTATCCATCTGGACCCCTTACGACGCCACCATCCTGCCGCAATCCAGCTCCCGCCTGCCGCTGGGAAAAACCTACCAGATACCGGTCAGCCTGCACCGCTGGGTGCCGCAGAATCGTGCAGTCATTGAAATCGTGGTTGCCGAACTGGCCGAGGTGCTGAAGGACGATCCTTGAGCTTTGCACTCATTTCAGTGGCCGGCCTTGTTCAGGTGTCTATTCTTCCTGCATGAAAAAGTCCCGCAGATACCGAAACAGTTTACGCTGGTTGGTCGGCGGCTTCTTGTTGGCAATTTCCTTGTTGGATTCGCGGATCAGCGCGCGCAGTTGCTGGTGATCGGCTCCCGGGAAGCTATCGAAGAATGCACTCTGCGCTTCCTTGCCCTGTTCCAGTAAACGCTCGCGCCACTCTTCCGCCATACGGTCAAAGCGAAGGTGCTGGTGGTCATGCTCCTTTTGCTTGTTCAGTACCGCTTCAATCGCCTCTACATCTGCCTTGCGCATCAGCTTGCCGATGTACTGTAACTGTCGTCTTCGCGCCTCGCGGGACTTGATACGGTGCATGGTTTCGATTGCCTCGGTCAGGCCAGCATCCATAGGTACTTCCGCCAGCTTGGCCGCATTCAGCTCGGTCAACTGTTTACCCAGTTCCTGAAGCTGGTGCATCTCTTCCTTGAGCTGGGTTTTGCTCTTCGGCAGATCGTCTTCAAATTCATCGAAATCGTCGGAGTTGTGCATTTACTGTCTCTGAAATAATAGTTGGAGCGTCAGGCGGCTGTCCGGGTCGCTGTCAGGCAAAGAACCAGGTTGCCAGGCCGAGAAATGACATAAAGCCTACCACGTCGGTCACCGTGGTCAGTGCCACGCCGCCAGCCAGGGCCGGGTCGATGCGCATGGCGCGCAAGGCTACCGGCAGGATGGCGCCGGCGAAGGCTGCCGTGATCAGGTTGATGACCATGGCGGCAATGATAATGAGGGCGATGCGGGTATCCCCAAACCACAAGGCGGCAACGCCGCCCATGACGGTGGACCAAAGAATGGCGTTGAGCGCCCCGGACCCCAGTTCGCGGGAGAGCAGCCAGCTAAGGTTGCTGCGTCCCACCTGGCCAAGCGCCATTCCGCGAATGACGACCGTCAATGTCTGGCTGCCGGCGACGCCGCCCATACTGGCCACGATAGGCATCAATACTGCCAGTGCCACTACCTTGTCGATGGTGTCCTGGAACAGGTTGATTACCCATGAGGCGAGCAGGGCGGTCAGGAGATTGATGCCCAGCCATACGGCGCGTCGCGGCGCCGTGCGTTTTACCGGGGCGAAGGTGTCTTCCTCTTCGTCCAGGCCGGCGAGGCTCATCAGGGAGTGGTCCGCGTCCTCGCGAATCACATCCACCACGTCATCAATGGTAATACGGCCGAGTAGCCGCTTTTCCTCGTCCACCACCGGTGCGGTAATCCAGTCGTACTTGGCAAACAGCTGGGCTACTTCGTCGTCCGGCATGTCCGCGGGAATGGGCTCCACATCGGTAATCATGATTTCACGCACGGTAACCGAAGGGTCGGTAGTGAGCAGCTTGGTCAGCGGCAGCAGGCCGATAAAGCGGTCTTTGCGGTTGACCACAAAAAGATTGTCGGTGGACTCCGGTAGCTGTTCGTGGCGACGCAGATAGCGGAGCACGACGTCTAGGTGCAGGTTGGGGCGCACGGACACGATATCCGTATCCATCAGGCCGCCGGCGGTCTCCTCATCGTAGGCGAGCACGCCCTCGACCCGCTGGCGATCGCTTTCGCTCATGGCAGAGAGGACCTCTGCCATCACCCGCTCCGGCAGTTGCTGGAGAATATCGGCTACGTCGTCCGCATCCAGCCCCTCCATGACGGCCACCATTTCCTCGGTGTCCATGGTGGCGAGTATCTGACTCTGGATCTCGTCGGGAAGCTCCTGCAGAACCTCGCCTTCCACCTCGCGGTCAATCAGCTTCCAAAGGACCTGACGGATGCGCGGCGGGGAGCTTTCCAGCAGTTCTGCAATACTCTGGGGGGAGAGCGAGTGCAGCATGCGCTGTACCTCGCGCCCGGTGCCACTGTCCAGCGCAGCGTACAGCTCGCCGAGCTGGTTCTGGGCGCGGAATTTAATGTCGGCACTGACGGGGTTGGGCACAGAGATACCTGCTGTTTGAGAGCACTGTGAGTGCCGGCATTATAGCGGCAGAAGGAGCTTTATTCGCCTTCGCCAAACCGGTCGTTGATCAACATGCAGATGGCTTCGTGTGCGGCGTCTTCGTCGCGGCCGCAGATTTCCAGCTCGAGCTCCACGCCTTTGCCGGCGGCAAGCAGCATCAGTGCCATAACACTTTTCCCATCCACCGCTTTGCCCTGGCAATGCACTTTCACTTCCGAAGAGAAGCGCGCACTGGTCTGGGCAAATTTACTTGCGGCGCGGGCGTGGAGCCCGAGTTTGTTAATGATGGTGATGCGGCTTTTTTGCATGGGCTGAATTCTTTGGGCTGTTCTTCTGCTTGCTCGGGACTTACTTCTGCTGCTCGCGGTGACGAATCTGGATATTTTCGAACTGGCTGGCGAAGGTCTTTGCGAGCTGTTCAACCATATACACCGAGCGGTGGCGGCCACCGGTGCAACCAATGGACACAGAGGTGTAGCTGCGGTTGCTCTGCTGATAGGAGGGCAGCCAGCGCTCAAGGAAGCGGGTGATGTCCCGCTGCATTTCTTCGGTCTCCTCGTGAGAGCGCAGGAACTCGGCGACCTCGGGATCCATTCCCGTCTTGTTACGCAGCTCCGGAATCCAGTAGGGATTGGGAAGGCAGCGCAAATCGAAGACCAGGTCGGCATCGACCGGAACACCGTGTTTGAAACCAAAAGACTGGAACAGGATCGCCATGCCCGGTGAATCCTTGCCCACCACGCGGGATTTCACCTGGTCGCGCAGCTGGTGCAGGCTGAGGCTGCTGGTGTCGATGACCAGGTCGGCCATGGATGCCAGCGGGGCGAGGAGCTCCTTTTCGCGATTGAGTGCTTCCAGCAGGTGCGTGTGACTGTCGCTCAGGGGGTGCTTGCGGCGGGTTTCACTGAAGCGCTGTACCAGAACCGGTGAGCGGGCATCCAGGTAGATGACATCGCAGTCGATACCACTTTCGCGCAGGTCGTTGATGACCTTGGGGGCCTGGCGAACATCATGCCAGAGGTTACGGGCATCGATGCCGAGCGCGAGCTGGGTGTTTTCCTGGGGAGGCTGTTCGGCGACTCGCCGGATCAGCTCGGGCAGCAGGCTCGCGGGAAGGTTGTCGATACAGTTGAAGCCAACATCTTCCAGCAGTTGCAGGGCCGAGCTTTTACCGGAGCCTGAGCGGCCGCTGATTATGACCAGTCGCATAGACAAGCACTCCTTGCTGATACCGGGGCTGATGTACCGCCGGGATGGCTAACTTGAGCACGGCCGGCAACGGGGTGCCGCCAGTACACGCGATAGCTATTATGCCGCGGCGGCGCTGTTTATGGCCAGTGCGTAGAGGTCGTCGCTGGTGGTGGCTTCACGCAGCTTTTCGCGTACGCGGCTGTCGCTGAACAGGGCGGCAATTTCCGCCAATGTGTCCAGGTGCTCCTGCTCGGAGTCTTCAGGAACCAGCAATGCGAAAAGCAGGTCAACCGGCTGGCGGTCGATGGCATCAAAATCTACGGCGGGAGAGGTAGTACAGAGAACGCCGATGGGCTGCTCACAGCCGGGCAGGCGGCAGTGGGGGATGGCAACACCCTCGCCAATACCGGTGGAGCCCAGGCGTTCCCGGGCTACCAGCTGGTTGAACACGGTATCGGAATCCAGATCGGGGTATTGTTCTGAGATCGCCTGGGCGATGTTGAGTAACAGCTTTTTCTTGCTGCTCCCCGCCAGATGGCAAAGGCTCAGGCGGGGAGAGAGTAATGCTTCCAATGTCATAACTTACTGATGATCTAGCGGTACAGGCCAGCCGGTAACCTGGGTTGTGTTACGACTAGCGGTGACTGCGTAACTTTTCTTTGTGTTTCAGCAGTTGCCGGTCGAGTTTGTCAGTCAGCGAATCGATCGCTGCGTACATGTCCTCTGACTCCGAATCGGCAAAGATATCCTTGTTTCCGTTCACGTGAACCCGTGCCTCGGCCTTCTGGATAAGTTTGTCGACGGACAGGATGACCTGGGTATTGGTGATCAGGTCATTGTGGCGGGAGAGCTTGTCCAGTTTGGTCTGGCAGTAATCGCGAATGGCCGGAGTTACGTCTACATGGTGGCCACTGATATTGATCTGCATGGATTTCTCCTCATCGGGTACAACACAATTGGGCTGCACCCCCGCACAGGGCGGCAACCCTACTAGGAAGTGCGCCAGAATGGAAGGATACACTCAATGTCTGGCTATTGGTTGCCCAGAAACTGACCGGGGTAGTGTTGAACAGCCCTATTTTGTGACTGATCTATCTATATCAGTCGTTTCCGCTCGCTGGAAGATGGTATACCCATGGACTCGCGGTATTTGGCCACCGTGCGGCGAGCCACCTTGATGCCCTGGGAGTCGAGCTCCTGGGTAATCTTATTGTCAGACAGGGGTTTGCGCGGCTGCTCGGCGTCGATCAGTTTGCGGATCAGGGCGCGGATGGCGGTGGAGGAAGCATCCTCGCCGGAGTCGGTGCTGACATGGCTGGAGAAGAAGTACTTGAGCTCGAAAACCCCGCGCGGAGTCAGCATGTACTTCTGAGTTGTAACCCTGGAGATGGTGGACTCGTGCATGCCGATGGTCTCGGCGATGTTGGCCAGTACCATGGGTTTCATCGCTTCTGGCCCCTGTTCGAAAAAGCCCTGCTGCTTTTCCACGATGCAGCTGGCCACTTTCAGCAGTGTCTCGTGGCGGCTCTGCAGGCTTTTCAGGAACCAGCGCGCTTCCTGTAAATTATCGCGCAGGTAGTTGTTGTCGCTGGAATTGTCAGCGCGCTTGATCAGTGAGGCGTAGGTATCATTGATGCGCAGCTTGGGCGTTGTTTCCGGGTTCAGTTCCACCACCCAGCGATGCTGCTTGCGGCTCACAATCACATCGGGCACCACGTACTGGGGTTCTTCGCCGCCAAATGCTTCACCTGGGTAGGGGGTGAGGGTCTGGATCAGGCGCATGACCTCGCCGAGCTGTGCTTCGCTCAGGCGGGTGCGACGACTCAGTTGGCGAAAGTCCCGTTTGCCCAGCAGATCGAGATGCTGGCCCACAACAGTTTGGGCCTGAGCGAGCCAGGGGGTGTGTTCGGGTAGTTGGCGCAGCTGCAGGAGCAGGCTCTCACGCAGGTCTCGGGCCCCGCAACCTGCGGGTTCGAGCTGCTGAATGGTCTTCAGCACCGCCTGCACTTCGTCCGTGTCGACCCCGAAGGCCGCAGCCATTTCGTCGAGGTCCGCGTCGAGGAACCCGTTGGGGGCGATGGCGTCGATCAGGGCCTCACCGATCAGTTTGTCGATATCGGTCAGTGGGGTCAGGTTCAGCTGCCACACCAGGTGATCCTGCAGGCTCTCTGAAGCGGCATTGCGTTGCTCGAGCGCATAGTCTTCGCCGTCGCCGCCGCTGTAACTGCCACTGGTGTAGATGTCGTCCCAGCGGGTGTCTACCGGCAGGTCATCCGGGATTTCGCTGTTCCATTCGCCGTCAGCGGAGGATTCGTTCTGGGCCTCGCGGGCACTTTCGCGCTCGGCGGTTTCCCGCTCCTGTCCTTCGGAGCTGGCGGGGGTGTTCTGGTCCTGATGGGACTCGCCGGCATTTTCATCGAAGTCCGATTCCAGCAACGGATTGCTGTCGAGTGCCGACTGGATTTCCTGTTGCAGATCCAGCGTCGACAATTGCAGCAGACGAATAGCCTGCTGCAGCTGCGGTGTCATCGTCAGCTGTGTGCCGAGTTTTAACTGGAGTGACTGCTTCATATGGGGGTTGCCGGCAGAAAAATCTGGCGTTGGCCCGCCGCGACAAATTTGATGCTTGAAGCGGCGGCGTAAAGCTCATTTCCTGCAGACTACCGCGGGGCAATTCGGAACACAAGGGGCGGGTTAAGCAATAAGCGTGCCGAAAAATTTTGAGACTCCGGTCACAGGGGGGTTAGGTATGATGACTGCCTAAAGAAAAGGGAAATGGGCAGATGAAAATACCTGAATCTGCCTAGATGGTGAACTCATGTCCCAGATAGACATCTTTCACTTGTTTGTTTTCTGCGACGTCCCTGGGGTTTCCGGAGGCGATAATATGGCCCTCACTGACGATATAGGCGGTCTCGCAGATGTCCAGGGTTTCGCGCACATTGTGGTCGGTGATCAGGACGCCGATACCCCGGTCGCGCAGATGGCGGATAATCTGCTTGATATCGTTGACGGAGATAGGATCCACGCCGGCGAAGGGCTCGTCGAGCAGGACAAAAGCCGGGTTGGTGGCCAGGGCGCGCGCAATCTCCACACGTCGGCGCTCGCCGCCAGACAGCGCCATGCCCAGGCTGTCGCGGATATGGGTGATGTGAAACTCTTCCAGCAGGGCTTCCAGCTGTTCTTTGCGCTGGCTCTTGCTGAGGTCCTTGCGAGTTTCCAGGATGGCGAGAATATTGTCGGCCACCGACAGGCGGCGAAACACCGACGCCTCCTGCGGAAGATAGCCAATCCCCTTGCGAGCACGGCCGTGCATGGAGAAGCCGGTAATGTCTTCGCTGTCGATCAGCACCTGTCCCGCGTCTGCCTGAACCAGTCCGGCAATCATGTAGAAGCAGGTGGTTTTACCTGCGCCGTTGGGGCCCAGCAGTCCAACGACCTGGCCGCTGGATACGCTCACGGAGACATCCTGGACGACTTTGCGCTTTTTGTACTGCTTGGCGAGATGTAACGCTTTGAGCGTCGGCATGGCGAATTCCGGTATCTAGTGGAGCGGCATTGCGGCTCCAGCTTGGTAATTTTTTCGGGTATTTGCGCTTGTGACCTCAGTGGGAGGCTACTGGCCGTCTTCGGCCGGCTTGGATTCCGGCTTCCAGATCATTTCCACGCGCTTCTTCTCTGACTGCCCCTGAGCCTGCATCTGCTCGCTGTTGAGATCGTAATCGATACGTTCGGCAGACAGCGTATTGCCATCGCGGTCGACGAAGGCCTCGCCGGTCAGTTGCAGGGCGTCACTGCTCACCAGGAACTCGATTCGCCTGGCGCGGGCCTTGACCGGGCTGGTGCTTTCCTCCACCTGTTGCTGGAAGTGGGCCGGGGTGCCGGTGGCCACTACCTTGCTGATTTCGCCTTTGGCGCTGCCGTGAACCTCCACGCGATCCGCGCGAATTTGCAGGGACCCCTGACGGATAACCACATTGCCGCTGTACACAGAGAGGTTCTTGCTGCGATTGGCTTCCAGTTTATCGGCGGACACTTTCACCGGTTGCTCGCGGTCATTCGGTAGCGCCAGCGCATTGGTGGCCAGTATCAGGGTGGCAAGGACGGTGCCCCAAAGTGCGCGGCTCTTAGCGGTTATCGTTGGCCGATGACGGGCGAATTCATTGGGCTTCATAGCTGCTTTCCACATCGGACAGAATTTCTACCTTGTCTTGTTTGAGATCCGCGCGCAGGCCCTTGCCAGTAGTGCGATTGGGGCCGTCGGCAATGGTAACAACTTTGTCGGTCTCGGCGAATTCCTCACGGGGCTTGATCACGATTCTGGGGGTGCGCAGGGTTATTCCCGGTTCCGGTAGTTCCCGGATGGATACGTCACCCTCGAGTACCACCCGTTGCCCATTGTTGAAGGCAACGCCGGTGCGGGACTCTGTGCGCCAGCGGGAATCTTCTCCCTGATAGAACATCATGCGCGGTTCGGTGAGGTCCGCCCTGTCCCGGCGGGCAAACTGGAAAAACGTCACGCGCTCGGCATCCACTTCATAGGCAAGCGTGCCCGCGGCGCTGTAGTGGCGCGTGCGGGCGCCCCGGATTATAAGATCCGCCGCCTTGTTGTGCTCCTGTTGCGTGGGGCGCTTGCCCAGCAACTGCTCCGGAGGGCTCTCGGTAAACCAGAGCCCGAGGGAAATCAGCGTGACCACAATGACCATTGGAAGCCAGGTGCGCATGCGTTGAGTGTTTCCTTTTGCACGGTGGCCTTTGTTGTCGGCCTTACAGTTAGTCGCTTACCGGGGGCGGTTGGTTCCGGCTCTGAGGGCTGTTAATTACCAGTTTCAGCCAGGTAGGGTGACAGTGCCGCTTCAAACGTTCCCTGGGCGAGCATGATGCGGTCACATACTTCCCGGACCGCGCCGAGGCCGCCACTGCGCTCGGTGGTAAACAGGGCGCGTTCCGCTACTGGCGGCGCTGCATTGGGAACCGCGATGGGGCATCCGACCCTGGTCATCAATAGCAGGTCTGGATAGTCGTCGCCCATATACGCGATATTTTCCATGTCATAGGGCTCGTTGGCGAACAGCTCCAGAAACGCGCTGTATTTGTCTTCCCGGCCTTGGATCAGGCGGGTTATACCCAGGTCGTGCGCGCGTTTTTCAACCAGTGCGCTGCGGCGCCCGGTGATGATGGCGACAGCGACGCCAGACTGCTGCAGCATCTTGATGCCATGGCCGTCCAGAGTGTGAAAGGTTTTCAGCTCGTTGCCATGGTTGTCGAAATACAGTCGTCCGTCGGTAAGCACACCGTCCACATCAAGAATCAGGTGGCGGACTCTGCGGAGTTTCTCCTGAATATCCGGTGTGCTGGATACGGTGGTCGCATGGCTCAAGGGGGCTTCCTTCTATCTTATGGTTTGTCAGATAACACCGGCGCGCAGTATATCGTGCATATGCAGCAGGCCGACGGGGTGATGTTCGGAATCCTCGACGACCAGCGCTGTGATCTTGTTGTCTTCCATAATGCGCAACGCCTCTGCAGCCAGGGTTTGGGCGCTGACGGTTTTTGGCCTGCGGCTCATGACCTGTTCCATGGTGGCGCGGTCCAGCTCGAACTTCTGGTCGATCACCCGGCGCAAGTCGCCATCGGTAAAGACGCCTAGCAGCTGGCCGCTGCCATCCACCACTGTGGTCATACCAAAGCCTTTGCTGGTCATTTCCAGTAATGCGGTGGAGAGCGGCGTCTGCGGCGTGACCTGCGGCAATTCATCGCCGGCGTGCATCACGTCTTCTACTTTCAGAAGCAGTTGCCGCCCCAGTGCACCGCCGGGATGGGAGAACGCGAAGTCTTCCGCGGTAAATCCGCGTGCTTCCAGCAGTGCTACCGCCAGCGCGTCGCCCATGACGAGAGTGACGGTGGTGGACGATGTCGGCGCCAGGTTCAGGGGGCAGGCCTCGGTATCCACCGCAATATCGAGATTTACATCGGCCGACTGTGCCAGCGGAGAGTCGTGCTTGCCGGTCATGCTGATCAGTGGGATACCGAGCCGCTTGAGCAGGGGCAGGAGCGTGAGCACCTCGGCGGAAGAGCCGGAATTGGATATCGCGACCACCAGGTCCTGGCGCGTGATCATGCCAAGGTCCCCGTGGCTTGCTTCCCCTGGATGCACGAAGAAGCTGGGTGTGCCTGTACTGGCGAGAGTGGCGGCGATCTTTCGGCCAATATGACCGGACTTGCCCATTCCGGAGACAATCACGCGACCTTTGCACGCCAGGATCAGCTCGCAGGCTTTGTGGAAGTCGTCGCCAATCCGGGATTCCAGCGCGGCGACTGCCGCTGTTTCCATGGCTATGGTGCGGCGTCCAGCCTGCGTGATCAGATCTGTACTCATATATCTCTCGCTGGATGATCCAGTGCGGCGCAGCTTCCGCAGTTAAACTGC
The DNA here is from genome assembly GCF_009931115.1 of Microbulbifer hydrolyticus. Lineage (NCBI taxonomy): Bacteria > Pseudomonadati > Pseudomonadota > Gammaproteobacteria > Cellvibrionales > Microbulbiferaceae > Microbulbifer > Microbulbifer hydrolyticus. The sequence goes on along the minus strand of NZ_CP047491.1, from coordinate 3,095,359 downwards.
CGTCCGCGCTCATTCAGTTCATTTTAGAAAAGCCTGGCTGTGCGGGAGCGGTTCAGGGTCGGCTAGTAGGGTGTTGGACCGCCGTCTGGCCTTCCTTAAACGATCCGTTGCCTCCAGCGCTGACGTGCTAACCTTTTAGTGTCAGTTAGAGCCGGTGTGGAGGTGGGCGCCAGCCGGTCTGCCGGAATCCCTTGCCTGGCCACACCATTGGGCCGCGATAGCAACATATGGTCTGGCCGCTTTGTCGGTCATGTCCCTGAGACGTGGTGCACAGGTTGAAAGTGAACCAGCTGTGGCAAGGCGAAAGTGACCCAGTGCCGCTTGTCCGAAGCGCCGCCATGGTATAGTTTGCCGCCGCTATTGTCAGCTACCGAGACAGGCTGAGCCATAACTCGGTCGCTCAAGCCCGCCAGCGAAAATTTTCGGCGTAGTCGTGACACTTTTCCGTGTCACGTGTATCCAAGGGAAGAATTGCCAATGGGAGATATTCTGTGAGCGTACTCACCACCATCCAATCCCGGATCACCACCAATCGGCTTTCGAGCAAGGTCCGGGTTTTGTTTTCTGCTTTTCTGCTGAGCTGTCTGTCGCCTTTCGCGGCTGCGGCGCAGAACCCTTACACCCTGATTGAGGGTGTGTCCAACGAACTCCTGGGTGTGATTCGCGCTGAGGGGCAGCATGTAAATTCCAATCCGCAGCGTTACTACGCGGCGGTTGATCGTGTTTTGGCTCCAGTTGTGGACTTTAATTTTATTGCGCGCGGTGTCATGGGCGACTACGCGAATAAGGCGACCCCGGCCCAGCGTGCCAAGTTTGCCAGCACTTTCCGGCGCGATCTGGTGGCGACATTCGCACGTGGCGTCGCCACGTTCGGCACTATGGATGTGAAGGTGGTAAATCCCGGCTCTGCCCCTAGTGGCAAACGCGTCAATGTGCTGCAAGAAGTGCGCAGCAAGGAAGGCGTTACCAAGGTGTCTTATACCCTGGTGCGCAATCGCAGTGGGCAGTGGAAGCTGATCAACGTGATCCTGAATGGCGTCAACCTGGGCAAGACCTTCCGCGGTCAGTTCTCGCAGGCGATGCAGACGAACAAGGGCGATATTGACAAGGTGATCGCCGGCTGGTCAGCCGCGGATAAAGTGGGCTAAATGGCTCTTACTCCGAGAGGGACAGGCGTGGCCGCTTTGGGGCGGCTGCGCCAGATTGTGTATTCCAGTACACTTGCGCGCTTTTAACACGACTGTAAATCCCATCTATGCAACCAGATCAGATCAAGTCCCTGATTGAAGGGCAAATTCCAGGAAGTCATGTCGAAGTGGCTTTCGAAGGAAGTCACCTGCAATTGACCGTTGTCAGTGAGGCTTTTAATGGCCTCAGCCGGCTGAAAAAGCAGCAGCTGGTATATGGCGCGCTGTCCGACAAGATTGCCGATGGCACCCTGCACGCGGTGCAGATGAAAACCCTGACGCCGGACGAAGCCGGCCAGTAAATTTACCTGCACTCAGTTCTGTTTGTGCTGAGGGCGGGTGTTAGCTCCGTTGTGGGAAGCCAGATCGAATGGACAAACTGATTATCGAAGGGGGAAGCCCCATCTCCGGAACGTTGAAAATTTCCGGAGCCAAGAACTCTGCGTTGCCGATTCTGGCTGCCACACTACTGGCCGATGGGCCTGTGCAGATTCACAATCTTCCGCACCTCAACGATATCACCACCATGATCACCTTATTGCGGTGCATGGGGACTGACGTCACCATTGATGAAAAACTGGGTGTGGAGATTGATCCGCGCTCGGTCAACGAACTGACTGCGCCATACGAGCTGGTGAAGACCATGCGCGCGTCGATCCTGGTGCTGGGGCCTTTGCTGGCCCGGCACGGGGTAGCGAATGTTTCCTTTCCCGGAGGCTGCGCCATCGGCAGCCGTCCGGTAGATATCCACCTCAAGGGGCTTGAAGCCATGGGGGCGGAGATCACCATCGATGAAGGCTTTATTCGGGCGCGGAGTAATGGACGCCTGAAAGGCGCCAATATTGTGATGGAAAAGGTCACTGTGGGCGGTACTGAAAACCTGTTGATGGCGGCAGCGCTGGCAGAAGGTACTTCTGTACTGCACAACGCGGCGCGTGAACCGGAGATTGTCGACCTGGCTGAGTTCCTGATGGCAATGGGAGCCCAGATTGAAGGTGCCGGTACAGACACTATTCGAGTGCACGGCGTGCCCCGCCTGGCCCCCTGTTCCTATACCGTCATGCCGGACCGGATCGAGACCGGTACTTTCCTGGCTGCCGCCGCTGCCGCGCGGGGCAAAGTCCGTCTGACGCATACCCGTGCCGACATCCTCGATGCCGTTCTGGTCAAGTTCGAAGAGGCGGGGGCCAATATCAGCATTGGTGACGACTGGATCGAGCTGGATATGAAAGGCAACCGTCCCAAGGCGGTGAGCTTCCGCACCGCACCCTACCCGGCATTCCCCACGGATATGCAGTCCCAGTTCACCGCAATGAATGCGGTGGCGGAAGGGAAGGGTACGGTGGTTGAGACCATCTTTGAGAATCGCCTGATTCAGGTGCACGAGCTGAATCGTATGGGGGCGAATATTGTCCTTGAGGGCAATACCGCGATCGTGACCGGCGTTGAAAAGCTCACCGGCGCCCCGGTTATGGCATCGGATTTGCGGGCTTCCGCCAGTCTGGTAATTGCCGGCATGGTGGCAGAGGGCACCACGATAGTGGACCGTATTTACCATATTGACCGCGGCTATGAATGTATCGAGGAGAAACTACAGCAGTTGGGGGCGAATATTCGCCGAGTTCCCGGCTGAACCCGATGTATTGCTTGATAGAATAGGGTTCCCTAGATATTTCCCGTCTAGATTTATTCTAGATTTGTATTGGCGCGGAAATCCAGGGACCGATATGCTCCCGGGGGTTAGGGGGGTGTTACCACCATCTTCAGGCCCGGCATTCGCCGGGCATCTCAGATAATCATAATCGTTATGCAGATCACTATTGCCCTGACCAAGGGGCGTATTCTCAAGGAAACCCTGCCGCTGTTGGCGGCGGCAGGCCTCGAACCGCTGGAAGATATCGCCAAGAGCCGCAAGCTGATTTTTCCTACCAATCAGGAAAACGTTCGTCTGCTCATATTGCGTGGCTCTGATGTGCCCACCTATGTGCAGCATGGCGCGGCGGATATGGGGGTGGCCGGTAAGGACAACCTGCTCGAGAACGACGATAGCAACATCTACGAGCCTCTGGATCTGAATATTGCTCGCTGTCGTCTGATGACGGCGGGTATCAAGGGCGCTCCACTGCCCAGTGGCCGGATCAAGGTGGCGACCAAGTTTGTGCAGTCGGCAAAGCGTTATTACGCTGCCCAGGGGCGTCAGGCGGATATCATTAAACTGTATGGGGCCATGGAGCTTGCCCCACTGATGGATCTTGCCGACGAAATCGTGGATATCGTGGATACCGGAAATACCCTCAAGGCCAACGGCCTCGAGGCTCGGGACAAGATTGCCGAAATCAGTAGTCGCCTGATCGTCAACAAGGCGTCCATGAAGATGAAATACAGTGCAATCAATGCGTTGATCGAACAGCTGGCGCAAGCGGTAAGCGCACGCAAAGCCAGTTGAATTCCCCCTGCTCAAGCACATTTGACCGAAGACTATGAGTGATTTTTCCATTCGCCGGCTGGATGCCGGTAGCCCGGGTTTCTCCGATGACCTGGACCGTCTGTTGGCCTGGGAGTCGGTGGCGGACCAGCAGGTAGAATCGACTGTGGCGGATATACTCCGGCAGGTAAGGGTGCGCGGTGATGCGGCGGTGATTGAGTTCACCAACCGGTTTGATCGCCGGGACCTCAAGCGTGCGGAAGAGTTCTGTCTTGATACCAGTGCACTACATGCGGCACTGGAGCGTATCCCCGCGAGTAGCCGCGATGCGCTACAGGCGGCCGCCAGCCGGGTGCGGGAGTATCATGAACATCAGCTGCAGTCCTCTTGGCAATATCAGGAGGCAGACGGCACGATTCTCGGTCAGCAGATAACGCCCATGGAGCGTGTGGGAATCTATGTTCCGGGCGGCAAGGCCAGCTACCCATCCTCGGTATTGATGAATGCGATTCCTGCCAAGGTTGCCGGTGTTGATGAAATTCAGATGGTGGTGCCGGCACCCGACGGCCAGCTGAATGATCTGGTGCTGGCCGCAGCGGCGATAGCCGGTGTCGACCGGGTCTTTACCATTGGCGGAGCCCAGGCTGTAGCGGCCCTTGCTTATGGAACCGACTCGATCCGGCGCGTGGACAAGATCGTTGGTCCGGGAAATATCTTTGTCGCTTCTGCCAAGCGCGCCGTGTTCGGTCAGGTTGCCATTGATATGATTGCTGGTCCGTCAGAGATCCTGGTGATCTGCGATGGCGAGACTGACCCGGACTGGATCGCGATGGACCTGTTGTCTCAGGCCGAGCACGACGAGCAGGCCCAGTCGATCCTGCTGTGCCCGGATGCTGCATTTCTTGACGCCGTGGAGCGCTCGCTGGAAAAGCTGCTGAAAACGCTTCCGCGTGAGGCTATCGCCAGTCGCTCCATCGCCGAACGCGGGGCGTTGGTCCTGGTGCAGGATATCCAGCAGGCGATCGACGTTTCCAACCGAATTGCGCCGGAGCACCTCGAGGTGTCGGTGAGCGAGCCGGAGCAGTATTTGCCCCGCATCCGTCACGCGGGTGCTATTTTCCTCGGCCGATATACTGCAGAGGCGCTGGGTGACTACTGCGCTGGCCCCAATCATGTGTTGCCCACCAGCGGTACCGCGCGGTTTTCGTCACCGCTCGGGGTTTACGATTTTCAGAAGCGCAGCTCGATCATTTACTGTTCCGAGCAGGGGGCAGACAAGCTCGGCCGCGTGGCATCAACGCTGGCGCGCGGTGAAGGATTGGATGCCCACGCGCGGTCTGCTGAATTCCGCGTGAGTGATGGCGACGACTGAGGTCGCTTGTAGAAGGTTTTCAGGCTGGGGACTGTGGTTTCTTGAACGGGCCACAGCCACCCGCCTCAGCCTTCATCTTGCGGTTGTGGCTTTTCCGAGACGGTGGCCTGGGTGGTGAGGGTAGCGCCATTGCGCACATAGGTAATGGTCACAACCTCTCCGGGGCGCAGAGTCGCCATCGCCGCATTACCGTGCTCGCCATCATTGATCGGGTCCCCGTTGATATGGGTGATTACATCCCCGGGCTTCAGACCCGCCCGATGCGCGGGCCCCTCGTTATAGATAGCACTAATAATGACTCCGTTGGTGGATGTCAGGTTGAAAGACCGCGCCAGCAGCGGAGTGAGGTTTTGTGCCTCGATCCCCAGCCACCCGGGTACGACCCGTCCAAACTCGATAATGTCCTGCATGATTTTGAGCGCGATATTTGCTGGAATGGCAAAGCTGATCCCGCCAGCTGAGCCGCTCTGGTTCAGGATCGACGTGTTTATACCCAGAAGTTTGCCGTACGCATCTACGAGCGCGCCACCGGAGTTGCCCGGATTGACCGCCGCATCTGTCTGCAGAAAATTCTGCAGGTAGCTACCGGTACCGGTGTTCGCCAGGTCTCGTCCGGTCGCACTGATAATGCCCTGGGTAACCGACTGCCCCACGCCGAAGGGGTTGCCGATTGCCAGCACCACATCGCCGACCTGTGCCCTGTCCGGCTCGCCCACTTCGATGGAGGTGAGGTCGGGAAGGTCAATCTTCAGAACTGCCAGGTCAAAATCCGCGTCGGCGCCGACCAGGTCTGCCTGGGCCTCCCGCCCGTCGGACAGGACCACCGCGATTTGTTCTGCCCCGGAAATGACGTGAAAATTGGTCAGGATATAGCCGTCGGGGTCTACGATCACCCCGGATCCGAGGTTTGACTGCATCCGCTCCTGCTGTGGCACGTTCATATTGTCGAACAGGCGGCGGAACAGCGGGTGGTTATACAGGGGGTGTCTGCGCTGGGAGACCGTCTTGCGCGTGAATATATTGACCACCGCCGGCCCTGCGAGCGTTACCGCGTCGGCATAGGAGACCGGGCCCTGAAAGCTTGCCGGGAGGCGGGACCGCTCGGTTTTCCCCTGAAACTGGGGGAACAGCAGTAGCAGTACGGCTGCTGCGGCGAGTCCAATAAGGGCCGGGATGGCCCAGTCTTGCAGAAATCGTTGTAGTGACACCGGGAACTCCTCGATTTGTCGCCATTATACGTCTTTGAGTTCATGTGTCCTCACCAAGCGATCTAAGCTTTCCGATCTGATGCGCTTGGTGCCGGCGCCGGAATCCGTATAATGGGCTCCTCAAAATTCTGGTATGAAATTCGTACAAATCTCAGGAGTGCCCAATGTCCCTGGTTCGTCCACACGGCAGTGTCGAGCTGCAGCCCCGTTTCGTTTACGACAGTGAGCGTCATCATCAGCTGATACAGGAGGCAGAATCCCTGCCGTCCATCGTGGTCAGCTCCGCCGCCGCTGCCAACGCGGTCATGCTGGGCGCTGGTTACTTCAACCCGCTGCACGGCTATATGAATCTGGCGGATACCCTGAGTGTCGCCGAGTCCCTGCGCACGGTAGACGGCCTGTTCTGGCCGGTGCCGGTAGTCAATATGGTGGAAGACACCTCTGCCATCGCCGGTGCCAAGCGCATCGCGCTGCGCGACCCCAATGTTGAAGGGAACCCGGTTCTGGCGGTCATGGATGTGGATGCCATTGAAACCGTTTCCGACGAGCAGATAAACACCATCGCCGAGCATGTGTTCGGCACACTGGATGACGCCCATCCCGGTGTCGCCACCTTCAAGGCCGCTGGTCGCCAGTTGATCTCCGGCTCAATTGAAGTGTTGAACTTCAGCTATTTCCAGGCGGACTTCCCGGATACCTTCCGCACCGCGGTGGAAATCCGCAACGAATTTGCCGAGCATGGCTGGAGCAAGGTTGTGGCCTTCCAGACTCGCAATCCCATGCACCGCGCGCACGAGGAACTGTGCAAAATGGCGCTGGAAGCGGTTGATGCCGACGGCGTCCTGATTCACATGCTGCTGGGTAAACTGAAGCCAGGTGATATCCCCGCCCATGTGCGTGATGCATCAATCCGCAAAATGGTGGAGGAATACTTCCCCGAGAACACGGTAATGGTGACCGGCTACGGTTTTGATATGCTCTACGCGGGCCCGCGCGAGGCCGTTCTGCACGCGGTATTCCGTCAGAACTGTGGGTGCAGCCACCTGATTGTGGGCCGGGATCACGCCGGTGTGGGTGATTATTACGGGGCATTCGATGCGCAGACCATCTTCGATGAGAAGGTGCCTGAGGGTGCGCTGGAGATTCAGATCTTCCGCGCGGATCACACTGCCTACTCAAAGAAACTGAACAAGGTGGTGATGATGCGCGATGTGCCGGACCACACCAAAGAGGACTTTATCCTGCTGTCCGGCACCAGGGTGCGCGAGATGCTGGGCGACGGTATTGCACCGCCTCCTGAGTTCTCCCGCCCGGAAGTGGCTCAGATCCTGATGGATTACTACCAGAGCCTGTAAGGTTGCGGCAGACACAAAAAAGGCGGGGATATCCCCGCCTTTTTTGTGTCCGGCCTTATTTGGCGGGGCGGTCAGCGATTGACCACCTCTTCCGATGTGGGGGTCGGGGTCGGGGCGGGCGCCTGGGCTTCTTTCTCCAGCCCGAACTCCTCTGAAAGCGTGCCCTTGGCGCCAGGCTCCTTCGGAGCCCAGTCCCTGGGGGGGAGAACGCTCAGGTTTTCATCGTTGTCACTTAGCTGGCCACTGCCCGCTTCCAGCATCTGGCGGCCGATATCCTGACTGGATAGGCGCATGGCGCTGTTGGCCAGATATTCGTGCACCTCCCGGTAGCTTTGGGTCAGGTTGTGAACCAATTGAGAGGTCTGGTCGAAATGCTCGTTCACCTGTAGCTGGAAGTCTTCCAGTTTGGTGTTGGCTTCCTTCAGGCGCAATTCCAGCTCCTGGGTGCGATCGATATTCTGGCGGCTGCGTGTAGCGAGGAAAGCCAGCAGGGCTCCCAGGCCGAGGCCGATTACGCCGACCAGAATTAAAACCGAAGTTGAGTGCACGTTACTTCCTCCTCAAGATAAATAGTGGCACCGGCCATCCATGACGGTGACCCTATTATACGCAATTCCGGTAGCCGCGCCCTGTCCGGGTTTGTGCCAACTCGTGACGGATTTGGTAAAGTGCGCGCCACGTGGCCGAGGTTCGGCCTTTCAGACTGGCCGGGCAGTCAGCTTTCGGTCACCTTTCTGGCAAAAACGCCGGCTTCCAATTGAACGGTTTGAATAGATGCTTACGGAACAGTCCCCGTCCGAATCCTCGCGCCTGACGCCGATGGAGAGATACCTGCGCGACCTCAAACGCCCCGATTTCGTTGAAGACCCGGCGCAGAGGGCCGCGGTAGAGGAGTTGCAGGATCTATATGAGCGGCTGTTGACGGCGCAGAGCGGGGGAGGGGGTGTGGTGCGCCGTCTCAAACGCTTGTGGCGGCATCAGGATACGCCTGAAAAGGGCCTCTATTTCTGGGGTGGCGTGGGGCGCGGCAAGACCTACCTGATGGATGCCTTTTTTGAGGCGCTGCCATTCGAGGAGAAGCAGCGCACCCACTTCCACCGGTTTATGCGCGATGTCCACCGCCAGCTGAAGGGGCTTGCGGGGGAGAAAAACCCGCTGGAGAAGGTGGCCGACCGGATAGCGGGCAGGGCGCGGGTGCTGTGCTTCGACGAGTTTTTTGTTTCCGATATCACGGACGCCATGATCCTGGCGAACTTGCTGCAGGCGCTGTTTGAACGTGGTGTTACCCTGGTGGCCACTTCGAACATCGTTCCCGAGGGCCTATATAAGGATGGACTACAGCGGGCTCGGTTTCTTCCTGCGATTGATCTTCTACTGGAGCACACCAAAGTCGTAAATGTGGACAACGGTGTGGATTACCGTTTGCGGGCCCTGGAAATGGCGGAGCTGTACCACAGCCCGCTGGACAGGGAGGCCGATGAGAGTCTTGCTCGCTCCTTCGCCAGTCTCATGGTGGAGGGGTGTGAGGTTCGCAAAGCGGTCACCCTGGATATTGAGGGGCGGCCGATAGTGGCCAGTCAGGTGGCGGATGATGTGGCCTGGTTTGAGTTTGCCGAGTTGTGCGATGGCCCGCGCTCCCAGAACGATTACATCGAGCTGGCCCGCGAGTTTCACACGGTACTGCTCGCCAATGTGCCGCAGATGGATGGTCGTATGGAGAGCCAGGCGCGCCGCTTCATCAATCTGGTCGATGAATTTTATGACCGTTGCGTCAAGCTGGTGGTGTCGGCAGCCGAGCCGATCGAGTCGCTCTACGCTGGGCGGCAGCTGCGGTTTGAGTTTGATCGCACCATGAGTCGGTTGCAGGAAATGCAGTCGCGGGAGTACCTGGCGCGGCCGCACCGGCCTGAATAAGTGCGGGCGAAGATCGACCTGTCTGGTCACATATCGGCCAACTTTGAGCTTGAAAAGCCCTTGGTGCTTATGTAGTATTCGCGCTCTTTTCGTGGGACGGCTCCATTCCCGGGGCCATATACAGGTGTTTTATAACATGAAGACTTACAGTGCCAAGCCGGAAGCGGTAACTCGCGACTGGTACATTGTTGACGCTGCGGACAAGACTCTCGGCCGTATTTCCGCCGAGATCGCACACCGCCTGCGCGGCAAGCACAAGCCTGAATACACGCCCCACGTGGACACCGGCGATTACATCGTTGTGATCAATGCCGAGAAGGTCCGCGTGACCGGCAACAAGGCCAAAGACAAGATCTACCACAGCCACTCTGGCTACCCTGGTGGTCTGAAATCCATCAGCTTTGAGAAGCTGATCGACAAGGCGCCTGAGCGCACTATCCAAAGTGCGGTTAAAGGTATGCTCCCCAAAGGTCCTCTGGGCCGTGCCATGTTCAAGAAATTGAAGGTGTACAAGGGTAGCGAGCATCCTCACACGGCTCAGCAGCCGATTGAACTGTCGATCTAAACGGAAAGCATTCTCATGGCAACAACTCAATACTACGGTACCGGCCGTCGCAAGACCTCCACTGCGCGTGTTTTCATCCAGCAGGGTGAAGGCAAGATCAGCGTTAATGGCCGTACTCTGGACGAATATTTCGGTCGCGAAGTGGCACGTATGATCGTGCGTCAACCGCTTGAGCTGACCGATATGGTCGAAAAATTTGATATCAACGTCACTGTTAAGGGCGGCGGTTCCTTTGGTCAGGCGGGCGCTATCCGTCACGGTCTTACCCGCGCTCTGATGCAATATGACGAGTCCCTACGTCAGCCGCTGCGTGCAGCTGGCTACGTGACTCGAGATGCGCGTGCCGTTGAGCGTAAGAAAGTCGGTCTGCGCAAAGCGCGTAAGAAGCCGCAATTCTCCAAGCGTTAAGCGAGAATTACTGGATTTATTGGCCCGGCAAATGCCGGGCTTTTTTTTGTCCGCAAAGCTTGTATTGCGAGGGGCTGCTAACAGGGTTTGTATAAAATGCCGCCAGTTCGCAGCGAGGTTACCGATGTTCCCTTCCGGTTTCGCCTTGTATCAATTTGGCATTTTCTTTAACATTGCGCGAATTTCTATCCGCTCGCACTTGGGGTTTGGCCACTTTGTTCTATGGTCATGCGAGCGGGCCAGTTGTAGGGGAGTTTCTGTAGTAAGTCTCTGATTTTGCAGCGGTGAGTCGTTTGCCGCTGTTCGGGTGCCCTGTTCTATCTGGTTTTCGACCACTAGGCGGTACCGTCGCAGCCAGTTGCGGTATGTACTGATACACCGCCGGTGTCGGTTGCGTAGATTTATTGCAGAGGTTTTCCAGAATTTTGGGTTTGGGCCAGTCAGTCTCGGGTTTGCCTGTTGGTAGATTACGGGGCGCTGTGATGGGAGAACTACGTCATGAGTGATGACGGTGTAAATGTGGGGCGTCGTCGATTTCTGACCGCCGCCACCTCTGTAGTAGGTGGCGCAGGCGCGGTTGGAGTCGCTGTACCTTTTGTCGCCTCCTGGAATCCGAGTGCTAAGGCCAAGGCCGCCGGCGCGCCAGTAAAATACAATATCGGCAAGCTTGAACCGGGCCAGATGGTCACGGTTGAGTGGCGAGGAAAGCCGGTGTTCGTGGTGCGCCGTACCCAGGAGACCCTGGATAACCTGGTCAAGGTGGATCCGCTGTTGCGTGACCCCAAGTCAGCCGAGTCCAAACAGCCCGCTTACGTCGATCCTGAAAATCGCGCGATCAAGCCCCAGACCCTGGTTCTGGTGGGCCTGTGCACCCATCTGGGTTGCGCGCCCATGTATCGCCCGGAAGTTGGTGCTGCTGACCTTGGTGGCAGCGAGTGGATGGGCGGCTTTTTCTGCCCCTGTCACGGCTCCAAGTACGATCTGGCTGGCCGCGTGTATAAGGGTGTGCCGGCACCTACCAACCTGGATGTTCCGCCGTATTCCTATGAAGGCGACGATGTCATCGTAATTGGCGTGGATCAGGAGGGTGGCGCATGAACTGGCTAACTGCACTGGGAGATTGGGTCGACCAGCGTCTTCCTATCTATCGCGCGTGGGATACCCACATGGGCAAGTACTACGCGCCCAAAAACTTCAACCTGTGGTATTTCTTCGGCGTGCTCTCCATGCTGGTTCTGGTCAACCAGTTGCTGACCGGCATCTGGCTGGTGATGAGCTATAACCCGACGGCTGAGGGCGCATTCGCTTCCGTGGAATACATCATGCGGGATGTGGATATGGGGTGGATTATCCGCTACCTGCACTCCACCGGGGCTTCCGCATTCTTCGTGGTTGTCTATCTGCACATGTTCCGCGGCCTGATGTACGGTTCGTACAAGCCGCCGCGGGAGCTGGTGTGGATCTTTGGCATGTGTATTTACCTGGTGCTGATGGCGGAAGCCTTTATGGGCTACGTGCTACCCTGGGGGCAGATGTCCTACTGGGGGGCGCAGGTGATCGTATCCCTGTTTGGCGCGATTCCCGGCATCGGTGAGGATCTTGTGCAATGGATTCGTGGTGACTACCTGATCTCGGGTATTACCCTCACGCGCTTCTTCTCTCTTCACGTGATCGCACTGCCTCTGGTACTGGTACTGCTGGTCGTCCTGCATATTCTTGCGCTGCACGAAGTGGGTTCCAATAACCCCGACGGTATCGAGATCAAGAAGAACAAGGACGCGAACGGCGTACCCCTGGATGGCGTAGCCTTCCACCCGTACTACACCGTGCATGACCTGGTAGGTGTGGCCGTATTCCTGTTCGCTTTCTGTGTGGTGGTGTTTTTCTTCCCGGAAATGGGAGGGTTCTTCCTGGAGTATGCCAACTTCGAAGAAGCCAACCCGCTGAAGACCCCGGAGCATATTGCGCCGGTATGGTACTTCACGCCGTTCTACGCGGTGCTGCGTGCAGTGACCATCGATATCGGCCCGCTGACGGCCAAGTTCCTCGGCCTTGTTGCCATGGGTGCGGCAATCGCCATCCTGTTTGTACTGCCGTGGCTGGATAAGAGCCCGGTGAGGTCCATTCGCTACAAAGGTGTGCTGCCTAAGGTTCTGCTGCTGGTTTTTGCGGCGGTCTTCATCATCCTGGGTTACCTGGGTGTGAAATCACCGACTCCGGGCCGAAACTTCCTGGCGCAGGTGGCCACGCTGTTCTATTTCGCGTTCTTTGTCACCATGCCAATCTGGACCAACCCGACTACCCGTAAAGGCCTGGCGTCCTGGATCGTGAGTGGTGTCTTCGGTGTGCTGTTCCTGTGGATGGCTGTGGTGAACTGGAAGGCAAGCCTGTTTGTCTGCGCCATGTCCCTGTTGTTCGCGGTATTCTTTGCGATCCTTCCGTGGCTGACCGATCGCGATGTGGTACATGCGGAACCTGCCCGGGTCACCAGCCCTTCTGGCAGTAAAACGTTTATCGTGCTGTTCGGCGGTATCATTGCAGTTTTACTGCTCACCTTTATCCCGATCAAGGCGGTCGGTGCTGAGAGCTCCGTTGAACTGGACCACATCAATATTGATCTTGGCGACAAGCCGTCCCTGCAGCGTGGTGCCAAGTATTTTGTGAACTACTGTATGGGGTGTCATAGCGCCAACTTCTCCCGCTGGGAGCGCGTTGCTACTGACCTGGGTATCCCCAATGAGCTGATGGCACAGAACCTGGTGCTGGGCGACGACAAGATTGGTGATCTGATGCAGATCGCGATGAAGCCTGAAGACTCCAAGACCTGGTTTGGCGCTGCTCCACCGGACCTGACCCTGGTTGCGCGCGCCCGCTCTCCCGAATGGCTGTACACTTACCTGCGCAGCTTTTACAAGGATGACAGCCGTCCGCTGGGGGTGAACAACAAGGTCTTCCCCAACGTGGGGATGCCGCACGTGCTGATGGAGCTCCAGGGGCTGCCCGAGTGCGCGCCCGGACCCAAGCGCGATCACGGCAAGGTGGTGCGCGATGAAATGGGTAACCCCATCATGGATGCCAACTGCGGCAGCCTCAAGGTGGACAAAGTAAAAGGCTCCATGGATGACGTTCAGTTCGACCAGGCGGTCTACGATCTGGTGAACTTCATGGAGTACATTGCCGAGCCCATGGCGGAAACCCGCAAGCGCATAGGTTTCTATGTGCTGGCGTTCATCCTGGTGTTCTTTATCTTTGCCTGGCTGCTGAATCGCGAATACTGGAAAGATATTCACCACTAAGCGATTGCCAGCAGTTTTTTCCGGGTGGTAGGCCGCCGGTATACCGGTTTAAGGTCAGCCGCCCGTTTTCCGTTTTGAAGAGTGGTCGGATTTCTACCGGCCAGTAGATTGAGGTAGTTACACAATGGGTGTGCCGACCAACAAGCGCTCCTCCATGACCTTCTTTTCAGATGGTCGTTGTCATTTCAGCCACAGGGTTCGCATTGTCCTGGCGGAAAAGGGTGTTTCCGTAGACATCATCGATGTAGATCCGGACGATAAGCCGTCGGAACTCGCGGATTTGAATCCATATAACTCCCTGCCGACTCTGGTAGATCGCGAACTGGTGTTGTTTGAAACCAAGGTGATGATGGAGTATCTGGACGAGCGTTTCCCGCATCCGCCGCTGCTGCCAGTTTATCCGGTAGCCCGCGCCCAGAGCCGTCAGATCATGCATCGTATCGAGCGTGACTGGTGTCCGCTGGTCGACAAGATCCTTGCCGGTGGCAAAGATGTGGCTGCGGCTCGTAAAGAGCTCCGCGACAGCCTGGCGGGCATTGCGCCCATGTTTACCGATCTGCCGTACTTCTTTAACGAGGAGTTCTCGCTGGTAGATTGTTGCATGGCACCCCTTCTTTGGCGTCTGGATCAGCTGGAGGTTGCACTGCCCAAAACCAAGCAGGTCAAACCGTTGCTGGACTACATGGACCGCCTGTTTGCCCGCGAAGCATTCCAGCAGAGCCTGACCGAGTTCGAGCGCGAAATGCGCTCCTGAGGTGCTGATTGAATAAACCGCCGATGACCCCAAACCGCCCGTACCTGCTGCGGGCGTTTTACGAGTGGATTACCGACAACAAGTGCACCCCGTACCTGTTGGTGGATACCCATATGAACGGTGTGCTGGTTCCCCAGCAGCACGTGAACGAAGATGGGCAGATTGTCCTGAATGTCTCTGAAACTGCGGTAATGGGGCTGACAATGGACAACTACGCGATTCGCTTTAATGCGCGCTTCGGCGGTGTGCCTACCGACATTCAGGTGCCGGTGGGTGCGGTGGTAGGTATCTATGCGCGTGAAAACGGGCAGGGTATGGTTTTCGAGCCGGAAGAAACGCCGGAGCCTCCGGAGCCCACGCCGCCGACAACACTCAAGAAACCTTCAAAGAAGCCTTCTCTGCGGGTGGTCAAGTAAGTCCGCTGCGATACTCGTGAGCCCCGGTTTCCGCCGGGGCTTGACGCTTTTTCTTCCCCTTTTTCCGCGCTCAGATCGCCTGTCGCCATCCCCGGCCCTCGTTTTATACCTTCTGGCGTAAAAATTGACGCCTTATTCCTGTTATTCATTGGTGATTTGCCGGTGGCCTTCCGATACTGCAATCAAGCGGTGCACAGGAGAGACACAAGTGAGATTACTGAGCCATACCATTGGCATATTTACCAACCCGGACAAGGAGTGGCAGTCGATTCGATCTGACAAGCATTCGTTTGTTCAGGTTTTCCTGAGTCATGTCCCCATTCTGGCGCTCATTCCGGTGGTCTCAGGCTATATTGGCGTGACTCAGGTGGGGTTTCGTATCGGTGACAATTTACAAAAGTTGACACCGTCCAGTGCGCTCACGCTGTCCGTCATTACCTATTTCGCGATTCTGTTTGGTGTGTATATTTTTGGTGAGTTCATCAACTGGATGGCGAAGTCTTTCCGGGTGCCGGGAAATGAAGAAACACGGCACTACGAGGGCACCGCGCTTGCAGTATTTGCGACGACACCGATATTCCTCGTGGGGTTTATCGGGCTTTATCCCAGTCTCTGGCTGAATGCGGGCGTGACCTTGCTGGCGACCTGTTATTCGATCTACCTCATTTACGAGGGAATCCCCATTCTGATGAATATTGATAAGGAGCGAGCCTTCGTTTACGCATCCTCCGTGGTGACCGTGGGTCTGGTGCTTCTGGTCACGGTGCGTGTCGGGACGGTTATTCTCTGGAGTATGGGGATGGGGCCAGTCTATCAGGACACTTGAGCTTCCTGCCCTGGGTACTTTCTCTCGCAGTGTGGGTTCCAGGTCGGTGCGGCAGGTTGAGCGTGAGAAGCCGGCATGAATGCCGGCTTTTTTGTGGCCAATTCCTGCCCGCGGGAGTGCCGGCACGTTGCTACGGTTGCACCCGTTACCCGGACTGGAGCGCCGTTGCACTGGCGTGCTTGCTTGTATTGGCACTGTCAGCGGGTGACAGCAATGGCGGCATGGGGCAGTCCAGGCAGTCAGCAATAGCCCGCAATAGCTCCACTTCGGTGCCCTCTATCACTCCATCGTGTGCCAGCGTGACCGCCAGCGCCTTCAAGAAGGCCGGTTTTTTCAATGGTGCAATATCAGCGGCGATGACGAGCGCCTTGTCGAGTCGCTGAAGGGTGATATCTGTACGGGTTGGCAGTGGGGTGGGTGAGACCTGCAGTTGCTTAAGCCCCGCTTCGTAGGCACGCTTTGCCGCCAGATAATCTCTATTGCCGGCATGGGCCATGGTTGCCAGCAGGAAGCGCTGGGCGTCAGCAGAGGCCTTCGCAGTACCACTGGTTACCTTGCGCTGGGCGTCAGGCGTCGATTCCAGTCCGTGTACCAGCACCCGGTAAAGCGCCCATTCCCAGATATCTATTTTGCCATCGGCACGCAGTAGCTTGATGACGTTGCGCTTGAATATTTGATATTGCTGTGGCGCCAGCGCCTTGAGCGCAGGCACACAAAGGTCCAGCAGGGGCAGTCGGCAGTCCACAGGAAGGTGCTCGAGCGCCGGCTGCAGCTTGCCGAATTCCCGCAGAACGGCCGGGTGCGCGGACCGTGTCAGGATGTCGTGTTGCTGTTCTCGCTGTTCCGGTGCCATCAACAGCCCGTATGCCAGGGCCCGGGCGGCAAATGGGTCATGTGCGGCGGACTTGAGGTTTGCCGGAACCCGCGAAAGCAGGCTGCGGCCAAGGTCAACCTGGCTCGCGGAGGGGGCTGCGATGTTGTTGTCGACGGTCTCGAGTACCTGATCCAGGCGGGCCTGGTAGGGGCTGACGGCATCGCTGGCAGTGTCACCCGGGTGTGCCACCGCCTGGTTCAGGCTGGCTATCTGTGTATCAGCGTCGGAGTGGGGCATCCCGCCAGTTTCGGCGCCTGCCTGCGATGCTGATGCCGGCTGCGTGCCGAAACCTGTCCAGGCTGGATCCAGGCGGCTGATGCGGGCGGTCAGGGGAGGGTGTGTAGCGAAAAAGCCCAAGAGGGAATGTTTGAGGCTGCTGGCGAAATACATATGGCTGAATTCGCTGGCGTTGGCGGCTTTGAGATTTGAGCCTGAAGCGTGATTGCCAATTTTTTTCAGTGCCCCCGCGATCCCCCGATTACTGCGCGTGAACTGCACTGCGGAGGCGTCCGCCAGGTATTCGCGCTGGCGGCTTACTGCGGATTTGATCAGGTTGCCGAAAAAAGTGCCGGTGTATCCGATAACCAGGAGCCCCGCACCGATAGCGAAGGCCGCGGCGCGCCCGCGGTTGTCGCGTCCACCGGCCCAGTGACTGCCACGCAACAGCCAGCTCCCCAGCAGGCCGATGATCAAGATACCGTGCAGCAACCCGACGATGCGAATATTGAGCCGCATATCGCCATTGAAAATATGGCTGAACTCGTGCGCAACAACGCCCTGAAGCTCTTCCCGATTGAGTTGTTCGATACAGCCTCGGGTAAGCCCTACAACGGCGTCAGCGGGTTTGTAGCCGGCCGCAAACGCGTTGATGGCGCTGTCCTCGATGATGTAGACATCGGGCACTGGCGTCCCCGAGGCGAGAGCCATTTCTTCTACCACGTTCAGAGCGCGCTGCTCGGCCAGGCCATCGGGAGCGATGTTGATTTTTTTGCCGCCGAGTGACTCTGCGATGGCGCGACCGCCGGCTGCCAGTTGGCGCAAGCGAAAGAAGCTGGCCACGGCGATAATTGCGGAGATGGTTACCGCAATCCCGGCGACCATATCCCAGCCTAGCCCCGCGAAGATTTCTGTAAAAGAGGCGGAGCCTTGCCCGCGGGAGTAGTGTGTAAGCAACGCGATAAACAAGGTGGTGATGGCAATGAGCCCGAGTACCGCTACTGCAAACAGCACCACCAGCAGGGTTGAATTGCGGCGTGCCTTATCCTGATATTCAAAAAAATTCATAGCTGGGCGTCAGAACTGGACCTTGGGGGCGGCCTGGAAAGCCTCTGAATCCGCAAATTCCAGCAGTTTGCCATTCTCGCGGTGGCCGAAGAAGCCGGCAAAAAATACCGGTGGGAAGCTCTGGCGGAATGTGTTGTAAGCGGTAATGCCATCGTTGAAGGCCTGCCGCGCGAAAGATACCTTGTTTTCCGTGCTGGTCAGCTCTTCCATCACCTGCTGTACCGTCTGGTTGGCCTTGAGGTCCGGGTAGGCCTCCATGACCACATTCAGGCGGCCGAGGGCGCCGGCCAGGGCGCCTTCTGCGTTGCCCAGATCGGCCATCGCTGCTGCGGAGCCGGGGTTGCTGGATGCCGCCTTCAGGCCGGCCAGGGCCGAGTTGCGCGCACTGATTACCGCCTCGAGGGTTTCCCTCTCATGCTTGAGGTAGGCTTTTGCAGATTCCACCAGGTTCGGGATCAGGTCGTAACGGCGTTTCAGTTGCACTTCGATTTGTGCAAATGCGTTTTCATAGCGGTTCTTCAGGGAAACCAGTTTGTTGTAGATGTTAATAACGTAAAACACCAGTGCGGCCAGGACTACTAGCCAGACGATGGTTGAAACTTCCATTGAGGGTCTTCTTCCTGTTGTGAAAAGTCAGTCTTTTTCGTTGGTATCGGTTGATTCCGCGATTGCGCCTGATATTACCATGGAGATTACAACGAAAGGTGGATAGCCGGAGGGGCCCCGGGTTGGGTTATAATCTGCCGCGAAAATACGAGTCGCCGCAATGCTGGTCAGCCTTTTGTGGCAGTTGCCGTTAAATCTGGAGTGTTTACAGCATGAGTGAGCAAGTTACAGACCCCGTGGTCATTGTTGGAATATCCCGAACTCCCATGGGAGCGATGCAGGGCGCGCTGTCCGGGCTGAGTGCCCCGGAGCTGGGTGCGGTCGCGATTCGCGGCGCGCTCGCTGACGCCGGTGTGGCGGCAGCCGACGTAGATGAAGTCCTGATGGGCTGTGTTTTGCCGGCGGGCCTCGGTCAGGCGCCGGCGCGCCAGGCGTCACTGGGTGCCGGTATCCCGGAAGGCACGCCAACCACCACCGTAAACAAGGTGTGCGGCTCCGGCATGAAAACCGTGATGATGGCTCGGAATGCGCTGCTTGCGGGAGAGGCAAAGGTTGTAGTTGCCGGGGGCATGGAAAGTATGAGCAATGCGCCCTATCTGCTGCCCAAGGCCCGTGCAGGCATGCGACTCGGCCATAGTGAAGTGCTCGACCATATGTTTACCGATGGCCTGGAAAACGCCTACGACGGCCAGCTGATGGGTAATTTTGCCGAATGTACCGCCGACAAGTACGCGTTTACCCGTGAAGAGCAGGATGCATTTGCGCTGGAGTCCCTGGCGCGGGCCAATGCTGCCATCGAATCCGGCGCTTTCACGCGGGAAATTTCGCCCGTGACCATCAGCACGCGCAAAGGTGAAGTTGAGGTTTCCGTGGACGAGGGGCCCGGCAGTGCACGTCCGGACAAGATTCCGCAGCTGCGTCCGGCTTTCCGCAAAGATGGCACCGTCACTGCTGCCAACGCCAGTTCGATTTCTGACGGTGCCGCAGCACTGGTGCTGATGCGCGAGAGCGAGGCCAAGGCGCGCGGTGTTCGCGTGCTGGCGGTGCTGAAAGGGCAGAGCCAGTTTGCGCATGAGCCCGAGTGGTTTACCACTGCGCCGGTGTCGGCGATGACCAACCTGCTGAAGAAGACCGGCTGGGATGTCGCAGATGTGGATCTTTTCGAGATCAATGAAGCTTTTGCTGTGGTGACCATGGCGGCGATGAAGGATCTGGAGCTGTCCCGCGACAAGGTCAACGTCAACGGCGGCGCCTGTGCGCTCGGACATCCCCTCGGTGCCAGTGGTGCGCGGGTGATCGTGACCCTGCTCGCCGCACTGGAAGGCCGCGACCTGAAAAAGGGTGTGGCAAGTCTGTGTATCGGTGGTGGTGAGGCAACGGCAGTCGCCATCGAGCGCCCGTAACCCGCTTCATTCGAGGCAAAATAAAACGGAGGCCAAGGCCTCCGTTTTTTATTGTCTGAAATTCCGCCAAGCGTCAGTCGATATATTCCACTGCTTTCACGACTTTCTGTACACCACCCACGGTGCGTGTCTTTTCCGCGGCATTTTCTGCTTCCTGGCGGGTCAACAGACCCATCAGGTAAACCACTCCGTTTTCGGTGACCACTTTGATGCGGCCGCTGTCGATTTCCTTATCAGTCAGCAGGACGCTTTTCACTTTTGTAGTCAGCCAGGTGTCGCTGGTTCGGGCAAGCACGGAGGTGGTTCCGCGTACCTGAATTTCATTGTAGACCTGGCGCACGGAATGTACCTGCTGCGCTGTGCCGCCGGCCAGGTTGCGCAGCTCGTTGGAGGGTACCTGGCCTGTGAGCAATACCACGCCGTTGAAACTGACTACATCGATATTGGCCGCTTTCAGGTCTGGATGCGCCTTGCCGATATTGACCTTGGTAATGGTTTCCAGTTGCTGGTCATCGATATAGGTGCCGAAGCTGCGCTCACCCGGATCCGGCTGGATCGGGCCGTCATGCGTCGCATCCAGTACTGTGGCGCACCCGCCCAGAATTGAAAGTGCGAAGGCGGCTATGGTCAGAGAGACCGGTTTCATAAAGCGTTTACCTGAAGTCAATTGCATAAATTATTCCTCGTATCCGCCAAACAGGCTGCTGTCGATCAGGTCGCACAGGCAGAACAGCGTTAACAGGTGTACCTGGTGTACCTCCGAGGCAACCAGGGAGGGCACTCGCAGTTCAATATCGTGCACATCGAGTAGCGCGGTACAGTCGCTATCGCTCTCGCCACCGGTGAGTGCGAGCACGCCCATTTCCCGGTCGTGTGCCGCGCGGATCGCTTGCACAAGATTGGAGTCGCTGCCGTCGGTACTGATAATGACCAGCAGATCGCCGGGCTGGCCCAGCGCCCTGATCTGCCGAGCATAGGATTCCGCGCGCCCGTGGTTGCGCGCAACCGTGCCAATGGTAATGGCGTCGCCGTTCAGTGCCAGAGCAGGAAGGCCCGGACGCTCCCGTTCGAAACCACCCATTAACTGCGCTGAAAAACTTTGCGAAAGGGCACCGCTGAGGCCGTTTCCACAGATCAGGAGTTTGTTTTCGGCCAGCAGCGTGTGCACGATCATTTCGCTGGCTTCGGCAATCAAAGGTGCCAAAAGTTCACCAGCATTCATTGTTGCTTCAATGCTGTGGTGAAACAGGGTTACAACTCTCTGTTCCATTTATTCTATGGTTTCCATCTGTGTGAGCCTACTGCCCGAAGGCGTTTTGAATCCAGTCGATATCCAGTGATTCTTTGTGATCGCCACGCTCGATGGTGATGACATCAAAGCGACATGGGCAATCGATTTTCCGATATTGCAGGTAGCCATTGGCTGTCGTGAGCAGCTTGCGTTGTTTGCGGAAGTCTACCGAAACACCGGCTCCGCCAAAACGGCGATTGCGCCGGTAACGTACTTCAACAAATACCAGGGTGCCGCCATCGCGCGCAATCAGGTCAATCTCGCCGAAGCGGCCGCGAAAGTTTCGCTCGACAATGCGCAGGCCTGCGTTTGTCAGATGCCGCTCGGCAATCGCTTCCATGCGGTTGCCAATTGCTGTTGAGTCCATGCTTTTTGTATCCACGGAAATCCTTTCCTATAGATAAATGTTCGCTGAGCTTAATCGACGCGGGCGCTTCGGTCAGCGGGTACCGTGCCGACCTCGCTTGTGGTAATCGGTACCGGCGCTCCCTTTTCGATTTTTGCCCAGATCTGTTCACGCACGATGCGTCCATCGGCGGTAAGGCTCAGGGAACCGGTCAGCCCATAAACCTGCTGCTCGGGGAACTGGCGCAGGATAGGCAGGCGTGGATACAGGCGGAACGCGTCCGCGCCCAGCGCGTACAGGCGGGCAAACGCCGGTGAAGGGGCCGCCTGTTTCACGATGTTCTGCTTGGTTTTATTGTCGTCTTCAAACAGCCAGGGGAGGGCGGTAAAACGCACCCCATTGATGTCGCGGTCGCGCTGGCGGTCTATGTTGCCGGCAAAAATCTGCGACGTAGAGAACACCGGAAGTTCGCCGGCGTAGAAAAACGACAGCATGGGTTTGATCTGGCGCGCCTGTTGCGGCTGGGCCAGTACAAACAGCATGTCCACATCACCGCGTCGGCGCGGGGTAAACTTCAGCGGCGAAGCCAGTTTTTTGCGCAATTCACTCTCGCGACTTTTGCTTTCGGAGATCAGCAGCGCATCGCTTACCAGCTGCGAAAAGTTGGTGTCGTCGCGGTAGTTACGACTCTCGGTGACCGTCCCTCCGAGCGTGTTCCACTCCTCAGTGAACGCTTCCAGGCCGCGTTGGCCCCAGCTGGATTCCGGCGTCAGAATCATGGCCTGACGGTGCCCCTGGCGATAGGCCTGGCGCGCTACCTGGCGAGCTTCGTCTTCAATGGCCAGTCCAAACTGGACCAGGTCCTGAGTGAGACGGCCCTGATCACCGTAATTCAGTGCGAGGGTAGGGACCGGTAACATTTCGGTGGCGAGCAGGTTGGCGACCCTGCTTTTATCCAGTGGGCCGACAATCGCCTGGGCACCGTTATTAACCGCGGTCTGGTAAATCTCTTCAAACGGCTGGTCCAGGCCCGTGTCATATACCTGAATCTGGGGCGTGGGAGCACCGGCATCCAGCGCACTATAGTAGGCAGCCATAAAGCCGTCGCGAATCGCGCGTCCGGCGCTCCCCAGGGAGCCGGACAGAGGCAGCAGCAGCGCTACATTTTGCGCGCGCTGTGAAGCCAGGCGCTCCAGCAGCTGCAGTGCCTGAGGCGGATGTGAGACGGCGGTGTGGCTCGGCCACTGCTGCCGCCAACGGCTCAGGGCGGTCAGCTGGGTACTGATATCTGCCTGGGTGTCGCGCCCGAGGAGTGCCAGCTCGTACCAGGCCCGCATCTCAGGGTCCAGGCTCTCATCGGCCCGCAGGCGGAGCTCACTGGATGGAAGCTGGGTGAGGAGCTGCCAGAAACCGTCATTGTTGGCGGAGATGGCTTCGTCTTCACGGGCGAGCGGCGCGATGCGCTGACGTTCAGCAATGCCGCTGTCGATGTCCCCCATCAGGCCCCACAAGTCGGCGCGAAGGTTGCGCAGGGGAAGGGCCGTATCCGCGGGGATCTTGAACCAGGCCTGCTCCAGGCGCGGAGCGCTCACCAGGTCCAGTGCGGTAAAGAATTCATCGTCTGCGGCGAGAGCGCTGCCGTACACCTGGGCATACTGAGCGTACTCGGCGTCAGTGAGCTGTTCCGCATCAATGTTGCTGGCAGCTTGCCGGACCGTCGCGTTATCGCCCAGAGTGTATAGAATGGCGGCCGCCTGCAGCAGCGCACGATCCTTTTCTGGCGACGGAAGTCGGCGCGCATCATTCAGCAGGCGGATGGCGCTCTGGCGGTCGGCGGTGGCCACGTTGCCCGCATCGACCGCAACCTGTGCGCCCGGCTCGGTACTGGGGGTCTGGCAGCCGGCCAGCGCCAGCGTCAGGGTGGCGGCAGCCAGACCATTGAAAATGAAGGGAATTCGCCGGTAAAGGGCGGACATATTCTTCTCCCACAAAACTTATTCTGGAGTGAACTATGGGGCTGGATACAGCGGTGCTCTATATCGTCGCGACGCCCATTGGCAATTTGGCGGATATGGTACCGCGAGCCATAGAAGTTCTACAATCGGCGGATCTGGTGGCGGCGGAAGACACCCGTCACAGTCAGAGACTTTTTTCGCACTTTTCCATCGAAACCCCCCTGGTGGCGTACCACGACCACTCGGATGACCAGCGAACCACAAAAATTCTCCAGCGCCTGGAGCAGGGGCAGACCGTCGCCCTGATCTCTGATGCCGGTACCCCGCTGATCTCAGACCCCGGGTACCGTCTGGTTCGCGAGGCGCGTGAGCGCGGCTTTAACGTTGTTCCCATCCCCGGCGCTTGCGCTTTTGTCGCGGCCCTGTCTGCGGCGGGGCTGCCCAGTGACCGGTTTACCTTTGAAGGTTTCCTGCCGGCCAAACCGCTGGCGCGGGAAAAGGCGCTGCAGGCGCTCGCTGGCGAAGCCCGTACCATGGTGTTTTACGAGGCGCCACACCGGGTGCTGGATACCCTGGAGGCCATGCGGCTGGTGTTTGGCGATACCCGCGAAGCGGTGATTGCACGGGAGATCAGCAAAGCATTCGAAACGATTCAGCTGCTGCCGCTGGCGGAACTGGTTGAGTGGGTGCGCGCGGACAGCAATCAGCAGCGTGGAGAGATAGTGCTGCTGGTGCGGGGTGCGGCCGAGGGCAGGTCGTCAGAGCTGGATGCGGAGTCTGAGCGGGTGATGACGCTGCTGCTGGCCGAGCTGCCGCCCAAGCGTGCGGCGGCAGTGGCGGCGGAGATTACCGGGGTGAACAAGAAGCTGCTCTACAACTGGTCGCTTTCGCAAAAATAGGGTGCAAAAGTAAGTTGCATTCCCGTGGGGCGCTCTTTACTCTTCGCGCCGAGTCAGCCAGGCAATCGCTGTCTCGCCACCTTTGGGTGGTGGGGTGGAGGAAAGTCCGGGCTCCATAGGGTGGGACGCCAGGTAACGCCTGGGGGGCGCGAGCCTACGGAAAGTGCAGCAGAGAGTAGACCGCCGATGGCTTCCCTGAATTTCGGTTTGGGGAAGCACAGGTAAGGGTGAAAGGGTGCGGTAAGAGCGCACCGCGCGGCTGGTAACAGTTCGTGGCACGGTAAACCCCGTTCGGAGCAAGACCAAATAGGCCCTCTACAGGTGTGACCCGCACTGAGGGCGGGTAGGTCGCTTGAGGTGTCTGGTGACAGGCATCCCAGATGAATGATTGTCCGCGACAGAACCCGGCTTATCGGCTGACTCGCCTAATTCCAGAGGTCCGGTTGCCGCGGCGCCAGCGCCGCAGGCCGGATACCTTTCAACGCTGCGTATTTAAGTCACGCTACGGATTTAAGCAGTGTGCCATCCGTGGCAGTACGTCCGTGTATCTTCCTGTTCTCCAATTCTGCGATGTTTGGCGTCCGCGCTGCGGGTTACTTTTGCAGCAGTAGTCCGCACTCACGGTGCTCCTCACCCTTGGTCGGGTCAAAGTACACATCGTTATCTGGCAGGTCGTTTTCATACACGTACTCTTCCACGTCGATTTCCTTCAGGTGGAACATCGGTGCGACGCGAATGGTGCCGTGGTTGCCTTTGGTGAATATGTCCAGGCCCTGGCGGTGGGCGTTCTGGTCGTGGCGGATGCCGTTTAGCCACACATCGGGTTTCAGTTCCTGCATTGCCCGGTTGAACGGTTCGAGCTTGACCGTGCGGGAGAAGAAGTCGTGCTCTGGCGTGTCCAGCGGGGGGATGCCGCCGTAAACCGCGTTGTAGTGCGCGGCCGACATTTTCGGGGAGTAGGTATACAGGTTGAGGTCCAGCAGCTTGATCACTTTCTCGATGTGGCGGTAGGTCTCCGGCGTGTTGTAGCCATGGTCGACCCAGATGACCGGAATATCAGGCTTGGCGCGGGTAACCAGATGCAGGAAGGCAACCGCCAGAGGGCGGAAATTGGTGAATACCACCGGGTTTTCCGCTTCGGCGATGGTGAACTTCATGATCGCGCTGGGCTTGCTGTCTTTGAAGCGCTGGTTGAGCGCGTCCAGGTCCGCATCGTGATGGAAGGTGCGGGTGGTCGCGGAAGGTTTGCTCAGTCCTGCTGAAAAGCCCATGGCTTTGGAATCCTGCTGAATTTTCAATATCGCAAAACTACAGCGACTTGGACTGGGTTAAAAATAATAAAAGCTGATCTTTATATGCCTTCCTGTTCTAAACCCTTCGTATGGCACTGGTTTCATTGAGCTCCCGTCGCCTGGCGTTTCATTGATTATTGGCGTCAAACTCATCTGTGCGCCATTTATCCGGTTAGTGCCCACTCGCAAATGCGCTTTTTGTTTCGCGTCATAGGGCTCCTCTCCAAACTTAAAGTAAGTTGTGAACTTGCAAAAGTAAGTACTTGCTCTGTTGAATATTTGCGCGCCCACTCCTCTGCCTGAAATGTAAACACTTCGCCTGTAGCCCGCGAAAATACTGGGCTTTTTCTCTGTAGTTACTGTCGATTTCCTTGACTTTACGTCGGCCAGATTTATAGTGTGGGAGGTGGAGAAAAGTGGAATTTTGTGGGGCTTGGTGGGATGAAAGTGGTTGTGAGTGGTTAATCACGCCCAGCCAGGCAAAAACGCGCAATTTTTCACCATTTACGAATAAACGAAGCTAGGCACGGTCGCGGAACCTGATCCATGTATCTGGGAAGTCACGCAATCAATATGGACGCCAAGGGGCGTCTGGCCATTCCGGCGCGGGTCAGGGACTCGCTGCTGGAAGATTGCGGTGGCCGGCTGGTCGTGACGGCGCATACGGAAGAGCGCTGCTTGCTCGTCTATCCAGAGGCGCAATGGCGCGAAATTCTCCCTAAAATCGAAGGGCTGTCCAACTTCAACAAGAAGGCGCGCAGGGCCCAGCGGCTGCTGATCGGGTATGCCTGCGAGCTTCAGGTGGATGCCAATGGCCGCGTACTGATTCCGCCAACCCTGCGCGAGTACGCGGGTCTGGAGAAAAAGTTGATGCTGGTAGGGCAGGGCAAGAAGCTGGAGCTGTGGAGCGAAGAACGCTGGTTGAGCTGGCTGGATGACAGTGAAGACGACGGTGAAATGCCGGAAGAGATGGCCTCCCTGTCCCTTTAGGGCGACCTTGTAAACGAATTTTGATGATCGCAGGAGAAACGGGTGTCCCAGAATCTGCATCGCAGTGTGTTGTTGCGCGAAGCTGTGGACGCCCTGGTGGTGGATCCGGGTGGCTTCTATATAGATGGAACTTTCGGGCGCGGAGGGCACAGTGCCCTGGTGCTCGACCGTTTGAATGAGTCTGGTCGCCTTCTGGCGGTGGATAAAGACCCTCAGGCAATCGAGTTCGCGGCGGAACGCTTTGGTGATGAGCCGCGGTTCGAAATCTGGCACGGCTCTTTTGCCGATATGGATCAGGCTGCGGAAGCCGGGCAGGTCAGCGGCATATTGTTGGATCTGGGAGTGTCATCGCCGCAGTTGGACCAGGCTGAGCGCGGTTTTAGCTTTATGCAGGACGGCCCGCTGGATATGCGGATGGACACAAGTCGGGGCATGAGCGCGGCAGACTGGGTGAACACTGAGTCCGAAGCGGAACTGGTGCGAGTGTTTAAAGAGTACGGCGAGGAGCGTTTTGCGCGCCGTATGGCCGGGGCGATTGTGCGCCGGCGTGCGGAAAAGCCGTTCGAGCGTACGCTGGATCTGGCGGAGGTAGTCAAGGCGGCGAACCCAGCCTGGGAGAAGGGTAAACACCCTGCGACCCGGGTGTTTCAGGCCATCCGGATTCACGTGAACGGAGAGCTGGATGACCTGCAGTCGGTATTGAAGAAGTCTCTGGCACTGCTGAAGCCCGGCGGTCGTCTGGTAGTGATCAGCTTTCACTCCCTGGAGGATCGCATTGTGAAGCGGTTCATTCGTGAGCAGGAAAAGGGACCCCAGCTGCCGCGTGGCCTGCCGGTCATGGATAGCCAGATTCACAGGACATTGCGCTCTGTGGGCAAGGCCGTCAAGGCGGAGTCCGAGGAAGTCGGGGGCAATGTGCGCTCTCGCAGCGCGGTGATGCGTGTCGCCGAGCGGCTGGCCTGAGGGGCGAGGGCGTAATGGCGGCGGCAGGTGGAAACAGATGGTTGCTCACAGCGCTATGGATGCTGTTGATGGTGTCAGCGCTGGGGGTAGTGCACACCACTCAGCAGAGTCGCGCGTTGACCGCAAAGTTGGAGCAGGCCCAGCGGCATCGAGATGAGTTGCGATACGAGCAGGAGCGGTTGCTGCTGGAGCGCGGAGCCTGGTCCGCTTACAGCCGGATCGAGCAAGTGGCGCGAGAAGAGCTGAATATGCGTGCGCCGACACCGGCTGAACGAGTGCTGGTGACGCCAGACAAGCGATAGTCGGCCGTCTTGGTCGCGCAGGCAGGGCGTAAGTTGAGAGTGCAGCTCCGCTGCAAATTATAAAAGAGTGCGTAAACGCGCAGGGAAACAGTCCGTCATGGGTGCAGTCAAAAAACAGCAACAACAGCCGGGAATTGCCCGCTGGCGCTTTGCGCTGGTGGCCGGTTTGCTGTGCCTGCTGGCTGTGGCGCTGGTGGTGCACCTTGCCGGCCTGCAGGTACTTCCCGAGCAGGATAAGGGTTACCGCTTCCTGCAGGACCAGGGCCGTGCACGCACCATCCGTACCGAGGAAATCGCCGCCTATCGAGGCTCCATTGTTGACCGTAATGGCGAGCTGCTGGCAGTAAGCACACCGGTACAGACAATCTGGGCCAATCCTCAACTGTTAAAAGAGGCCAGCGCGGACGAGTTGCGCGCTCTGGCTGCGGGGCTTGGCACGCCACCCGCGCGTCTTGCCAAACGGCTGGAGAAGTACCGTAACAAGGGTTTTATGTACCTGCGCCGACACATGACCCCGGAGCGGGCCAACAAGGTGCTGGCGCTGGACCTCGCCGGCGTATACAGCAAAAAGGAATACCGCCGCTTTTACCCGGCCGGTGAGGTCACTGCCCAGTTGCTGGGCTTTACTAATATTGACGACCTCGGTCAGGAAGGACTCGAGTTGGCGTACGAGCAGTCTCTGGCAGGTGAGGTCGGTAAGCGTCAGGTAGTAAAGGACCTCAAAGGGCGTACGGTGCAGGACCTTGCGGTAAAGCAGGAAGCGCGCCCGGGCCGTGATCTCCAGCTGACCATCGATATGCGCCTGCAGTATCTGGCTTATCGGGAGCTCAAGAAGGCGGTAGCGGAAAACGGTGCAGCTTCCGGTTTTATGGTCATTCTGGATACCCAGAGTGGCGACGTGCTGGCCATGGCCAATCAGCCCTCCTTTAACCCCAATAACCGTCATGGGGTGCAGGCGGCAGCGATGCGCAATCGTGCGCTGATCGACCAGTTTGAACCCGGTTCTACCATTAAGCCGCTTACCGCACTGGCGGCGCTGGAGACCGGACGCTACACGCCGCATACCCGTATCAATACCAGCCCCGGATATATCCGCCTTCCGGGGAAGACGCTACTGGATCCGGTGAACTACGGTGAAATCGACCTGACCAGGGTTATCACAAAATCCAGCCAGGTTGGAATCACCAAGGTGGCGATGGATCTGGAACCGGAAACCTTGCGTGAACTTTTTTACCGCCTGGGGCTCGGAGAGGCGGTTGGCAGCGGATTCCCCGGAGAAGCGCCGGGCATTCTGCCCACCAGGGATCGCTGGCATCCCATCGAACTGGCCAACTTTGCCTTTGGCTACGGTTTAACGGTGAACGCCGTACAGTTGGCCCAGGCCTACAGCGTCGTTGCCAATGCCGGGCTCAAGCGCCCGGTTTCGCTCATTTTGGCGCAGGGCAAAAAAGCCGCAGGTGGAGAGCGTGTAGTGGACTCGGAGCTGGCTCAGCAAGTGTCTGCCATGCTGGAAACGGTGATTGGCCCTGAGGGCACAGGCAAGCGTGCCGCGGTCGATGGCTACCGAGTGGCGGGAAAGACGGGCACGGTGCATAAGGTCGGTAGCGGTGGCTACGCAGATAACCGCTACCGCTCGGTATTTGCCGGATTTATCCCGGCCGACAATCCACGCCTTGCTGCGGTGGTCGTGATCGATGATCCGAGCCATGCCAAGTATTACGGTGGTGAGGTGGCGGCGCCGGTATTCGGCAAAGTTATGACGGGTGCCATGCGCCTGCTTCAGGTGCCACCGGAAAAGGTCGCCCCGGCTGATCAGCAGCTGGCGACGCAGCTGGACGAGAGAGGTACGACATCGTGAACCAGCAAAACGAATTGCAGAATCGAAAAGCATCTCTGGTCACCCTGGTGCCGGGCTACGCAGGTATTCCGGACATCCAGGTGACTGGCGTGGCTCTGGATAGCCGCCAGGTTGAGGCCGGTGATGTATTTATGGCCCTGCGCGGAACCCAGGTGGACGGGCGTCAATATATTGATGCCGCCATCGCCAGTGGTGCGGCAGCAGTACTGGCTGACGGCGACGCGCTCGGAATTGAGGTGCGCAATGGTATTGATGTGGTCACCGTGCCCGGGCTCGCAGCCCGTGTCGGCGAAATTGCCGCGCGATTTTATGGGCACCCGTCTGAATCCATGTATCTGGTTGGCGTAACAGGCACCAATGGCAAGTCCACCTGCGCCTACCTGACCTCACAGCTACTGGCAAAACACTTTGGCAGCGCGGCAGTGATGGGCACCATCGGGAACGGTGTGTGGAAAAATGGCGCCATCAGCCTTCAGGAAACCGGCCTGACGACACCGGATCCTGTGCGCTTGCAAGCGGATTACGCGGCGTTTTATGCCCAGGGTGCTCGCGCCGCTGCGATGGAAGTTT